>NZ_JACHVC010000005.1:7500-364272 GCF_014230145.1 Pelagicoccus albus
CCCAAGCCTCGAAATAGTAGAGTTCTATGGTGTGCTCACCTTCGCTGAGGTCGATGCTACCCGTAGTCGCGGTGGCACTGTGTTGGTAGTCTAGGTTTATAACTTCAACCCCATCTATGAAGAGTTTGTATCCATCATCTCCAGTCACCCTGAAATTCCAGGTCCCAGACTCATCCACGACGATATTTCCGTCGTAGCGTATTCCGAAACAATCGGTATCTCCTCCCGTATAGGCTGATGAGGTTGTCACATTGAAATTAACTTCTGTTACGACGTCTTCGTAATCAGGTGTGCTAGTGAAATCGATATCTGATAGTTGACTCACGCTTGTTCCGACATCGAAATATGACGCTCTGAGTCCAGACGTATTGCTTGAAGTCGTGACTGGAGCGTCATTCACGTTATCTACTTGTAATCCGAATGTGTCGGAAGCGGTAGCTCCGGCCGAGTCGGTAGCGGTCACAGTAACCGAGATGGTTCCTACGTCGTCATTTTCGGGAGTGCCGGACAGCAGGCCCGTCTCGGAGTCGATCGATAACCAGCTCGGAAGCGGGTCGCCATTCTCGAGTGTCGCGGAGTAGGTGAGCGTGTCGCCTGCGTCTACGTCGGAGAAGTTTCCGGATACGTCGAGGCTGAAGGCTGCGTCCTCGTCTGTGGTTTGGTCGGCGATGGCGGTCGCGGTCGGTCCGTCGTTCGTGTTGTCGACTTGGATCCCGAAGGTGTCGGACGCGGTCGCTCCTGCGGAGTCCGTGGCTGTTACGGTGACTGATATGGAACCGACGTCCCCGTTTTCTGGCGTGCCCGAAAGTTCGCCGGTTACGGAATCGATGGAGAGCCAGCTTGGCAGGGGATTGCCGTTTAGCAGGGTAGCTGAGTAGGTGAGCGTGTCGCCAGCGTCGACGTCCGAGAAGTAACCTGAGGCGTCCAATGAGAAAGCTGCGTCCTCGTCGGTCGTTTGGTCTGCGATTGGAGAAACGACTGGTGTTTCGTTAACATCTTCAACCGATACAGCGTAGTTCTTACTTGATACAGATCCGTCAGATGATGTCGCCGTAATCTCAATCGTATGACTCGTCGCGCTTTCGTAGTCCAGAGCACTTGAGTCTGCAATCGTGACAACTCCAGTCGTGGTATTAATCTCAAATGCACCGCTCGGGTCGCTGGTAATTGAGTAGGTTACGGTATTGTTGGTTGCGTCGGCATCTGATGCCGAGGTTGTTATGCCTACGATGGTTCCATTTGATGCATCCTCGGAAACAACGTCAGATGTAGCGTCTGCGTCTGTAATAGCGGATACGTCGTATTCGTCTACATCCGAGACGTTGACGGTGAATGTTTCGTTTGAAGTGGATCCGTCTGAAGAAGTTGCAGTGACGACGATGTCGATGGAGGCTTCGGTTTCGGCGTCGAAGGAAGCTCCCGCGGCGACGGTGACGACTCCGTTCGAGTCTACGGTGAAGCGTGCGTCGTCGACCGAGTAGGTGACGTTGTCGGTGGCGTCGGCGTCTGTAGCCGAAGCGGTAACACCAACGGTTGCGCCTTCGGACGCGTTTTCGGCGATTGTGTTGGCCGTAGCGTCTGTGTCCGAGACGGCGGATACGTCATACTCGTCGACGTCGCTTACCGCGATGGTGAAAGTTTCGTTTGAGGTGGATCCGTCTGACGATGTGGCTGTGACGACGATGTCTATGGAGGCTTCGGTTTCGGCGTCGAAAGAGGCTCCCGCGGCGACGGTGACCACTCCGTTCGAGTCTACTGTGAAACGTGCGTCGTCCACGGAGAAGGCGACGGTATCGGTCGAGTCTGCGTCTGCAGCAGTGGCGGTTACACCTATAGTCGTTCCTTCGGACGCGTTCTCCGCGATGGTGTCAGCTGTAGCGTCTGTGTCCGATACGGCGGATACGTCGTACTCGTCAACGTCGCTTACCGCGATGGTGAAGGTCTCGTTCGAAGTGGATCCGTCTGACGATGTTGCTGTGACGACTATGTCTATGGACGCTTCGGTCTCCGCGTCGAAGGAAGCTCCCGCGGCGACGGTGACAACTCCGTTCGAATCTACTGTGAAACGTGCGTCGTCGACGGAGTAAGTGACGTTGTCCGTCGAGTCGGCATCTGACGCCGAAGCAGTTACGCCAACGGTCGTTCCTTCGGATGCGTTCTCGGCGATTGTGTTAGCCGTAGCGTCTGTGTCCGATACGGCGGATACGTCGTATTCGTCTACGTCCGAGACGTTGACGGTGAAGGTCTCGTTCGAAGTGGATCCGTCGGATGAAGTCGCTGTGACGACGATGTCGATGGACGCTTCGGTTTCCGCGTCGAAGGAAGCTCCTGCTGCAACTGTGACCACTCCGTTCGAGTCCACTGTGAATCGAGCGTCGTCTACGGAGTAAGTGACGTTTTCCGTCGAGTCGGCATCTGACGCCGAAGCAGTTACGCCAACGGTCGTTCCTTCGGATGCGTTCTCGGCGATGGTATTAGCGTCCGAATCCGTGTCAGAAACTGCGGATACGTCGTATTCGTCAACGTCGCTTACCGCGACAGTGAACGTTTCGTTTGAAGTGGATCCGTCGGATGATGTTGCTGTGACGACGATGTCTATGGATGCTTCGGTTTCGGCGTCGAAGGAGGCACCTGCGGCGACGGTGACGACTCCGTCCGAGTCTACTGTGAATCGTGCGTCGTCCACGGAGTATGTGACGGTATCACCTGCGTCGGCGTCTGAAGCCGAAGCGGTGACACCTACTGTCGTTCCTTCGCTAGCGTTCTCTGCGACAGTGTTCGCAGAGGAGTCTACATCGACCGTAGCAGTTATTAAATCGTTGGTCTTCTCGACAAGGATTGAGAAGGTTTGTTCTGTGGTCGCCTCACCATCACTCGCTACTACTTTAACCTCTAGCGTTCCGAGATCGTAGGTATCGGGAGTACCTGAAAATTGACCCGTTGCCCCATCAAAACTTAGCCAGGAAGGGAGAGTTGAACCGTCGGCTAAGGTGGCTTCGTAGCTTAGATTATCACCGACATCGACATCGGAAAAGTTATCGGTGATATCGAATGTGAATAAGAAATCTTCCGTTGCCGTTTGATCAGAGATGGCTGTAGCCGTTGGCCCGTCGTTTGTATTGTCTACCTGGATGCCGAAGGTGTCGGACGCTGATGATCCTGCAGTGTCGGTTGCCGTTACGGTTACTGAGTATGATCCTACGTCCCCATTTTCGGGCGTGCCCGAGAGTTCGCCTGTTTCGCTATCAATAGAGAGCCAGCTTGGGAGTGAATCTCCGTTCTCGAGAGTGGCGGAATAGGTAAGCGTGTCTCCTACATCGACATCTGAGAAGTTTCCCGAGACGTCGAGAGAGAATGCCGCATCCTCGTCGGTGGTCTGATCAGATATGGCGGATGCAGTCGGGCCGTCGTTTGTGTTGTCGACTTGGATCCCGAAAGTGTCGGATGCTGTTGCTCCTGACTCGTCGGTGGCGGTGACAGTTATGGAAATTAACCCGACGTCCCCGTTTTCTGGCGTGCCAGATATCTCACCTGTAGCAGGGTCGATAGAGAGCCAGCTTGGCAGTGGCGAGCCATCCTCGAGAGTCGCGGAGTAGGAGAGGGTGTCTCCTTCATCTACGTCCGAGAAGTTGCCTGAAATGTCGAGTGAGAATGCGAGGTCCTCTGTTGCAGTTTGTACTAGGTCTGGAGTAGTTAGCGATTCGCTGCCTATGATGGAAAACTCTGAATCGCTCGGTCCTTGCCATTCCAACGTAAGGCTGGAACCGCCATCCCTCTCGAAGTAAATGAGCTCGATGGAGTGCGAGCCTTCGTCCAGTTCGACTGATCCGGTGGTCGACAAGTGGCCGTGGAGACCGTCAAGAGCTAGAACCTCCTCGCCATCGATAAAAAGTCTGTAACCGTCATCTCCTGAAACCTGAAAATTCCATGTTCCGGTCTCGTCGACTTCGATGTAGCCTTCGTATTTCACCGCGACGTTGTCGGATTGCCCTCCGGAGTATACCTCTCCTGCTCCGACTGACATGTTGACCTCTGAAACGACCTCGATGAAGTCCGGGGTGGCGTCAAAGTCTATGTCAGAGAGCTGGGTCGGGGCTGAATCGAGGTCGTAGTACGACGCTCGCAGCCCGCTTTGCCCCATCGGGCTCGCAATTGGTCCGTCGTTTGTGTTATTAACTTGGATACCAAATGTTTCAGAAGCGGTTGCTCCACCTGAGTCTGTCGCGGTTACCGTTACGGAAATTGACCCGACATCAACATCTTCTGGAATGCCTGAGAGTTCGCCAGTTTCGGAGTCTATAGACAGCCAACCAGGGAGATCATCACCGTTTTCTAAGGTCGCGGTGTAAGTGAACGTGTCGCCAGCATCTATGTCGTAGAAGTTACCCGAAACGTCTAGACTGAAGACTGCGTCTTCATCTGTTGTCTGGTTTGAAATGGCGGAGGCTGTTGGTCCATCGTTTGTATTTTCAACCCGGATACTGAATGTGTCAGATGCTGTGGCCCCAGCTGAATCTGTTGCGGTGACAGTTACGGATATGGAGCCCACGTCTTCGTTTTCTGGATTCCCCGATAGCTCACCCGTTAGGGAATCGACTGAGAGCCATTCTGGCAAGGGGTCACCGTTTTCAAGCGTCGCCGAGTAGGTTAGGGTGTCACCTTCATCGACGTCGTTAAAATTGCCAGAGACGTCTAGACTGAATGCTGAGTCTTCGGTTGCAATTTGAGGGGGAGAAAGTGACTCGCTGTCGATGACGGAAAAAGAAGAATCGCTCGGTCCTTGCCATTCCAGCTTAAGACTGGAGCTCCCGCCTTGTTCAAAGTATAGGAGTTGGATTGAGTGCGAGCCTTCTGTGAGCTCGATTGAACCGGTGGTGGAGGCATGTCCATGCAGTCCGTCCATTGCGAGAACCTCCTCGCCGTCTATGAAAAGCCTGTAACCGTCGTCCCCTCCGACTTGGAAGCTCCAAGTGCCGGTCTCGTCTACATGAATATCTCCCTCGTACTTGACCGCAACATTATCAACCGGACCTCCGTCGTATATCTCGGCCTCGCCGATAAAGTAGTTTATTTCCGATACGTTTGCAACGTGATCGGGAGTAGCCTCAAAATCTATATCGGAGAGTTGAGTGGGGGCTGTTTCAAGGTTGAAGTAAGAGGCTTGTAGTCCGCTAGGTGAGGCGTCGGATACAACTGGTCCGTCGTTTGTGTTGTCGACCTGGATACCGAAGGTGTCGGAAGCGGTGGCGCCTGACTCGTCTGTGGCGGTGACGGTTACGGAGATTGATCCTACGTCGCCGTTCTCTGGTGTGCCGGAGAGTTCGCCAGTCGCGGAGTCAATCGAGAGCCAGCTTGGCAGCGGGAGTCCGCTTTCGAGTGTAGCTGAGTAAGTGAGAGTGTCTCCCGCGTCTACGTCTGAGAAGTTGCCTGAGACGTCCAATGAGAACGCGGAATCCTCGTCCGTGGTCTGGTCGGAGATGGCGATAGCCGTTGGTCCGTCGTTTGTATTCTCGATCTGGATGCCTAATGTGTCTGACGCGGTTGCTCCAGTAGAGTCTGTGGCAGTGACGGTTACGGAGATGGATCCTACGTCGCCGTTCTCTGGGGTGCCGGAGAGCTCGCCAGTTACGGAGTCTATAGAGAGCCAGCTTGGCAGCGGGAGTCCGCTTTCGAGTGTGGCGGAGTAGGTGAGGGTGTCTCCCGCGTCTACGTCTGAGAAGTTGCCTGAGACATCCAGGCTGAAAGCCGCGTCCTCGTCGGTAGTTTGGTCGGAGATTGCGGTGGCGGTCGGTCCGTCGTTTGTGTTTTCGACTTGGATACTAAATGTATCTGAAGCGGTCTCTCCTGATCCGTCGGTTGCTGTTACCGTAATGGAGATTGACCCTACATCCCCGTTTTCTGGCGTACCGGATAGCTCGCCAGTCGCGGAGTCAATAGATAGCCAGCTTGGCAGCGGGAGTCCGCTTTCGAGAGTGGCGGAGTAAGTGAGGCTATCGCCTGCGTCTACGTCTGAGAAGTTGCCCGAGACATCCAAGCTGAATGCTGCGTCCTCGTCGGTTGTCAGGTCTGAGATTGCAGACGCGGTTGGTCCGTCGTTTGTGTTGTCGACCTGGATACCAAATGTGTCGGATGCGGTGGCTCCTGACTCGTCGGTTGCGGTGACGGTAATGGAGATGGACCCTACGTCCCCGTTTTCTGGAGTGCCTGAGAGTTCGCCAGTCGCGGAGTCAATCGAGAGCCAGCTTGGCAATGGGAGTCCGCTTTCGAGAGTGGCGGAGTAGGTGAGGGTGTCGCCAGCGTCGACGTCGTCGAAGTTGCCCGAGACGTCCAAGCTGAATGCCGCGTCCTCGTCGGTTGTCTGGTCTGATATTGCGGACGCGGTTGGTCCGTCGTTTGTGTTGTCGACCTGGATACCGAAGGTGTCGGAAGCGGTGGCACCTGACTCGTCTGTGGCGGTGACGGTTACGGAGATTGATCCTACGTCGCCGTTCTCTGGTGTGCCGGAGAGTTCGCCAGTCGCGGAGTCAATCGAGAGCCAGCTTGGCAGCGGGAGTCCGCTTTCGAGTGTAGCTGAGTAAGTGAGAGTGTCTCCCGCGTCTACGTCTGAGAAGTTGCCTGAGACGTCCAATGAGAACGCGGAATCCTCGTCCGTGGTCTGGTCTGAGATCGCAGACGCGGTCGGTCCGTCGTTTGTGTTTTCGACTTGGATACTAAATGTGTCTGAAGCGGTCTCTCCTGATCCGTCGGTTGCTGTTACCGTAACGGAGATTACCCCGACGTCTCCGTTTTCTGGAGTGCCTGAGAGCTCGCCTGTCTCGGAATCGATGGATAGCCAGCTTGGCAGCGGGAGTCCGCTTTCAAGGGTCGCTGAGTAGGTGAGCGTGTCGCCTGCGTCTTCGTCGGTAAAGTTGGAAGATGAATCGATAGTGAAAGCCGCATCCTCGTAGATAGTTTGGTCTGTCAGGAGGATCGGCTCGCCATCTAGTTGGATATTGTCGAGCGCGTAAATCTCAGATGCTCCCGTTGTTTTGGCTTCGAAGGAAAGAATGAGGTTGTCGCCTTCTGGAAGATTCGTTAGGGTAAAATTGTAGAATGCTCCATCACCCTGGGTCAGGTTCCCGTCTTGTCTAAGTATTTCGGTAGGGACTCCGTCTACGATTGCTATCACTTGAAAGTAATCTAGCCAACCTCCAGATTCTTCCAGCGTTCCTTCACTCATGAGATCGAACGATAGTTCGAGATTCGTCTTACCTGAAATGTCGATGGATTGCGTCTGTAGTTTTACGAGAGCGTCATCGTTGTCACTAGAAATGGTTGTTTTCGCAAAACTGTACGCTCCGTTTTGTACACTGTGAATAGCTGTTGAGTCAGCCGCTGAATCATCTGTTGTCCATGCACCGTTATTGCCAATTGTATCCCCAGTAGACTCATCTGTGAAATTCTCACTCCACAGAGTTTGAGCTTGGGACGTGTTTACGACTGGCCCGTCGTTTGTATTGTCGACCTGAATATCGAAGGTATCAGAGGCTGATGATCCTGCAGCGTCGGTTGCCGTTATGGTTACTGAGTATGATCCAACGTCTCCGTTTTCCGGAGTGCCTGAGAGTTCACCTGTAGTTGGATTTATCGACAGCCAGCTTGGAAGCTGGTCACCGTTCGCCAGAGTGGCCGAGTAGGTGAGTGTGTCTCCAACGTCCGCGTCTGAGAAGTTACCTGAGACGTCGAGTGAGAACGCTGCATCTTCGTCAGTGGTCTGGTCGAAAATCGTCGTCGCCACCGGTCCGTCGTTTGTGTTGGCTACGGAAAGATCAAAAGAGGTCTCCGCGGATTCGACCCCATCAGTCGCTGTTATCTTTAGCGTTACGGTGCCGATATCGTCATTACGCGGGGTTCCGGACAATTCGCCTGTTTCGGAATCGATAGAAAGCCATGAGGGAAGAGCTGACCCATCGGAGAGCGTTGCGGAATAGCTCATGGTATCTCCGATGTCTTCGTCTGCAAAATAGTTTGAAGCGTCCAGAGTGAAGAGTGAATCTTCGTCGACGTCCTGGCTATCTATGACGCTAGCTGTGGGACCATCGTTTGTATTTTCAATTGTGATACTAAATGTATCCTGGACGGAAGAGCCCTCGCTATCGGTCGCAGTCACGGATACCGAGATCGTTCCTACATCGGCATTTTCCGGTGTTCCCGAGAGCTGTCCTGTTGCATCGTCGATAGTTAGCCAGCTTGGAAGAGGCGATCCGTCTTCGAGGGTAGCCGAATAGCTTAGGGTGTCTCCCGCGTCCACGTCTGAGAAATTGCTGGAAACATCAAACGAGAAGGCTGAGTCTTCAACCGCATTGGTATCAGATATGGTGGCTGACAGGGTTGGCCCATCGTTTGTATTGTCCACTGTGAGCGTGAACGATTTAGCGACGCTAGCCTCGCCATCGCTGGCGGATACTAACAACTCAATCGAATCGACGTCGTCGTTAGTGGGCGTTCCAGAAAACTCCCCTGTTTCCGAATTAAAAGAAAGCCAGTCTGGTAGGCTGCTTCCATCCTGCATTGAAGCAGTGAATGTTAGGCTGTCGCCTACGTCTTCGTCTGAGAAATTATCCGCAACGCTTAGACTGAACAATGAGTCCTCTGCTACATTTTGGTCGTCAATAGTTGTCGCGGTAGGACCATCGTTTGTATTCGAGACTTTGATATTAAAAGTGTTCGATGCGAATTCTCCTGCTTGGTCAGTCGCTACTACAGTTACGCTGATGGTGCCAACATCTCCATTTTCTGGAGTGCCTGTCAGTTCGCCCGTTATGGAATCTATGGTGAGCCAAGAGGGAAGCGGTGTCCCGTCTTCCAAGGTCGCCGAGTAGGTCAGAGTATCGCCAAGGTCGTAGTCGGTGAAGTGATTGGAAGCCTCGACTAGGAATACGCTGTCCTCATCAATGTCTTGATTTTGGATAGCTGTCGCTACGGGGCGATCGTTTGTATTGATTACCTCGATTTCGAATGAACTTGATGCACTCTCAATGCCGTCTGATGCGGTAACTGTTACGTTGATCGTCCCGACGTCTGCATTGAGAGGAGTACCGGAAAATGTTCCTGTTGAGGTGTCGAAGATTAGCCATGTCGGAAGCGGAGATCCATCGAGCAAAGTAGCAGAGTAAGTAAGAACATCTCCGCTATCGACGTCCGCGAAGCTGTCCGCTGTTTCGAGCGTGAAAGCGTCGTCCTCATATGTATCCACATTATCGATCGAGGTTGTGACAGTCGGGGCGTCATTCGTGTTTTCAACCTCGAGTGTAAAGGTTTGGCTGGTCGATTCTAATCCGTCGCTAGCGCTTACCGTGATGGATACGATGCCGACATCATTGTTGTTTGGCGTGCCGGAGAAAATACCCGTTTCGGAGTTGAACTGCATCCAACTTGGGAGAGGGGATCCATCCTCTAAAGTCGCGGAGTAAGCGAGGGTAGTTGCAGAGTCCTCGTCTACAAACTTGTCTGAAATATCCAGACTAAACGAGGAGTCCTCTTGTGCTGTGGAGTCTGCGATGACCTCCGTGACGGTCGGTCCATCATTCGTGTTCTCAACGGTAATCGAGAATGTATCAGAAGCTGTAGCTTGCCCATCTGAGGCTACAACAGTCACTGAGATCATTCCTACGTCTCCATTTTCTGGAGTCCCAGTCAAAATACCTGTATCAGGATCGATTGAAAGCCAGGCAGGAAGTCCTGTTCCGTCGGCCAAGGAAGCCGAATAGGTCAAGCTGTCGCCGATGTCTTGATCAGAAAAGTGTGTTGATGAATCAAGTGTGAAGGCAGCGTCCTCGTCGGTAGTCTGGTTCGATATTGCGGAGCTGACTATTGGTCCATCGTTCGTGTTCAGAACTTCTAGTAGAACGTTGCTTTGAGCGGTTGCTTCTCCATCGTTTGCGACAACGGTGATTTCAAGATCTCCCACGTTTGCGTTGCGCGGGGTTCCGCTGAGTAGCCCGGTTTCGGAGTCAATCGAAAGCCAAGAGGGGAGAGGGGATCCGTCGCTCAAAGTAGCGGAATAGGATAGGGTGTCGCCTGCGTCTACGTCTGAGAAGCTGTCTGAAACATCGAGAGTGAACAGTGCATCTTCGTCGGTCGTTTGGTCTGGGATTACGTCTGCAACTGGACCATCATTCGTATTTAAAATCTGAATGGTGAAGTTATCTGAAGCCGTCGCACCAGATTGATCGGTCGCGACTACCTTTACAGCTAACAAGCCTACGTCCTCGTTGAGAGGAGTGCCTGATATTATTCCTGTGCTCGAGTCGATACTTAACCACGCTGGTAGGGCAGTCCCGTCTTGTAGCGTTGCGGAGTAGCTGAGGGTGTCTCCTTGATCGACATCGGTAAAGTTGGCAGAGGCGTCCAAGGAGAATGCAGAATCCTCGTCGACGGTTTGGTTGCTGATTGCAGATGCGATCGGGCCGTCATTTGTATTCTCTACCTCAATACCGAAGATATCTGAGGCACTTGCTCCGTTCTCGTCTGAAACGGTAACTTTGACCGAAATAGCTCCGACATCACCATTTTCTGGAGATCCAGAGAGGTCGCCTGTTTCTGGATCTATAGTGAGCCAATCTGGAAGTGGATCCCCGTTTTCGAGGGTGGCTGAGAAGGTTAGCGTATCCCCTGCGTCGAATGCTGTAAATGTATCGGATGTCGATAGACTGAAATTGATGTCCTCTGTGGCATTTTGGTCAGCGATCTCCTGGTTGACTTCGATATCGCCGTGCAGGACCTGTTCAGCGGTGTAGGCGACCCCGTTGAAGACGAAATTTTCTACCTCTCTAACATCACTGACTCCATCGCGATCAGCGACGGTATCACGTATGGTGAACTTTCCGTCTTCCGAAAGATCGATTGAGTACTCAGAACGATCACCGGTCAGAATGAGAGTATCTTCACCATCGCCGCCATATATGCTGTCAGTTCCAGCGCTAGCGAAAATCGTATCATCTCCTGATCCACCCTTGAGGGTATCGTTCGCCTCACCGCCTACGATGGTATCGTTGCCTTCCCCAGCGTCGATGTAGACCTGCTCAGTGGATCCACTTGCATCGAAGGAGTCATCTCCAGTGTCTCCATAGGCACGTTCAATCGAGGCGTCTGTCAGATTCAGATTAACGCCCTCGGTGTCTTTGACCTTAACGGTATCGTAGCCGTCTCCACCGTCTACAGTGTCTTCAGAATCTATATACAGCCTATCATCGCCTGCTCCGCCATCAAGCACATCGGCTCCAGCGTTCCCGTAGATGACGTCCGCTCCATCGCCACCTGTTATCGTGTCGTTTCCATCGCCACCAATAAGTACGTCTCCGGCATAACCGCCCAGTATGGTGTCATCTCCTGCTGCACCGTCCAAACGCACGGAAGTCTCAGAACCAGTTGCGTCGAAGGTGTCGTTTCCAGAATCTCCAATCACTTCTTCGATTGAAGATTCGACGGTATTAATGGTGACACCGGAATCATCCTTTACGTAGACCTTGTCGTACCCGTCTCCACCTTGGATCGTGTCTTGGGCATCTACATACAACCTGTCGTCGCCTGCACCACCATCAATGATGTCAGTTCCGTCTCCCCCGTAAATGACGTCATTACCATCGCCGCCCAGGATCATGTCGTCTCCTTCACGTCCCCAAAGCACGTCGCCAGCGTCACCGCCAAGTAAGGTGTCATCTCCTTCTCTTCCGTCTAGGCGCACGGAAGTCTCAGAACCAGTTGCGTCGAAGGTGTCGTTTCCAGAATCTCCAATCACTTCTTCGATTGAAGATTCAACGGTATTTATGGTGACGCCGGAATCATCCTTTACGTAGACCTTGTCGTAGCCGTCGCCGCCTTGGATCGTGTCTTGGGCATCTACATACAATCTGTCGTCACCCGCTCCTCCATCAATATTATCCGCTCCGGAGTTTCCGTAGATTACATCGACTCCATCTCCTCCGGAGATTGTATCATCTCCATCCCCACCTAGGAGAACGTCGTTTCCATCCCCACCTACGAGAACGTCGTCTCCAGCTCCCCCGTGAACGAAGTCCTCCCCTCCGGCACTCTCTATTCGATCGTTTCCATCACGACCGTAGACGCGGTTCGCGATATCCGAAGTCTCAATCTCGTTTGCGGCATCGTCTAGGACGACTAAGCTGTCGTCTCCTTGGACGAGGACTGTGGCCGTAGTAGTACTTTGGGCACCGTCATTGTCCTCAATTGTGTAGCTTATTTCTACCGACTCGCCACTGCCCAAAGCGAGGTTAGGGAAAGCTCCTCTGGGATCGTATACAATCTTGTTGTCAACAATGGATACAGTGCCTTTCCCTTCAGGAACCGAAGCGCTTACGATCGACAAGGCGTCTCCCACGTCGATGTCAATATCGTTGGCGAGGGCGTCGATTTCGACGATGCTGGCATCATCGGTTGAAGCAGAATCCGCTGTAGCGACTGGTCCGTCGTTGGTGTTCTCGACTTGAATCGCGAATGTCTCTGATGCGGTGGAGCCCGCGGAATCTGTGGCGGTTACCTTAACAGAGATTGATCCTATGTCAGCGTTTTCCGGAGTACCTGAGAGCTCTCCGGTAGTGGAATCGATTGATAGCCAGTTTGGCAGCGGGTCGCCATTATCCAAAGTAGCGGAGTAAGTGAGAATGTCTCCTGCGTCCACGTCTGAGAAGCTTTCACTAACGTCTTTCGAGAAGACAGCATCTTCATCGGTGGTCCAGTCTGAGATGTGTGAAGCGACTGGTCCGTCGTTGGTGTTCACGACCTGAATCGCGAAGGTTTCTGATGCGGTGGCGCCCGCGGAGTCTGTGGCGGTTACCTTAACGGAGATTGATCCTATGTCAGCGTTTTCCGGAGTACCTGAGAGCTCTCCGGTAGTGGAATCGATCGATAGCCAGTTTGGCAGCGGGTCGCCATTCTCCAAAGTAGCGGAGTAGGTGAGAATGTCCCCTGCGTCCACGTCTGAGAAGCTTTCACTAACGTTTATCGAGAAGATGGCATCTTCATCTGTGGTATGATCTGAGATCGTGGAAGCGACTGGACCGTCGTTTGTGTTCTCGACTTGAATCGCGAATGTCTCTGATGCGGCGGTGCCCGCGGAGTCTGTGGCGGTTACCTTGACGGAGATTGATCCTATATCAGCGTTTTCCGGAGTACCTGAGAGCTCTCCGGTAGTGGAATCGATTGACAGCCAGTTTGGCAGTGGGTCGCCATTCTCCAAAGTAGCGGAGTAGGTGAGAATGTCTCCTGCGTCCACGTCCGAGAAGCTTTCACTAACGTTTATCGAGAAGATAGCATCTTCATCGGTGGTCTGGTCTGAGATAGCTGAAGCTACTGGTCCGTCGTTTGTGTTTTCAACTTGGATACGGAATGAGCTGCTTGTAGCGGCACCTGATTCATCTGTGGCGGAAACCGTAACAGAGACGGCTCCGATATCCGAGTTTTCGGGAGTGCCACTGAAGGTTACAGTAAAGGGATCGAAGCTGAGCCAAGAAGGTAGCGGATCGCCATTTTCCAACGTTGCCGAATAGGAAAGCGAATCGAGTAAGTCTGGGTCTTCGAAGTTCGAGGATACATCTAAGAAGAACTCAGAATCTTCAGCAATTGATTGATCGACGATTCCTGTGGAAACGATCGGACCATCATTTGTATTGGTCACCGAAATCTCTAGCGAAGTGGATACACTTTCTCCGCTTGAATCGGTGGCAGAAATAATGAGGCTCAGGTTACCAACTTGTTCATTGTCTGGTGTGCCTGTTATTTCGCCCGTTGCGGGATTGATCGAAATCCACGATGGCAGGTCAGAGCCATCCTCCGTCCGTATGGAGTAGGTTAGAGTGTCGTCGATGTCCACGTCATCGAATGCATCAGACGCATCAAAAATAAACAAAGCGTCTTCTGTCGCTTCGACGGGAGCAATATAGGTCGCCGTTGGACTGTCGTTTGTATTGTCGACTTCAATACTGAAGATTTCGGAAGCGTTCTCTTGCCCATCGGAAGCCACAACCAGAACCGATATTTCCCCAATATCTTCGTTGCTGGGGGTGCCTGAAAAAAGTCCTGTCGTTTCGTCGAAATGCAGCCACTCCGGAAGCTCGCTTCCGTTCATCAGTGTGGCGGTGTAGCTTAAGGTATCGCCGAGGTCTGCATCGGAGAAGGAATCAGATGCGTCGAGAGAGAAGGGGGTATCCTCCTCCACCTTTTGGTCCATTATGGCAGAGGCCACGGGACCATCGTTGGTATTTTGAACTACGATGGCAAAGTATTCGACCGCTTGGCTCTGTCCGTCGCTGGCGATCAGCTGGACGGTGACCATTCCCACGTCTTCGTTTTCCGGTGTGCCGTAGAACTCGAGGGTACTGGGATCGAAGCTTAACCAATCCGGTAATTCACTGCCGTCGGGTAGGGTCGCGGAATAACTGATCTCGTCGCCTTCGTCGGCGTCTGCGAACAACGTTTCAGGAAGGGTGAAGCTGAATGCGAAATCTTCGGCGATCGATTGGGTTCCTATTGAGAACGTCGCGATTGGTGAATCGTTTACTTGCTCGACTTCTATGGTGATGGAGGCAGGGCTCTCGGACCAATCATTTCCGTCGAAGCCGGACCATTGGAATTCGGTTTGGCCGTTCCAATCCTGATTAGGTTGGAAGGAGATATTTGAAATTTCTGCCGTTTCTACGGTTTGGCCAATGGCCAGCGCTGCACCATTTAGCAGAAGCGTACCATTCTCCGGAAGGCTTTCGATGCGGATAGCAGAGAGGGTGTCGTCAGAGTCGACGTCCGAGAAAGCTTGTTCGAACGTTTCAGTTTCGAAGTGTATCGCAGAGTCCTCGTTTGTGGAGACTTCTATCGCCGCGAGCTCCGGGCGATCATTCGTGTCTACGGCGTGGAGCGTGATGGTGCGAATCAGGGCATCGCCATCTTCGTTTTCTATACGAACTTGTACTTCGTAGCCATCCGGTGCTGTTTCAAAATCGATTTGAGCATCGTCCTTGAGCTTAATCTGGTCTCCTACTATCTCGAAGAGGCCTGAATTATCGGACTCGATAGAATAGCTTAATGGTCCATCGAGTTCGTCCTCGATTCCGATCGCGCTGAGGGTTCCCACCGAGTAACCGCTCTCGTTTTCGAGCACTCCGTCGCTATCGATCCGTAGGGCTACGTTATCGTCTGCAAAAGGATCCGGCAAAACCACGGTCATCTCGCTTCGATCGATTATCTTATCGTCGCTCGGATCTGAAATGATGATTTCGACCTCTACTTCGTCGCCACTGTCGTCGTCCTCGATATCGAGAATCAGGTCAACGGTACCATCGTCATTCACTACGATTTCGGAGGCAACTTCGTCTCCATTATCGTCAATGACTGTGGTCGTAACAACCAAATGGACGTTACCGTCCAGTAGGCTGACATCGACTGAGTCAGTTACATCGATAACAACTTTTTTGGTTCCGGAATCGTCTCCACTGTCATTGGCCGAAGGTGTCAGGTCCGTTGTAGGAGAGGCTGAGGCAGCACTTTCCGCGTAAGTCGCCGCGACGAGTCCGCTGTCTTGCGAGGTCGCATTTTCCGAATCGGATTGTCCCTCGAGGGCTTCCAATTCTTTGAGAGTTACTGATTCGAACTTCTCCCGTAGCGACTCATTGTGCTCGCCGTCTGCGTTCAAATTCAGACGTTCGAAGGCGCTGGTATCTTGGGAGAGCTGACTGATGATGGAGAGGATCGTGACGCTCTGTACGGTAAGTGACGCCGCGGAGCTATCTGGCGCAAGGGTCAAGGCTCTCGTCTCGCCTTCTTGCGAATGGTGCCCATCCACTGAGGCGTTGAAACTGCTGGCGGTGATGGAGGTGCCGTCTGGGAGTTCCAGTTCGGTATTGTCGGCAAGAAGGAAGTTTTTGAGAAGGTAGGAAGAGCCGTCTTTGGTGAGCACGAGTACGTCGTGGCCTTGGGGTATTAAGTCTGCTATGTTCTCGGCGTTGGAGAGCTTCAGGGATTCACCCCCCTCGAAATCGAGAGACTGGCCATTAGAAAGTTCGTGTTCCGACGAGTTTTGTGGGTCGTTCGAATTGCTGAATCGGAAGCTCATAAAGTGGATAGTTCGTAATTGCGTAAAACAGCCGCGCGCGAGGCGGCTATTCCTCATCGGATCTATCCTTTGAAAACTTACCGAAGGGGGGCGGATTTACGGAGATTTCCCGCAAATCCCAAGATTCTTTGCCCTAAAGGCCCTTGAGTTAAACTCGCTGCCCGTTGCTGGGGACTACCTCCCAGATTAGGTGATCTTGAATTTTGCTAGCGACGACCCGAGTTCGATCTGGTTTTGTTTCTTCCTGATTTTTCGCACGGTTAGGGAGTCTTCCTCAATGTCTATGCATCGAGCTCCGGGCCATGGAAAGTAGGATCCGAGATTGATCACGGTCGTTTTCCCTCTTCTCCAGATACCTGGATTATGCGTGTGACCGACCACTATGAACTGAGGATCCAAGTCGAACCGTCTGGCTAGGGAAAGAGCCCGACTAGGGACTTCCATCCAGCTTTTGATGATGCGGAAGGGGGTTGTGGGCGGCCAAGTTTGGTGGAGAAATATCTTCATTTTTCCCCATAGAGTGGGGTTATATTTCTTGTCGTGCTTGTGTGCTAGTAAGGTGGCCTGCTTGTGCTTTTCCAGATATTCGTGGAGTTCTTCCGCTGTGGTTCCGGTAGCCTCCGGGTCTATGTTTTCGGAGAATCGCTTGAGGTTTTTGATGTTGGAGCTCCAAGGGGCGATGTCTCGGAAAAGGCCGTCGCCGTGTGTGATAAAGATTTTGCCTTCGAGGACGCTGAGGGAGTGCAACTCAGATATTTCCGGGTCGTGGTTTCCTGTGATCAAAGAGACGCGGCAGCCCCATCGTGAGGATTCATCGACGAACTCCTGCTTTTTCTTCGCGGGATCGTAGTGGTCTACGTCCATGTCGCCATATTTTAGCTCCAAGGTATCTCCGTTGAAGATGAGCCAGTCTACGCCTTCGGCGAGCGGTCTGAGCGCGGGAAGTTCGTCGATGACGCTGGCCTTATGTCCGAGATGAATGTCTGAAACGATGCGAATGCGAGAAGGCATGAAAGTGGGTGAAGGTCGTGGATTCCGTCTAAATCAGAGTTTTATGGATCAATATTCGATCGGTCATAGAGAGCATTGCCTAAAGCCGGGCGAAAGAAATCCGTTAAAATCAGCATTAACCAAACCAATTATGAAATCTAAGAACATCGTACAGTTGATCGGCGGAACCTACATTGGAGGCTTAACGAAAGACGCTACAATGGGTCTTAATAGCTTGAGTCGAAAGATTGCCGAGCAATCCGCAGAAGATGAATTATTCGAATCCGCTATCCGTCGCGCGGATGACGAAGAGTTGCGTAAGTTAGCTCGTTTCCGCATGCAGACCGCGGTTTCGAAACACTTAGACTAAGAAAAAGTCTTCAGTAGCACCTTGGATTTCCGCTTGCTGGAGTCGTACCTCGCCTTCCTCTTCGGAGGTAGGATTTGGGCATCAACTTCCTCGAAGCCAAGGAGACTGGTGAAAAAGTTCTGAGTCTGAGTGGACAAGGCGATCACTCGCTCTGCTCCCTCCTGCTCTGCGAGCTGACAGGCGAAGCGTACCAGCTTTCGGCCGATACCCTTCCTTTGGTAGAAGGGGTGTACGAAAAGGGAACAAACCTCTCTTAGGCCAGGGTCCTCTTCAAACTTCTCGAGCAGCACGCAGGCCATGATATTTCCATCGACCTCGTAGACGTAGTAGCGGTCGATTTTTTCTTCGATGGACGCCATAGTTCGTTCGACCAATTCCTCGCGGGCGACTCCGCTGCGGGTCAAGTGGTAGACGAGCGGGACCTCATCGCGTTTGGCCTGACGGATTTGCTGGTACTCGTTTCCGTATATCAGCGTACCGACTCCTTCATTGGAGAAAACCTCGCGGATCAGGCCGTCGTGTATGTGTCCATCGAGAATGTGGATGCGGGAAATTTCCGCTTTCACTCCGCGGAGAGCGTGTCTGGCTTTACTCTGCAAGGTGGGTGAAAGCGCTTCGAATTCCTTTTCTGATATAAACCTTTCCAAGTCGCCGACGGGGATCTGCTGAGTGAGGCGACCACCGAGGTTGAAGCCGTTTTCGTGCGAGAGATAAAGAATCTTGGTCGCGCCCAAGGCTATCGCCAGGTCGACTGCCAGCGCGTCGCTATTGATGCGAAGCGTGTGTCCATTTCGATCGAAGCCGATGGGCTGGATGATCGGAATTATGTTCTGGGCGATCAGGTGATTTAGGAAATCGCCATCGATCTGGTCGGTCTTCCCTGTGTTCAGCAAATCGACGCCTTTCAGGATGCCAACCGGCTTCGCCTTGATGGAATTGGTGATGGCGCACTTTAGCTTCGCTTTGGTCAAGGCCTCCAAAATCTGGTGGGATACGCGGGAAGAGGCCCGAATCGCTAGGTCGAGAGTCGCCTCGTCTGTGGCGCCACTTCCATCCACATTGCTAGGGACGACTTCGCGCAGGCTGGAGAGGTCGGCCAGCTGTTTTCCGATACCGTGAACAATGACGATGTTGATCTGCAGGCTACGTAGCACCGCTATGTCCAGCAGGAGGTTGGGAAGATTATCGCTCTCGATTATCGATCCATCGAGCGCCACGACAAAGGTTTGTCCGAGAAACCGAGGTACGTAGTTTAAGATGCCACGCAGGTCGGTGGGCTTGATAAGTTCTTGGCTGTCGCTCGCTTCCATGGTGGCTAAGGTAGTGGTATCCAAGCGACTGAAGCTAGCGAAGCAAGACGAGAGTGTCTTGCACAGCGGTGTTTACGAAGCGGCGGGTTCTCCATCCACGTCTTCTTCCTCTACTGTCGCAGCGCTCGGGTCGAGGTTCTGGATGGTCCACTTGGCCAGGCGATCGGTATTGATGAAATGAACCTCCACCGTCTCGGCCGCGATGGGATCGGTCGGTAGGAGAAAGGTGACTGGCGTGGGCTCGCCTTGCAGGAGGCTTTGGTCGAAGTCTTCCATTTTTTCTACGTAGAGGGTAGCCAGAATGTAGAGCTGGCCCTCTTTGTAGAAGGAGAGGAGGTGGAGACGATCGTCTTCTGCCAGCAGAGAAGGCACGTGCAGACGAATGGGCAACGGGGTTCCCGGCGTTAGCGAGTCCGGTGATTCCGTTTTGATAAATCCCGGAACGAGCACGGGACGACCAGCCATGTAATATTTCAGCTGCTCTGGGATCTCCAGATCCAGCACGTTCTCGTAGGCTTGGGTGGTTGCTGAGGCGGGAGTTACGATCTCGGTATTCGATGGGGCGCGAGAGGTCTTGATGCTGTACCAGTCGTAGAAGTTCTTTTCCACGATGGCGTTTTTGCGATCCATCATGGCTTGGTAAGGCTCGAAGGCTTTCCCTTCCTTGCGGTACTGCATGTTTATCCAAGTGTACACGACCATGAAAAGGACGATTGCGAGGGCGATGGGCCACATGGGCCAAGGCTTGCGGTTTTGGGCGTCGGCTGCCTGAGGGCGTGGCGGTTCTGGTGAATCAGGAGTGCTCATGGACAGAGGCTAGGGAGCGCTAATCCTCGTCGAAATAAAGCCCGAAATGCACGCCCGTTCATCCAGGGATGGCTCGAGGCGTATTTAAGGATTGTATGGGAGGGGCGGGGAGCATTTTTTGGGCCCTCAAAACCATGGACTACTGGAGCAAGCATTACATCCCAACTTTGAAGGAAAGCCCCGCCGAGGCGGAAATCGATTCGCACAAGTTGCTTCTTCGAGCTGGATTGGTTCGAAAGATTGGCAGTGGCATCTACGCTTTTCTTCCGCTCGGGGCGAAAGCCTTGGAGAACGTTAAGAACGTCTGCCGCGAGGAAATGGATCGAGCAGGGGCTATGGAGCTTTTGATGCCTGCGGTAGTGCCGGCCGAATACTGGAAGGCCGGACCTCGCTGGAATGCGGCTCGCGAGATAATGTACCAAGTTGGTAGCGCTGGCGAAAAGGCTGAGCTTCCGGAAGACCCTCAGTTTGTTCTCGGACCAACTCATGAGGAAATCGTCACTCCTCTTATCGGCGGTGAGGCGACTAGTTATCGCGACATGGGTAAGACTTTTTATCAGGTCCAGACCAAGTTCCGCAACGAGATCCGTCCTCGCTATGGTTTGATGCGGGCCCGCGAGTTCATCATGAAGGACGGCTACAGTTTCGACGCGACCGACGAGGAAGCGACCGACACTTACAAGCGAATGGCCGGCGCCTATGAAAAGTTCTTTGCTCGCTGTGGGCTCAAGTTCATCTCGGTCGAGGCTGATACGGGAGTCATGGGCGGCGCGTTTTCGCACGAATTCATGGTGCCTGCGGAAGTAGGCGACGACGACGTGGTCTACAACATCGAAAGCGGTTACGCAGCCAACGTGGAAAAAGCGACCAGCGGAATCATTCCTACAGATTTCGCCGATATCGCTCCCGCTGGAGAAATCGAAAAATTCGAAACTCCAGGCGTGAAGACCATCGAGAAACTCGCCAAGGAGCCGTTCAATATCCCTGCCGACCAGCAGTTCAAAACGCTTTTGTTCGTCGGTGACGACAAGCTTTTCGCGGTTGTGGTTCGCGGCTGCGACCAGGTCGAAGAAGCGAAGCTCGCTTCTCTGGGCTACTCATTGCTGCGTCCTGCCACGGTGGACGAAATCTTCGAAGCCATGGGCGCTTACCCCGGAAGCCTCGGAGCAGTGAAAGGGACGATCAAAGATCGCTCCAAGCTCGACGGCGTATACGCGGACGAGGCTGTTCGCTTGGTAGGCAATGGCGTGACGGGTGCCAACGAGAAGGCGATGCACCTCAAGAACGTAAACGTTAGCCGCGACCTCGATATCGATAAGTTCGGGGACTTCCGCAAGGTGCAGGCTGGCGAGCCTTGCCCGATCTCTGGACAGCCGCTCGAAATTCAAAGAGCCATCGAAGTGGGCCACATTTTCAAGCTCGGCACCAAATACAGCGAGAACACTGAGTATGGAGCTCACTACGTCGACAAGGACGGTAACCGCCAGCCCGCGGTCATGGGCTGCTACGGAATCGGAATTTCTCGCACGCTGCAGTCCATCATCGAGCAATGTCACGATAAGAATGGTATCGTCTGGCCATGGCACGTGGCTCCATACCAGGTTTTAATCATCACGCTTGATCCCGGAATGGAAGAAGCGGATGCGTTGACCGCGAAACTCGGAGCGGCCGCGGAAGCTGCAGGAGCGACGGTATTGGTTGACGATCGTGAAGAGCGTCCTGGTTTTAAATTCAAAGACGCTGACCTCATCGGCATTCCGCTGCGCATCACAATTGGTGGACGCGGACTGAAGAATGGCGAAGTCGAGATGAAGTGGCGCGATCAGGGCGATATGATGAAGGTTTCGATTGCCGATGCGGAATCGACGTTAGTGGAAGCTATCCGCTCCAAATCATAACGCAGCGGAAAATCGTTTTCTCAATTTGGCGGCCCGAGCGTTCGGGTCGCTTTTTTTGTCACTGGCCATTGACGGCCGAAGTATCTCTTGTGTTCGCTGGGGTTCGCGGATGTGCTGACTTTCTCAAGCCTTTTCGGCGTCTGAGGAGATGGGCTCTTGTAATTTCGCTGATATGGCGCACAAAGCTCCCCGTTTTTGGGGCCAGCTCTATTCCCTATGCCCCGCGCTTGAACAAAATTCAATTTCCCGCACCGCAATTTTTATGGTAGCTCCAGTGACCAGTGTAGGCTCGCCTTTGGCTGAGACCGATACCAAAGACGAAACGGCTTTGTCCGACGTCTGGGGTGTGGTGGTGCTCAACGATCCCGTTAACCTGATGTCCTACGTGACCATGGTACTCGAGCGAGTGCTGCGTATGTCCAAAAGCAAGGCGGAGGAGCACATGATGGAAGTGCACCAGAAGGGACGGTCACTGGTGTGGAAGGGTAACCGAGAAAAGGCGGAGGGCTACGTCTACCAGCTTCAAGAGTGGCACCTGTCAGCAATCCTGGAACGCGATGAGACAGATTGAGATAAGACTAGATCCCGCGTTGGTTGAATCCTTGATGGACACCATTGGGCCGTTGCTCAAGCAGTTGGAAAACGAGCTAGCCTCACCAGCCGAGTTTCCGGACGATGACGAGCTTTTAGAAGACTTTTGGAAGAGCGACCTCCTGAATTCGCAACGCGAGGAAATCAAGGTGATTTCGGAGCTCTTCGACGGGGAGTTTATGCTCAGCGGTCGGGCCTTTATCAACTCCAACGAGATGGATAAGGTCATCCGCGCCTGCTCCGCTATCCGGCTGAAAATTCGCGACACGCTTCTGGCGACTGTGACGGATAGCCAACTGGAGGAGGGCGATCTGGAGGACGTGCAGTGGACGGACGAGATGCAGATCGCTTACGCGGCCTACGCGCTATTCGCCAGCCTGCAGGAACTAATCATCACTCAGATGAACCAGCCGGAGCCCGAAGAAAGCGGCGACGGTTACGACTGGGGAAGCGACGACGAGGACTTGGAAGACGAGCGTTAGGGATATGTCCTCTCGATTTTGTGATCGTTGTGGTTCTCCCTCGCACGCGGAGAGCTCCTATTGCTCCTCAGGATGCGACTTGGCGAGGCGTATCCCCAAGAACGGTAAGGACTTACCTGCGACCTGGCAGCTCGGGGTGGCCCTCGTTTGGGGCTTCTTGCTTTTTAATCAGGTGCTTTTCGCCTTGATGGAATTTCTGACAATAGGGCGGGGCGAACCCGACACTTTTGGTAAATTCGCTCTCGCTTCCAAGATCGTAGGAGTGGTGGTTCTGCTCTGCAACCTGTCGCTCTTTGCCATCGCGAAACCTAAGCGTCTGACCGATTGGCAAGCGCTGCTCATTTCTGCGGCTGTATCCTTCTTGGTGTGGGGTCGATTGGGAGAAATGCTTAGAAATCCGGTAGATATCAGCTTCGCATTGTTTAACTCGCTCATTTGCTTGTGGTTAGCTCGAGGGCTGATTTTGGGCGGAGGATCAAAAAAATTCCAAAAGAGCTGAGGCCGTTTCAAATTTGTTGACGAGGGCTTCGTGGCGCGGTGTATGGGAGGTCTTCGCGTACCCTGCGGTGTTCGAGGTACTGATAAAACGCTCATCGCCTACTTTACTTTTACGGGAGTCTCGAAGGGTGGTTGATGCTAAGCCGTAAACCGGAAAGCAGAGGCTGTCTGACGGTCGCCCACCTGTATTTAAACAGGACTATGAGCCCCTTCGGTATACGGCACAATGGTGGGGTACGCGTATTTTTTCGCCTGCGGGCGTTAGGGATTGCCCTTTGAGGTAAAGCGTTGCTAAACCTCGGCTTATATGGACCCGAGAATCTATTCCCTAATCCACGTTTTTTCGATCCTTATGCTCAGCGGCTCGATCTTCTACATCGCAGCGAATCCGCAGAAGCATAAGAAGCCGAAGATGATGGCCATCAACGGCATCGTAGGCCTGATCGCTCTCGTGGGCGCTTTCGGCCTCATAGCCAAGCTTGGCTACGAATACACCGCAGGGTGGATCATCGTGAAGCTTGTCGCCTGGCTCTTCCTCATGGCCTTAGCTGGCATGGCTTACAAAAAGTCCAAAGGCTTCGTTTTGTCGGGCCTGATCGTATCGGTCGGGATCGCCGTCTACATGGTTTATTTCAAACCATTCTAAACCGGCGGTTTCCCATTCTAATTTCCCATGCTCCCGAACTTTGTTTCGGGAGCATTTTTTTGTCCCCGTGGGCCCTACTCATGACCCTGAGTTCTGGGCCTTCCCTTTTCCGTGGACGCTAGATCTGACGTCGCGCTAGTTTGTCTCAATGTCTGACTTGTCTACTGATTCATTGTGCGGCGTATGGGTGAGCCCGGAGGGGGAGGCTCATCTCACGTGGGGTAATTCTGAGGGCGAGCGTCGCCATAAGATCCGTACATTCAAGCCTTTCGTTTGGGCCAGGGAAGACGAAGCATGGTCGGAGCTTGAAGGAGTCGCTGAGGAAAGCCTTTCGGGAGACGGGGAGTACAACCGGTTGCTCCGTTTCGATTCGCTAGAGACCTATCAGGAAACGGTTAAGGCCAATAGCCGAAGTGGCGCGATTGATTGGATTCGCTTGCTGGAAAGTCAGTTCCTCTTGCAGGAGCGACTTCGTCTCTTTGGAGAGATGAAGTTTTCGGAGCTGCGGCGACTGCAGCTGGATATCGAAACAGCCTGCGAGGTAGAGGGTGGCTTCAGTAATCCGACTCGCAAAGGAGATCGTGTTTTGGCAATCGGCCTTCGCTGCGGAGAGGTGGTGGAAACCTTGGTTCTGGAGGAACGGACGGATGCCGCGGAGCGAAGCTTGCTCAAACAAATGGCGGAGCGTATCCAAAGCCTGGATCCCGATGTGATCGAGGGGCATAACATCTTCAAATTTGACCTCGATTACCTTCGCCGACGGGCGAAACGATTTAAACTCGCTCCAGCTTGGGGGCGTTACGGTCAAGACGCGAAGTTTCGAAATACCCGAATACGGGTGGCGGAACGCATGATCGACTACCCACGCTGCGACATTCCCGGTCGTGCCGTGGTGGATACTTATTTGCTGGTTCAGATTTTCGACATCACGACCCGCGAGCTTATGTCCTATGGCTTGAAGGATGTAGCCAGGTTTTTTGGAGTGACGTCTCAGGCGGGGGAGGAGCGGACCTATATCGAAGGGGCAAAGATCCAAGGTATGTTCGATGAAGACCGAGATACTTTCTTGGATTACCTTCGCGACGATTTGCGTGAAACCGAAGGGGTTGCGGATCGGTTATTGCCGACTTACTTCGAACAAGCGAAAGCATTTCCGACCACTTTACAGGAAGTCTGTCTACGCGGTTCTGCCAGCAAGGTGGATCTCGTATTTCAGGAAGAGTATTTTCATGCGAATGCCGCCTGTCCCGTTCCTGTTGCAGCCAATACTTTCGAAGGCGGCTTCACGGCTAGCTTTGCGGAAGGCGTATACGAAAAGGTGTTACACTTCGACGTCGCTTCCCTCTATCCTAGCTTGCTGCTTCTCATTGGCCGTAATCCCAAGCGGGATCATCTCGGCGCGTTCATACCGATGCTGAAGCGTCTACGAGAGTATCGCCTAAAGTACAAGAAGCTCGCTCGGGAAACGGAAGATCCGGCCTTGGCTGCGGAGTTCAACGCTCGGCAGAGCAGCTTTAAGATTTTGATCAATTCCTTTTATGGCTATCTCGGCTTCTCCGCAGCACGGTTTGGCGATGCGGAACTCGCGGCGGAGGTTACGGCCAAGGGGCGTGAGATCCTGCAGTCTTTGATCGAGTTCTTTAAGATGGAAGGCTGCGAGCCGCTCGAAGCGGATACGGATGGAATCTACGTTTCCGCGGGTGAGTTTTTCGATCACGCCGATGTGTTGCTGGCCAAGGCTCAGAGAGGTTTGCCGCAAGAAATCGAGCTGGAGTACGACGGAAAATACGAATCTGTGTTTTGCTACAAAGCGAAAAACTATGCTCTGTTTGACGGAGAAAAGGTTACGATTCGCGGCTCGGCTTTGAGGTCTAGAGGGATCGAGCCTTATCTGAAGGATCTGACTTGGAAGTTGATCTATAGCTTGCTCGGTGCCAGCGAGGAGGATCCCGCTCGCCTGGCGGAAGAGGTGGAGCGGAAGATTAGAGAACAACGCCTGGACGTATCAGAAGTCGCCAAGTCCGAAGTCCTCAGCCAAAATCCGGATGCCTACAAAAAGAAGATCGATGCGGGCGGAAAACCGCGCAGAGCTTCGCTTGAGGTCGCCCTGAAGATGGAGAAGGCGGTCGGGATGGGGGATCGTGTTTCTTACTACATTCTTCCTAAGAAAAAAGGCCAGAGCACGAATTGGCAGCGAGCGTATCCGGCCGATGACTACGATCCAGAGAACGCCCCGTATGATGCTGATTTCTACCTAAAGAAGCTAGAAGAGTGGCGGGAACGCTATGCACAATTTTGCCCGGCTCTCAAAGAGACAGCCGGGCAAGGGGAATTGTTTTAAAAGGTAGGGTTCGGGCGCCGTCCCGAACCTATGTTAGGTGTGGCACGGCGGCCACACCCCACCTTGGGAATTGCTAAAGATCCTCTCCTTTACATCAGGTCCAGAACATCGATCCCGTCCATATCGTCGAAGGTCTGGTTTTCACCTCCCATAGCCCAAACGAAACAGTAGTTCGAAGTGCCGCAGCCTGAGTGGATGCTCCAAGGCGGCGAGAGAACCGCTTGACGATCGTGTACTAGCAGATGGCGCGTTTCTTCAGGTTCGCCCATTAGGTGAGTGATCATGTTTCCCTCCGGCACATCGAAGTAGAGGTAGACCTCGCTGCGGCGGTCGTGGGTGTGGGCCGGCATGGTGTTCCATACGCTTCCTTCGGCAAGCTCGGTATAGCCCATGACGAGTTGGCAGCTCTTGATGCCGCCCTCGTGGATGTATTGGAAAATAGTTCGCTCGTTGGCGGTTTTACCCGATCCAAGGTCGACTCGGTTGGCGTCGGCGTGACTCGCTTTTGTAGTCGGGTAGCTCGTATGGGCTGGGTAGCTGACCAGATAGAACTGCGGCTTCTGACCTTGGTCTTCCTTGAAAATTACCTCTTCGGCTCCGCGGCCGATGTAGAGGCATTCACGGTTGCTCAGTTGGTATTCTTTGCCGTCCACGGTGACTATTCCCGATTCCCCGATGTTGAGGATCCCGAGTTCGCGACGCTCGCAAAAATAGGAGGCTCGCATGCTGGCGTCGGCTTGAAGTTCGAGTTGGTTGTTGTCAGGGCAGGCGAAGCCCACGATAGCTCGATCCAAGTCGGTGACGCGATAGCGAAGCTCGGCTGGGGCGATGAGGTCCGTAATCATATACGTTTCGCGGAGCTGTTGGGTGTCCATCATGGACGCCTCGGAAGGGGATGTCGTTCTGTGTACGCTCATAGTTACTAGGCATCTTTGATGTCGGATTGCGCGGGGTCAACGTCTCGGCGAGCTTTGCGTGATCTTGGCTTGAGCTAGGGAGGCCTGCTTGGGATCTTTCGAAAATGCGAACCATGGAATCACTGATCGAAGGTTTAGGCCTTGAGCGAATCGAGCACGAAGGCGGCTTTTTCAAACGCATCCACACCGGGGAGGCGAATGTTGATGGTCGGCCGCTAAGTACCACGATCTACGCTTTGTTCACGCAGGAGGAATTTTCCGCTCTGCATCGGCTCGATGTGGTCGAGCAGTTCTTTTTCGTGGATGGCGATCCGTTTGACGTTTTTCGGATCAACCCCGACGGTAGCACTTCGGAAGCAACTCTCGGCTTGGATACGGGTAAGGGAGAGTCGCCTCACCAGGTGTTCGAGCCGGGCTGTTGGTTTGGAGGTATTCCCGCCGATTCCGGATCCAAAGGATGGACACTCATGTGTTGCGTCGTGACTCCCGGCTTCGACTGGAAGGGATTTGAATTGGCGAATAGAGATGAGCTACTCGAAGCGTATCCGCAATATGGGGATGCAATCCGACGGCTGACGCGTGTTTGAAGTACTCCTATTTTCGGATCACGAAAAAGGGGTAGGGCGACTTTTGATTGCCGGTAGGGTGTCGCTCGATACGGATTTCGAATTCGTCTGTCGATAGTCCATTTAGCCAGGCCAATACCTGATCGACCTCGTCGCTCGCTCCCGGATGGCTTGGGTAAAGCGTTACGCTAAGAATCCCGCCCGTTTGCAAAAGTTGTATGCTTTGATCGAGGGCTGAAAGAGTGGTTTTTGGCAGGGTGATCAGTTTTTCGTCACCTCCTGGAAGGAAGCCAAGGTTGAAGACTATGGCGGAAATTTTCCCGTGAAGCTCGCTAGGTATCGTGACGAGCAGGTTTTCATGTCCTGCTTGAAACAGGGTTGCTTGTTGGGACAGCCCGTGTTTTTCCAAGCGTGTTCTGGTCGTTTTTATAGCTTGCTCCTGTATGTCGTAGGCGAATACGTGCCCGGCTTTTCCAACTTGTTCGGCGAGCCATTGAGTGTCGTGCCCGTTTCCCGCTGTGGCATCGATGGCGGTGTCGCCTGCCTTTAGACGCTGCAAGACGGCGTCTTTTGCCACGTTGGTGGCGAGCCACCTTTTGGCGCGTTTGGTTTCCTTTTTGATGAAGCGCGACGGAAGTACCTCAGGTTGGAGCGATTTACCGTTTTGAAGGAAGTCCGCTAGAGCTGCCGAGAAGTAGGGAATCTGCATCGAGCCTTTGCTGCCAAAACCGTTGAAGGCGATGATTCGGCTATTGTTCGGATGGGGCCCGACCACTGGATACGCTCCTGCGGTAGCGGGGCGGACACCGGCTCGAATTTCTTCGAACTCCCATGAGTCGGCACCGAACTCGCGATCTAGAAACTCCGCTAATTCGGCGATGCCTTCCTCATCCGGAGTATCGTTTGGGTCGTCCCAATTGTAGGTGGCTCCGATTTGCAGGGTTCCGTCGTGTCGCGGCACAAGGAACTTCCCTTTGAGGAGGATGGGAGAGTTTGCCTCGGGAGCTTGGGTTAGACGGATGCGGGCGATGATTCCTTTGGCCGGTTTGTAAGGGATGAATTCGAAATGCGGATTGCCGGTGGCTAAGTGTCCTTCCGCAAAGATAGCCACCTTTGCTCGGCGACCACGGAAGTATATTGGGGATTCACTGGCTTCTATCTCGTTGTAGTGGAATGTCGAAGACAGTAGGTGATTCTCGTTTGTCAGCTGGGAATGGATTAGCTCGAGCAGGGAATTTGTATCGAGATAACCAGCCTTTGGTATGGCGAAGCCGCCGTGGCTGTCGCACGGATAGGATTGCTGTTCTGGCAAGGCTGTCGTGCTCTCCGCGTAGCCTTTTTCCTGCAGGCGTTTAGTCCAGAGTTTTGCTTCGTCCGGGTTCGAGAAATATCGATGAAGCGGGCGAGGATGGAAGAGGCGAGTTCCGTGCTGGGACTCCAGCTTTTGGTAGTAAGAGGTGGCGAATGGAATCAGCTCGTCCGCCATCCAAACCCGTTTAAGTCGTTTTCCTCCGATGGGGTTGATGAGGCCTGCGGCGACTCTCGAGCATTGAGACCGGTTGGCGTTGTCCACGAGGAGGATTTCTAGCCCACGGGCGATAAGTTGCTCGGCAAGAATACTGCCTGCTAGGCCGCCACCAAAAACGATGGCATCGTAGGATTCAGGATTGGATGGGAGGTTTGGCAAAATTGGATAGACTAAGAGCTTCGGTCGCTTTTGGGTGCAAGATTGCCGTATGAAGAAGTTAAGCAAACCAAACCTCTACCTCGTGGGATTTATGGGCACCGGGAAAAGCACTGTCGGTCGCCTCGTCGCTCAGCGTATGGGATTGGAGTTTATCGATAGCGATCACGCCATCGAGGCCGCGGCGGAAAAGAGCATTTCCGAAATCTTTGCTTCCGAGGGGGAGCCGGTCTTTCGCCGGATGGAGAAAGCTTTTGTAGAAAAGGGCCATCCACGAGAAGGCTGTTTGATCTCCTGTGGCGGAGGTTTGCCGGTGCAGCCCGGAATCATGGAGATCCTCAAGGAGCAAGGCTTGGTCTTTTCGCTTATGGCTTCAGCGGCTGGGATCTACGAGCGGACCCGTCACACGACTGATAGGCCTTTGCTGCAAGTGGCTGATCCTCTGGCGGAAATTGAAAAACTGCTCGAGGTCCGAGAGCCGATCTATCGTAAGGCAAATTGCTGTATCCTGACCGAAGGAAGGACGGTTGGCGAAGTGGTGGGACACGTTTGTCGTTCCTACAAACTCGAGTCGAAGCTTTGGACCCCATGATCTCCTCGGAAGAGAAGGAACAGCTTAGGTCCGAGTTCTTGAATCTCGGATTCGATGTGGTTCGTTTCTCAGATCTCAACCCCGTGGATGATGACCGGCTTCGTGAATGGATCGAGGCCGGATATCATGCGGATATGGAGTGGATGGCTCGGTCGCTCGAAAAGAGACTGGATCCTAGCCTCGTTTTAGAGGCGGCTTGCTCGGTGATTATGCTCGGGGTCAATTATTTGCCACCTGCTGGGGACGCGGCGACCACACAAAAGGGCTTCGCGAAATACTCCCTGTATCGGGATTATCACGACACGGTTTTGGCTGGCCTGAAAGAAGCTGGGAAACTTCTCGAGGAGCGGTTCGGTCTTGGTCCGCGAGAGTACCGTTACTATGTCGATACCGGGCCGGTGGTCGAGCGTGGCTGGGCTGCCGCGGCCGGCTTGGGTTGGCAAGGGAAGAACGGGATGCTGATCTCTAAGGAGCATGGGAACTGGCTGCTCTTGGCTAGCATCTTTGTGCCGCTCGAATTTGAGAATGATGGTCCGCTGCAAAAGGGGAGACCTGACAAGGACGCGGAGCCAGAGCTGGGGCTACTTTGCGGAAAATGTACCCGATGCATGGATGCGTGTCCGACGAATGCGATTATCGAGCCGGGGCTTGTCGATACGCGAAAGTGCATTTCCTATCACACCATCGAGAACAAGGGGGCGATCCCTCGCGAGTTGAGGTCGAAATTCGGATCCCGAGTCTATGGTTGCGACATCTGTCTGGACGTTTGCCCTTGGAACCGCTTTGCCCAAGCCGGCCGCCAAGAGCTGTTGGAATCTCGCTACGCAGTGGCAGAGCTAGGGTTGCTGGACCTGCTGAAAATGGATATCGAAACGTTTCGCGAGGTATTTCGGAAAATGCCTGTTAAGCGAACGAAGCTGCGTGGCTTGAAGCGGAATGCATGTGTCGCTGCCGGTAACCTTTTGCGGGAAGAGTACTGGTGGCCAAAAGATGGCGCGTCACGAGAGGTGTTTCTAGAAGATGTGAAGCGAGTGTTGCTCGAACTGGCGGAGACCGATGAGGAACCGTTGGTTCGTAGTCATGCTGTTTGGGCAGTGTATCAACTTTGCGGAGACGAAGCTGACGCTCTATTGGCAAAGGCGAAAGCCAAAGAGGAAGATGACTCCGTTTTGGCTGAGTATCTCCAAGGCTAAGCGAAGTGCTTATCCAGAGCGTCCCTGAAGTAAGGCGGTGGCTTAACTGGCTGTCCGTGTTGGTTCATGAAAACGTGGGTAGTCGATCCGGTGGCGAGCAGCTCTTCTTCACGTTTCAGCTCGTAGGTGATTTTAATTTTGAGAGTCGGCTTTTCTTCGATGCGAGAAACGACTGTTACAATGTCGTCGTATTTTGCGGGACGCTTGTATTGCAAGTCGACCGCCAGTACTGGAAGCATCAGGCCTTGGTCTTCGATCTCTTTGTAGGGTAGACCGTTTTCGCGAAGCATTTCGGTTCTGCCGATCTCCATCCATGGCAGGTAGTTGGCGTGATAGACGATACCCATCATATCGGTTTCGGCGTAACGTACTCGAACTTCGGAGACACTCTCGATCATAGAGTGAAGAAGAGCGATTCCCCGTAGCGTGACAAGCTCGCTTATCTTCGATCAGAGGCTGTCCGAAACGAGCTCAGCGTGATGCTCAAACTTTTCGATGGTGGGATCTATGGTGATGTCCCAGCGATTGAAGAGTAGATCAGCGGAGCGTATCCAGGAGTTGCGACGAGCCCATTTCCTACCGTTGGCCCCCATCTTTTCTCGCAGGCTTCGATCTTGGATGAGTTGGGCGAAAGCGGCCGTGAGTTGCTCCTGGTTTTCGGGCTCCACCAGTATTCCGTTTTCACCGTCGGACACGGCTTCGGCGACTCCTCCCACTTTATGGGCAACAATAGGTAGCCCGTGGGCAGCTGCTTCCAGATAAACGAGACCAAATCCCTCTACGCTTTTGCGGAAGTTGATGCTCGTCATAGAGAAAATGTCCGCTCGTGCGTAAATGTCCTCCAGCTGATCGTTGGTGACGTCGCCAAAGAAGGTCACTCCGAAGTCGGCTTGCTCAGCGAGCTGGCGAAGTTCTTCTTCGTATCCATGTTTCTTGCCGGTTCCGACGACCCAGAAGGTCACTTGACGACGAAGAGCACGCGGTAGCTGTATCAGAGCGTTCAAGATAAAGCTCTGCCCTTTGCGAGGGTGTAAACGTCCGACTGTAAGGATGTGGACGCGTTTTGATTTGCGGCTAGGCCTATCCTCGTTTTCTGCGAAGTCGGAACGGAGCGCTCCCGGCGTTAGGAAAGTTTTCCGTTTCGAGTGAGGGAAGCTGCCCTTGAGGAGCTTGTGAGTGTATTCGGATGGGGTGCTAATTCGATCAGCCCGTTTGATCAGCGAATTCATGGCCATTCGTTTCCCCGGATGGGATGCGAAGGTCTGGATCTCGGTGCCGTGGAAGGTCAGTATCAATTTGCCGGGTTGAAAGGACCTAAAGTACTGGAGGTGGCACATGGCCAGAAGGGGGCCCGGCTCGCACAAGTAGACGATGGCTTTGCGGAGCTGGCGGCGGCGTTTTATCATCTCCCTCGCCAGTTTGATCTGACACCGCAGATCTTGGCTGCCTTTGAGGTCTAAGCGTCTGATTTTAAAAGGGTAATCTTCTTCCTCCCAACCATCAACTCGTGGGGCCCACACTTCAACTTTTCTGCCTAACTTGGCAGCTGCACGCGCCATCTCCTCAGTGAAGGTTGCTATCCCACCTTTGGTGGGAGCGAACTCATGAGTGAGAATTAGGATCGGTGCTTTGTCCGTGAATTCCATTTCGGGTATGCGACCCGAGTTAGTTGGCTCAGTTCGCATTTAATGGCGATAGGAGTTTAAGTATTTTCTCGAATCAACTCTAAAAGATGAGTTTGGCACTCATTCGGCTTGGCGATGTCGCAGAAGCTTAACATAATTTTTGTTTTCAGGACGGGCCACACCCAAGCTTTTGCTGTTTACAAGCCAACAGAGCCTGTCCTTTTTTACTCGCTCCAAATGTCAAACGAGGGAATCAAACCAAAACTAGCACAGACACCGCCAGACGAAAGTGCGGACGAACAACTGAAGGACACGCTAAAGCGTTGCTCCCCAGAAACTATTGCAGCAGCCCTAGCCTTTAGGAAGAGCGGAGATGTTGAACTCGTCCCGACCGTTGTTTTGGGAATCGTGGAGCGCTTTTTGGAGCCCGATCAGGTAGACACCTTGAGGAATGGCGATGATTCGACCAAATTCATGGAAGATTTGGGCATGGACTCGCTGACAATGTTCGAAGCGATCATGATGGTTGAGGAATCCCTCGGTGTTAGCATCAAAAATGAGGAGCTTTGGGATCTGCGAACAGTTGGAGATTTGAAAGCGTTCATCTCATCCAAGTTGACTGGCGATCCGGTCGAATCGAAAGCGAAGTTCTACCCGATCGAGGAGATCGCGGCGATCATGCCGCAGCAGACACCTTTCCTCTTTCTTCAGACTGCGGAGATAGAAGGAAGCAAGGCGACTGGGACCTACGAAATTTCGGGCAAGGAAGCATTCCTGGAAGGTCACTTCAAAGGAAACCCTGTTTTTCCAGCATCTATCATGCTGGAAGCTCTGGGGCAGTTGGGCGTTTTTCACTTCCTGAAAACGGAATCGGAAGGTGGGGCGAATTCCATTTTCTTCACGGGAGCGGATGGCGTTCGCTGTTTTCGGGTATGCAAGCCAGGCGACACCTTAGAGCTAAGCGTAGAGCTCAAGCGCACCCGTGAGCCCATGGTGGTTTACTCTGGAAAGATCACGGTGAAGGGCGAAAAGACGGCAGTGGCGGATGAGATCACTTTGATCGTTGCCCCTGAAGAGTCTGAGTAGGGTTCGCATCTAGTCTCGACTTGATTCCCAAGGCGCGGTGTTTTCCTCTCTCAAGGAAAACGCATAGAGCGAAATGGGAATTCAACGAGTATTTGTAACAGGCATCGGAATTGTCAGCAGCATCGGTAACGATGAGGCTAGCGTAGCGGAGAGCTTGAGAGAGCTTCGCCACGGTTTCGCTCCGTTTGTGCAGGAATCCGTCAAGACGCCGGGCAATGTAAAGTTGGCTGGCACCGTCAAGGGATTCGACGTGAGCTCACCCGATTTCGAAGACTGGACACTGCCAGCTCCCTACCGAATCCGCAGAGACGTTTTGCGCTCGTTGCCTCCGCACGGGACCTATGTGCATGTGGCTATGGCTCAAGCGATCGAAGCGGCCAAATTGGAGCAAGCGGACGTTTCCAATCTGGATACGGGCATATACACTTCCTCCGCTGGATCGACTCGCTTGCTCTACCAAAATTCCAAGCGCCTGCACGAAGTCGGCCCCATGCGTTGCCCTCCGACGGGCATTGTATCGTCGATCGCTGGAACCTTGAGTTTCAACTTGGTCGCGCAGTTTAAGATACGAGGTAATTCCTGCGGTTTTTCCTCGGCCTGCGCTTCGTCGGGTCATGCTCTCGGCTTCGCTTACGACGACATCGCTCTGGGGCGTCAGAAGCGTATGTTCGTGGCTGCGGGAGAGGACATAAACGACGAATCGCTGCTGCCATTTGCCGGGATGCGAGCCTTGTCGTTGGAATCTGAGCCTGAGAAGGCTTCCTGTCCTTTCGACCGAAACCGGAATGGATTTGTCAGCACCGGCGGAGGCGCGGTGCTAGTGCTGGAAAGCGAAGAGGAAGTGAACCGTCGCGGCGTGCAGCCGTATGCAGAATTGCTTGGTTGGGGACAGGCCAGCGATGGGCATAATGTGGCGATGTCTCATCCGGAAGGGGTTGGCTTGTCGGAAGCGATTCGGCGGGCTTTGCGTTCGGCCAATTTAGATGCTGGCGAAGTCGATTATATCAATGCCCATGCGACTTCCACCATGATTGGAGACTTGAGCGAAGGTCGTGCCTTGAAGGAGGTTTTTAGCAATGAAGGCCACTCTCCGAAGATCTCCAGCACCAAAGCGTTGACTGGACATGGACTCTCTCTAGCGAGCGCATTGGAAGCGTCGATTTTATCCCTCGCGTTCAAGGAAGGATTCACGCCTGGCTCGGCTCACATCCGTGAGTTGGACGAGGAGTTTGCCAGCTTGAATATCATTCGAGAAACTTTGGCGGAAGCTCCCAGCGTTGCTTTGAGCAACAGCAGTGGTTTCGGCGGCGCGAATGTGACCCTCGCTTTTCGCAAGGTTTAAGACCCCGTTTTCGTCAAAAGCTAAGGCTGCTACCTTGCCTCAGAAACTCTTGCAGTAGCGTGCTACGTGACTTGGCGTCCGAGTTCCTGACGGCCATTGCGTAGGCGGCGGTTTCCCCGACGATTATTATCTTCTTTTTCCCGCGAGTGACTGCGGTGTAGATGAGGTTTCGCTGAAGCATCATGAAGTGAGCTTTCAGAAGCGGGATTACAACGACCGGATATTCGCTGCCTTGCGACTTGTGTATGCTGACCGCATAGGCGAGCTGCAGGTCGATCATCTCGGATTTGTCAAAGGTGGCTTCGATTCCATCGAAATCCACGTCTAGCAAGCCGTTCACCCCATCCAGTCCGGTGACGATGCCGATGTCCCCGTTGAAGATGTTCTTGTCGTAGTTATTGCGGGTCTGGATGACTTTGTCGCCCACTCTGAACTTGAGGGCGCCGAAGGGGATCGCTTCGCGGTTTTTATTGAGGGCCTCTTGCAAGGTTTGGTTCAGGTTTCCGACGCCGGCCAAGCCCCGATGCATCGGAGCCAAGGTTTGGGCGTCGGCTACGGGATCGAGGCAAAGCTCGTCTCGCACGAACGACTTGAATACCTCTGCCACTTTTCGTGCCGCGTCTGCTTGGTCGCTTGCGGAAACGAACTGGAAGTCCTTTTTCGGATCCAACTGCCGAACGTCCTCCAAAGCGGTCGGCAGAGAGACTTCGCCCCGGTTGATGGCGTGGGCGTAATGGACGATGGAGCTGAATTTCTTTTGGCGAAATACGACGTCCAAGGTGACGTAGCGAATTTTGCGGGATGCGATTAGATCCTTAAGTACGTTCCCGGCTCCGACCGATGGGAGCTGATCAACGTCTCCGACCAGAATTAGGTGGGCGTTCGAGGGAATGGCTTGAAAAAGGGCCGCAGCCAGACGGGCGTCGAGCATGGAGGCCTCGTCTACGATTACCACGTCCGCAGACAGTGGTTTGTTTTCGTTCATTACAAATCCACCTTGTGAAGGATCGAACTTCAAGAGTCGGTGGATGGTTTGGGCGTAGGCTCGGGTTGATTCCGCCAAACGCTGGGCCGCGCGACCAGTCGGGGCAGCGAGTAGGATTTTCGATTTCTTCGCTTTCAGAATGGAAACGACGGCCTGCAGAATGGTCGTTTTCCCGGTGCCCGGTCCTCCGGTCAGGATAAAGACCTTGTTGGCAAGGGACCCTTTGATGGCGTCCTTTTGGGAGTCTCCAAATTCGAAACCAGCCTTCTCTTGAGCCCAGTCCACTGCGATGTCGCGTTTGATTGGGGGCAGGGCGCTAGGAGTTCCTTTGAGCCTTTTTATGGCGAGGGCGATTTTCTCCTCCGCGAAGAAATTGAAGGGCAATTGCAGATAAGCACGACCATCGTGGGCCTTGGTCGATCGGAGGGCTTTTGATTCGAGGAGCCGTGCCATTCCTGTTTGGATTACCTCCAGATCGGTCTGCAAGGTCCCGGAAGCTTGAGCAATGAGGTCTTCGTGAGGGTAGGCGGTGTGGCCTTCGTCTTGGAGCTCTTGCAATACGAACTCGATCCCGGCATCCACGCGCTGTGGGCTATCGTTGGGGATACCAGTGTTTATGGCGATCTTGTCGGCGGTCTTAAAGCCAATGCCCTGAACCTCGCGGGCAGCTCGGTAGGGTTCGGTCCGAAGTACGGTGGTGGCCTCCGGACCGAATTGCTTGTACATGCGAAGGCAGAGGGCAGGGGAAAGCCCATAGGTTTGACCGAAGATAAAGAGCTCTCGTTGAACGACCTGCTCGTCCCACGCTTCTTTGATCGAACGAGCCCTTTGCTTTCCGATGCCGCTGACCTCTTGGAGTTTCGCCGATTCTTCGGAGATCACTCTCAGCGTGTCGTCTCCGAAGCGATCCACGATGCGTTCAGCTAAGCCTTTGGAGACGCCTTTGACTAGTCCGCTGCCCAGGTATTTGCGAATCCCGTAGATGGAGGCGGGAAGTTCCGACTTGAAGGAGCTGATCTTGAACTGTGGTCCGTGGGTCGGATGTTTGGTCCAGGATCCAAGTAGCTTGACGGTTTCGCCGCACTGCACGCCTCCCAGCTGGCCCGTTACGACGGTCTTCTCCGAGCCGTCTCCCGGTCTGAGTTCCGCGATGGTATAGTTATTTTCTTCGTTGAAGAAAATGATCCGTTCGAGGACGCCGGAGAGAGATTCGGTATTTGGGACGGCTGGCAAGGTACCGCTAGGAGAATGCTTGTGAGGTGGCTCGGCAAGCGGGATTTTGCAGCCTAGGAATCGAGCCAGACCGCGATTTCAGCCAGCGAATCGAAGACTAAATCTGCTCCCTCTGCTTCCAGTTCAGCGCGAGAATGCGAACCAGTGGTGACACAAAGTGTAGTCATGCCGCCCGCCTTGCCGGCTTTGATGTCGAAGGGCGAGTCGCCGATCATGGCGAGGCCCTTTCCGGGAATCCCAATCTTTTCGATCGCTGCGGCGGTAAACTCTGGCTGGGGCTTGCGGTAGGGCGTGTCCTCTGCTCCGAGTACGAAGTCCAACATCTCGGTGAAGCCTTCGTTTTCGATGATAGCGCGAGTATGAGTGCCGGTCTTGTTGGTGAAGATTCCCGCTTTCATCTCTTTCGCGCGGCAGGTTTCCAGCAGCTCTGTTGCTCCTGGAAGGACGACCACTCCTTGCAGATGGATTTCTTCGAAACGGCGGCGCCAAATTTCTTTTCCCGCCTCGACCTGCTCGGGGGGGAGGAACTTCTGGATAGTGACGGGCATTGAGCCACCGATACTTCGAAGCACCTTTTCCGGCGAAGGTTCCGGGTATCCGAGCTCGCGACAAGCGCATTGGAAGCAACGTGTTATGGTTTGGATATGGTCGACGAAGGTGCCGTCCATATCGATTAGTATTCCGCGAATTTGTTTAGGTGATACTTGCATAAACCGAGAGGCCTTGGTGGCGACTCGGACTGCTTTTGGCAATTCGGATTTACAAATCTTAACCGGCTTGGGGAACTCAAGTTGAATTACTTTATCAAAAAACCGTCTTATAGGCTGGTTAAGCTGGCCATTGGGTAATTTCCGCGCCCTTTTTCTACTCCTTCGTATCTATATCCTATGCGCATTAAAAATTGGGGAATATTCGCTTTCATCGCTGGCTATCACGTTTTGCTGCTGGCGCTACTACCAGCTTACATCTCGGTGTTCAGTTGGGAATCGCTTGTGCTTTTCGGAATCACATGGGCAATTTCGGTGTTTTCAATCACCGCTGGCTACCATCGTCTGTTTTCGCACAACACCTACAAGGCCAAGCCTGTTTATGAATGGGCATGCTTGATTTCTTCCAGCCTCGCTATCGAGGCGTCCGCCTTGCAGTGGTCGCATGACCATCGTATCCACCACAGTCACGTCGATACCGATAAGGACCCTTACAGCATCAAAAAGGGATTCTGGTACGCTCACATCTGGTGGATGTTTACTTACAACGATCCCATCGACGAGCGTCTGGTTAAGGACCTGTTGAAGAATCCGCGGGTCATGTTCCAGCACAACCACTATGGGCTGATGACTATCGCTGTGAATCTGCTTGTGGTAGGTATTGGATGTTTCTTCATGCACCCGATTGCGGCTCTATTCGCTGGTTTCTTCATGCGACTTTTCGCTATCCATCACTGCACTTGGTTCATCAACAGCCTCTGTCATGTATGGGGAGCTCGGACCTATGCGAAGGAGCTTTCTGCCGTGGATAACGCGATCCTCGCATTCTTCACTTTTGGAGAGGGCTACCACAACTATCACCACACGATGGCGAATGACTACCGTAACGGCGTGCGTTGGTACCATTTTGATCCGACCAAGTGGTTGATTTGGTCCGCTTCCAAGCTCGGACTCGTTTCCGATCTCCGTTGGGTGAGTGACGTGAAACTTCGCCAGATTCTGGTCAAGAAGGACAAAAATCTTCTTCTCGAGCGGATTTGCCAAGAGATCGACGAGACTTCCAAGGAGTTGCAAAACAAGCTTGTTAGTCTTTCCGACAATTTCGAAGAAAAGGCATCCGCTTTGATGGCGAAGGTTCGCGAGCTAAAGAACGCGACAGAAGAGCGTCGCAAACTCCTCGAGATCGAGATCCGCCAGCACAAGATGGAGCTACATGCGATGTGGAAGTCCTGGATCAAGCTTACAGAGCTCACCTCCGCCCGCTACGAGCTCGAACACGCTCACTAGCCTTTCTCTGCAATCCCACCAATTTCCCGTTTCGACGGCTCATTCGATTTTTCTGAATGAGCCGTTGTTTTTTTTTCCACCCTTGCTAGGGTGCACCGCTTTTCAACACCATGATCGGACTCAAGAACCTCCACCTTCGCTACGGCGAAAAAGTCATTTTTGGCGATGTATCGCTCACGATCGGCGTACGCGACCGCATCGGCCTTGTCGGCTCCAACGGCGCTGGCAAATCGACCTTGCTTAAGCTAATGTTGGGCGAGATAGAAATCGATGGAGGCGAGCTCGAAAAGCCAGATTGGGTCACCTTGGGCTATCTGCCTCAGGACGGAATCGAGGTGAGGGGGCGTACCTTGTACAAGGAGGTCGAAACCGCTTTCGACGATGCCCTCGAGCTGCAGGCGAAGATCGACGAAGCTGATGAAAAGTTGGCTGAGATGGATACCAGCTCCGAAGAGTACTACGACATGATCGACATGATCGGAGGCTGGGAGCAAAAGCTCGAAGAGTACGAGCCGGAGAAGATGAAGTCCAAGATCGAGCGTGTTTTGATGGGCCTTGGTTTCAGCTCAGGCGACATGGACCGCGACACGGGCGAGTTTTCGGGTGGTTGGCAAATGCGTATTGCACTTGCGAAGCTCCTTCTGCGTCAACCTTCGCTACTGCTCCTTGACGAACCGACGAACCATCTGGATATCATTGCCCAAAATTGGTTCGAAGATTACCTGACTCGTTATGAAGGGTCTATCATGGTTATCTCTCACGACCGAGCTTTCCTAGATACGATAACAAATCGTACCCTGCATCTCAGTCTCGGTCGAATCGAATCCTTCAAGGGGAACTACAGCTTCTACGTTAAAGAGTCGCAGGTTCGTCTGGATGCTCTGCGGAAGCAAAAGGCTAACCAAGAGAAGGAGATTCAGCGTCAGAAAGACTTCATCAACCGATTCCGTTCCAACGTCAAAAAGGCATCCATGGTGCAGAGCCGTATTAAGGCTCTCGAGAAAATGGAAATTATCGAGATGCCGAAGACGGAGAAAAAGATCTACTTCCGGTTTCCTGAGCCACCTCCTAGTAGCCAGAAGGTTATCGAGTTGGTCAACATGTCGAAGAGCTACGGCTCGATCGAGGTTTTCAAAAACTTCAATTTCCACATCGACAAGGGCGACCGGATCGCGGTGGTGGGTGTCAACGGTGCTGGTAAGTCGACTTTGGCTCGCGTGCTGGCAGGGATCGAGCCCTTCCAGGAGGGTGAACGTGTCGTGGGACTAAATACAGTACTGGCCTACTTCGCTCAGCAGCAGGCGGAGGAACTCGATCCGAAGAAAACCGCATTGGAAGAAGTGGAAGCTGCCGCTGCGGAAGCGGGACATGAAGACGCGAATCCACGCGGAGTTTTAGGTGCACTTTTGTTCCGCAAGGACGACGTTTTCAAACCCACTACGGTGCTATCTGGAGGGGAACGGAATCGCTTGGCTTTGGCTAAAATTCTCATGCGCCGAGCCAATACCATCATTTTGGACGAACCGACCAACCACTTGGATATCCGAAGCAAGGAAACGCTGCAGGACGCAATCAAGGCCTTCGAAGGAACCGTAATCCTAGTCAGTCACGACCGTGATTTCCTTGACCCGTTGGTTAACAAGGTGCTGGAGGTTCGCAAGGATGGCACTCGTTTGCTGACGTGTAATGTTTCTGAATACATTGCCCGAATCGAGGAGGAGAATTCAGGCAAGAGCTAAGCTCGTCTAAAAATTCTATTACTCAAACAAGCCGGCTTCGAGTGCACGCTCAGCCGGCTTTTCCATACCCGTGTCGATTGCGATATGCGGGTAGGCGGGAAAGCTCTCCGTATCGTAGTAGCTCAAGTGTTTCTCCCAGTTCGCCAGCTTCCCGTTGTCTCTGGGGTTGGCCCGATTGATCAGTCTTTGTTTTCTCAGCTCGGGATCACAGTGAAGGAAAACGTTTCTGACCTCGCACGGTGACTTCAGCTTTTGGGCTATATGCTGTGGCCAGTTCGCATTGCTTAGCTCCTTGGTGAAGGGGCCGGTGAGTATGACGTCGGTATGTGGAAGATTCGCGTCGGCGATGCAGAATAGAGTCTCGTAGATCGCGTCTCGGAACGTGTCCTTGAAAAGAGGGCTGTCGCGATCATCTGGATTCCCGTTTAGTTTCTCCATTGCCGCTCGGACTACAGGCTCGGTAGCTGTATCAATATCAATGATACAGCTGCCGGTTTTTTTTCCTAGCGACTGGGCAAAGGTCGTTTTACCCGCCGCAGGCATGCCTGTGACAAGGATTAGCTTTCTCTTTTTGAAAATGGCTTCACTCATTATTAGGTAAGAGTCGAATTGAGATATATTTACAGTGGAAAGTCCGCCGCTAAATTTGGTGCATAGTGAGACTAAGGGTATTCTAGTATTTTCTAGATCATTTATCGTATTGTTTTTCTAGCTGATGAATGCGGCTACCTACTTGCATTCGTCAACCCCCTACCTGTCCGTTTTCTGAATCAGAGCCTCCGACTCATTCCGGTAATCGCTGATCAGAATTTGGCAAACCCTACCGTAAAACTGGAGAAATATATAACCCCTATCGTCGCTCCCCAAAAGCGGCTTTTATCTAAATAACACCCAATTTGGCCGAAGGCCAAAACCCCTAGCTACCGCTTCCCCTGCTTATTTGGCCTGCCCAAACAAGACCCTGTCTCATTGTCTCTCGAGATCCGGCTGGATCGTGTTTGCGAGGTCAAGCTAACAGCTAAACAACCATGAACCACACGATCAGACAGACAAATAGATACCCATTGTCTAGACGTCGGGCCCAAACTCTCCTTTGGGCCACGGCGCTTCTAGTTTCTCCATTCCTTTCGGCTCAGGATGAGAGCGAGGAGGATGAAATATTCGAACTATCTCCCTTCACGGTCGAAGGTGACGAAAACCAAGGTTATCGTGCCACGAGTACGCTGGCTGGTACCCGTATCCGTACCGATCTCAAGGATGTCGGCTCCGCCATTTCCGTCGTTACCGAAGAATTCCTTCGCGATACGGGGGCGGTCGATAATCAGTCTTTGCTCGTTTATACGACCAACACTGAAGTGGGAGGCGTAGGAGGAAACTTTGCCGGACGCGGCAATGGCCCGACCGTCAATGACGATTTCGCGACCAGTCCTTCGCAGAACACTCGTGTTCGAGGCCTTGCTTCCGCCGACAACACTAGAAACTACTTCCTGTCCGATATCCCTTGGGATGGATACAACGTGAGTCGCGTCGATATGCAGCGCGGACCAAACGCTATCTTGTTCGGTTTGGGCAGTCCAGCAGGTATCATCAATACAACTACTGATTCCGCTAGCTTCGAAGATGAGTCCGAAGTCGAGCTACGTTTTGGCAGCTACGGCAGTACCCGTCTCTCTTTTAAATCGAACAAGGTTGTTCTTGAGGATGAGCTTTCTGTCATGGTTGCAGGACTTATGGAGGATCAAAAGTATCGCCAGAAGCCCGCTTTCGAAGAGGACCAGAGATTGTTCGTAGCCTTCCGCTACGACCCAAAATTCCTCAATGGAGACAGCAGCAGCTTCAAGATTTCGGGTAGCTACGAAGACGGAACAATCGACGCGAACCGTCCGCGTTCGATTACCCCGATGGACCGCATTACTCAGTTCTGGGATCCGGTCCTTGATTCTTCCGGAAATTACCCGCTCTATGGCGGTACCGGAGGTTGGGTCGGAACACCGTTGGGAGCGGAAGACATGTCAGGCCTCTATGGCTTAGGTGTGAACCGCTCCATGGTGGAGGATGAAGATGGTAACTCCGTTCCCAATCCGAACTACATCCCAATGATCGGGAACTTTGGTCAGAACTTCGGTGGACCGCTTACCGTGTTCCCTTATTCTTCCACGACTGAATTGTCGGGAACGACTGTCCATGAAATCAAGACCTTCACCGGATTGGCTCCGGACGGAAGCATCGATGGAAACATCAGCAATCCATACCAGCGTCTGACTTCGATCGACTCGTACGTAACCTATGCTCGACAGGCAAACCTTCCAGCATGGGAAACCGGTCAGTACAAGAACATCTACCTGCAGGACGCGAGCGTATTTGATTTCTGGAACACGCTCATCGACGGGCCGAACAAAGCGGAGTGGGAAGGGTTTAACGCTCTAAACCTCTCCGTGGAACAAACATTCTTCAATAACAAGCTCGGCTACGAGTTGGCATTTTACGATCAAACCTATGATCGTGGAAATGTCAGCATGATGAATAATGGCGCAAATATCGCCATCATGATCGATACCAATACGACCCTAGGAGATGGCTCTGCTAATCCTAACCTCGGTCGCGCGTTTATTGCGGATTCAGCCCAAGGTGGAAACAATCTCTACGCTCAAGACAGAGATGCCATGCGTTTCACTGTATTCGCTGAATACGACTTCACGGATAAGAATCAAGACGGTTGGCTCAATCGCTTGTTGGGACGCCATAACTTCACTGGACTCTACGTGGAGGACAATCGGGAAAGCTCCAACACCTCGTTCCAACGCTACATGACGGGTCCTTCGAATCATGATCAGTTGCAGCAGCCTGGCTCTTCCTGGAGCTCTAACGAAGTTGCTGTGAACACTGTTCACTACTTGGGCGGATCCCTGCTTGGCTATAGCTCGGCAACCAATCTGAATATCCCAGGTGTTACCGCCGTTCATACTCCTGTATCCGGTATGTACTACAGCTTTGATGCGACTTGGAATGCCGACGGCGTAGATCCAGGAGCACTTTGGATTGGTCCAGATGGAGGCGAGTCCACACAGTCTGAAAATCCAGCGAACTACGTTGGTTGGACCTATCGACCTTACGAAGTGCTGACCGCTCTAGACGGTAAGACTCTCGTAAACTACGATCTGGTTACTGGCAGTAACATCGCCCGCGAAGAGGTGGAGTCCGAGGCCTTGGTCTGGCAGGGATACTTCTGGGACGGAGCTTTGGTAGGAACCTACGGTTGGAGAGAAGATACCGACTCTGCTTGGCAGCTCAACGCGGGCACGGTCCTCTCCGATGGGGAGTCTATCACTGATTCCGCCACTCGCGTAGTTGATATCCGGAATCCACTTTATACTTACGACGCGGTTCCAGCTGCAGTGGAATCAGGCCAATCCCAGAGCTGGAGTGCGGTTGTGCACCTCAACAAGTTCCTTGGAGATCGTCTTCCGCTCAATGTCAGTTTCTCTTACAACGAGTCGGAAAACTTCCAGCCTGGCGCCGGACGAGTCGACCTGTTTGGTCAGCCAATCGCATCACCAAATGGCTCTACAGTGGACAAGAGCTTGTACATCACGACCAAGGACAATCGTTATGCTCTAAAGATCACGGACTACGAGACCACAGTTTACGATTCTAGCTCTAGCTACATCGATGGTACTTGGTTTATCGGCAACATGGTTTCATGGGGAACCAACTGGGCGAATATCGCAGATTACAACATCTCTGACGGATACACCTTGGATGGCGTTTGGGATCCTTCCAACACGGACAACAGCTGGCGTTACAACTACGACGATCCAGATGTTGAAGCCGCTGCGATCGCTGCATGGCGTCAATTCACCGCTGCTATCCCTGAAAAGTTCACAACCGCATGGGGCTTTAATGGAGATTTGAATACGGACGTTATTTCCTTCTATCAGTCGCAACCTGCCGGTTTGGCATACACGCAAGATGCAATCTCGAGAGGAACAGAGTTCGAACTCGTCGCGAATCCGACCGATAACTGGAGAATCTCGCTCAACGCCTCCAAGACCGAAGCGATCCGCAACAACGTAGGTGGCGCGGCTCTTATCGAGTGGGTCGAGTTCGTTGATTCCTGGATACAAGACACCGCCGCGGGCGACATCCGCATCTGGTGGAAAGGTGGACCGACTGTACGTGATGAGTGGAATGGTACCTTCCGTTCAAACTTCGCCCTTACCGAGCTGCAGGAAGGCACTGCTACTCCTGAGTTGAGAGAGTGGCGCTACAACCTTGTTACTAGCTACGACTTCAAGGACGGAAAACTCGCCGGAACAAACGTCGGCATGAGCTACCGTTGGGAAGACAACGTTGTGATTGGCTACCCGCTTGTTGAAGTGGACGGCGGTTACTCCTTCGATCTGAGCAGCCCCTATCGCGGACCTTCGGAAGATCACGTCGACTTCTGGATCGGAAAGAGTCTGAGGCTTAACGACAAGATTGATTGGCGAATACAGCTAAACGTACGGGATGCGTTCGCCAAAAAGGAATTGGTTCCGATATCGACCCAGCCAAACGGAGACGTAGCAGCGGTTCGAATACCGGGTACCACAAGTTGGCAGCTTACTAATACCTTCTCATTCTAAAGCGATTTGGAGTAGGTTTAGCCCCCGGAGATGCATGATGCCCTTCGGGGGCTTTTTACGATTCTTCCAGGACCTTTTTTGTACTTTAAATGAAACGCTTATCTTTTTTCGTACCCCCTATTCTAACCTTGTTGTATTCACTCTTCGTGGCTAGTTGCTCCACCGTTACGGTTCCAGCGCCAAGTGAGGATATCGTGATCGAAGTGGGCATGCCAGTGGAAGCCCTTGTTGAACTGATCGGCGAGCCCGACAGCGTCCGTCCTTATGGTAACGAGGAGGTGGAAGGCGTTGAACTTTGGATCTACGAGCAAAAGGACTCGGACACGGAGATGGTCTCTACCGATATGGAAGAGCGGCTCTATATCGACCCGATTACGGGTGAAGAACGTACCGTATTCGAAAATATCATGAGCCCAGAGGTTACGGTTCGGTCGACGACAACCATATTCCTGATCGCCGAGGGCGCAGTGCGAGCTTGGAAGGTCGAACGCGAAGAAGACTCCTTTCTCTGATCAGTCGAGGCCTTTTTCATCGAACAAGGCCCGCCGCTTGAGGCTGAATTGTCGCCTTTTTAAGCTTCGCCTGAAGTAGGGGAGCTATCAGAGTCGGTGCATGATCACCGGTCTGGCCCAATGGTTTGAAGCGAATCGAAAGGGAATCGCCCACGTAATCGCGTGCGTTTTGACGCCGCTTTTTTACGTGGCGAGTTTTCCTCCCTTCGAGGTTAACGAGGCGGCTTACGTTTTTCTGGTTCCTTTTGTCATTTGGCTGAGCTTCGCTCCCTCATTGCGTTCCGTATTCCTTACTGCCTTGGGGATTGGCTGGGCTTCCTGGATCGCGCTAATCTTTTGGCTGCACCACGTCACTTGGGCGGGTATGATTTCCCTCGCGGGAGTGATGGGGCTCTATTTTGCCCTGTGGGCCCTGGGAACAGCTTGGTTGGCGAATCGGGCGAGGGGCGAGGGGATGTGGACCGGGATTCCTCTCACTTTGGGAGCTGCGGGCTTGTGGGTAGTCTTCGAACACATTCGCGGATTTTTCCTAACTGGCTTCCCTTGGCTCCCGTTGTCTGCAAGCCAGGCAACTGAGCCGATTATGCTGCAGAGCGCTTCCATTTTTGGAAGCTGGGTCGTGTCCTTTGCCATCGTTCTATTAAATTTTGGCGTGGCTGCCTACCTGTTGCGCTTGGTCCAATATGCCCGCACGCGAAAGCGTGGAATCTGTCCGGAGTTTTACGTCGCTCTGTCGTTTATTGTGGCGATCAGTTTTCTGCTCTTGAGGTTGAGTTCAGGACAGCAGCGAGAAGCAGCCTTTCGGGCGGCGGTGATTCAGCCAAACATCCCTCAAAACCAGAAATGGGATCAGGCTTTTGAGCGAAAAATCGTCAACCAGCTCGAGTGGCAAACCCTTGCTCTAAAAGCGTCCCAGCCAGATGCCGCATTTTGGCCGGAAACTGTACTTCCGTATCCGCTCAATGATGACGGTGTCATGGAGGCCTGGGGAACTCGATTGGCGACTGGACTTGGATCTCCCATCTTCGCGGGAGCGATGGGAATCGAGAAGGGCGAAGGCGAGACCGAATGGTACAACAGCGTATTCGTCATCCGGCCTGAGTATGGATTGTTTCCCCTGTACTACTCGAAGCAGCACCTTGTTCCGTTTGGCGAATACATTCCGCTACGCTCGTTTTGGCCTTGGATCGAGAAGGTCGTTCCGATCAACGGAGACATCTACCCCGGGCAGAAGACTCAGTTGCTTCCATTGGATTTGCCGGATAATACTTTGAGGGTGGGGTCGCTGGTCTGTTACGAAGACGTTTTCCCTAGCATATCCCGCGACGCTGTGAAGGAGGGGGCAAGTCTCTTGTTTGTGGCAAGCAACAGCGCTTGGTATGGTAGGAGCGGAGCAGCCGCTCAACATCGGGCGCACTCCATCTTAAGGGCGGTGGAAACCCGCCGCCCCATCATTCGAGTGGGCAATGATGGCTGGACCGGCTGGATTGATGAATTCGGCAGTATCAAAGGCTCGCTCGACCCTTGGGAACAATCAGCGACGGTTTTCGAGATTTCTCGAGACCGCCGCTGGGTAGGAAAACAAACCTTTTACGTCAAATACGGAGACTGGTTTGTCTGGTGCTGCTGGTTGATTTTCGGAGTTTCGCTTTGGCTTGCTCCGAAGTTCATCGAAGAGCCCGTTTAGGCTTCAGCACGCTTTTTAAAGGCAGCCGAGACCTTGACGTATTTGGCCGCCCAATCCTTTACCTTAGCCTGTTCCTCTTCGCTCAAGGCACGTTTTACCTTGGCCGGGGAACCCATAACCATGCTTCCAGGAGGGATGATGGTGCGAGGCGTGACGAGAGATCCAGCTCCCACGATCGAGTGGTGTCCGATCACAGCGCCGTCCAGCACAGTGGCTCCCATGCCGATCAGGCATTCGTCCTGGATGGTACAAGCATGGATGATAGCTCCGTGTCCAATAGTCACATCGTTTCCGATGACTACGGGTAGGTCGTCGGCTAGATGAACGATGGAGCCGTCCTGTACGTTTGAGCGGTCACCGATTTCGATGTAGTTGATATCTCCTCGTAAGACGGTGCAGGGCCAAACGCTAGCGTTCTCGCCTAGGCGCACGTCTCCGATGAGAACGGCCTCAGGGGCGACGTAGGCGCTGGCAGGGACTTGCGGGTCTTTGTCGAGGAAGGTTTCGAATTGTTCTTCGAGTGTCATGATAGATTGAAAATTTCCTTAGCGTTTAGGCCGCAAACTGCGGCGAGTTCGTTTTGGTCGAGTCCCGAGTTTCGAATCTCTTCGAGGGCAGTTACGAAGTCCGGCGAGTTCGGGTTTCTCGGAAAAACCTTTAAGGGGTAGTCGGTTCCAAATAGGACCTTTTTATGGCCGATACTGTCGCAGAAATTCCGATACAAAGGCTTTTTGTAGAGAAGCGGGCAGGCTGCGGTGTCGTAGAAAATATTGTCGGGGAGATCCTCTTCGCTTCGCATTGGCTCTAATCCTCCTAGATGGGCGAAAATAAAACGGGTGCTCTCGTGCTTTTTAGCGAGGTCGAGCAAAGACGCGAAAGGGGTTTCTATTTTGCCAGGATAGTCGTGAGTGGTCGGGTCGGTGACATGAAAGTTCACACTAGCGTCGTATTCTGAGGCGAGCTCCAGTGCTGATGCCAAGATCTCGTCGTGGTAGCAGTAGCCTTGTGCCGGCGGGTTGAGTTCGCCAATGCCTCTCAGCCCCGAGTCGAGCCCGATTCGCAGAAGTTCGAGGGCTTGGTTCCCGCCTTTGGCATTAAAGGGAGCGAAGCCTATGAGACGATCAGGATAATCTTTTGTCCAATTCAAAAGCCAAGCTTGGCTCTCGATACAGGTGTCATGAGATTCCCAATACCAGGAGAGGATGATCGCTTTATCAACGCCAGCTGCGTCCATATCGGCCAGCAGCTCGTCGACTCGTCTCCAGGCCTGAAGACTCTTACTCTTCGGAGGAGCAACGCAGTCGAGCCAATAGCCTTCTCCTCGCCTTTTTGCCCAGCTCTCAGGATCTTTTGAGAGCTCTTCGGGGTAAAGGTGGATGTGGCTATCGATGACCATCCGGAATCTAGCGTCTCGCCCTTTCCCGCATGAGGTCGAGGCTCTGTCTCACCAAAGCTCCCATTGATTCGCAGCTCAGGAAACTGTCTGACTTGTAGTGGACAGATAACTCCTCTCGTAGCTGGTGCACATTCTCGATGGGGGCCAGCTTGTCTTGTGACATGCTATCCAGAAGAGAGCGGAGTCTGAGGTTGATTGCGTCGATACGGCGGGATATCAAGGCATGTTCCTCGCGTTGATACTGTTTGGCTGTCTTGGCATCGATGTGACTGGTACAGAATTCTACCAACGGATTGTTCTCCTTGAAGAACTGAGGCAGGTAGAAGTTCTTTCTACCGTCGTAGGATTGTTGGTCGAAATCCATCGAACGGATACGGATTTGCGTTTCCTCGAAATCAGGAGTGATGCCTACCACGAAATTGTAGGCTCTCATGTCCCCAAGGAGCCGAACGAAGCAGCGTTCATTGAACTTGATCAGCTCTTTGGCGATACGGATCGCTTTGAGCCGAGGGCTCTGCATCCAATCGTCGATAAACCGATCGCCCGGTAGGCCGACCACATGCTCTTCTACCAAGGTATCGCCATCGGTTAGGTAGAACATGCGATTGGGAGAAAGTAGATGCTCAAGCTCCAGTCCATAGGCGCGGGAGGCGTCCGCCTTTTTGATGTAGAAGTAGTCTTGGTTGTCGTTGCGGGAGTTTACGATGCGGATGCGAAACGGCTTGGAGTTTCCAAATACGCAGTAGTCGATGCGGTCGACGTAAAGGTGCTCCATGACGGACTCGTCGCCCCCAGATCTCAAGATCGCGTAGATCCGCTTCAATCCCTCGTTGAGCTGCCTCATTATGAAGGGCTCGTAGATCAAGGTCTCCCAGAGCGTGTCTTCCCCGTTGGCGTCGTAGAGAGGCGCTCCCATCTGGAAGCGTTCTAGCTGATTGTATTTTACCGGCAGATTGTGCTCTCGGTTGAAAGCGGTCAGGTAGAACCTCAGCGACTCGCTAATCGGGACCGACGGTTTTCGCTGGGTCTTGGCAATTCGCTGTCGCGAAGTTACACGAGGTGGTTGATCTAAAAAATCTCCTGGGTTGTCGGTCGATGCCACTTTTGTTTGCTTTTCCGTTGAGGTTCGAAAACTCAAACTATGCTCTCTAGGCAGCCTCACAAGGGCAAAGCGTCATTAAGTTTTGCCTCCCCGGAACCAAAGTTCCTCCAATGGGTGCGGTTGGTCGAGTGATTTGATCCAAGGTTTTCTGTCGCAAAAGTGGAGAAGTCGGCAGGTCTCCAGGCCGCTCAAGTCCGAATAGTCCTTTTTGATAAGGTTGTACTCAGGGGTGAGTAGACTCACGGCCATGCCGTTTCGGTGTATCCATTTGTTTACGATCCCTTGGTCGCCCGAATTGTACCCACCGCGGCCAGGTTCGTTTTGGGCGATTTCCTTTAGCTGAGAAATGGTCCTTTCTCCGAGCAAATCCCGGTGGATCGAGAGTACGCCTGTGTTTACCTCGGCTAAGTGCCCCTTGTAGCCTCGTGTTTTCCGAAAACCGGTGTCTGGGGCGGCCATTAAGGGACAGTCGTTTTCGCCCAATAGCTCCGGAACCGGTCCGAGGCAGAGAATATCGCTGTCCAGAAAGAGGTTTCTCCGGTATCCGAAATCCCGGAACGCTTCGAATTTGTAGAAGGTTTCAGCATGCCGGCGGGATCTACGTTTTTTGTAAGGCTGGATATCCCGATAAGAATCCGTTTCGAGTAAGACCTGCTTTTCCGTGATCGCTCGGAGCCTTGAGTCGGCTAGCGTTTCAGGGTCTTTGCTGAGGGCGACTACGGGGAGGGGCTGATTGTGGTGACGCCATGATTCCAGGAGCTTAAGCGTGCCGGGAAGATAAAGGGAGTCGGTCAAGACAACGATGCAGAAGTCGGTGTGCATAGCTCGGAGGCTACCGAATTTTGAGGGAGCGGAGTCGGTTCAATGCTGCCGCTAGGTCCTGAAGCCGCATGGCGGCTAAATCGTAGTCTCCAAGGAGGGACAAACCTTCCTCCTCAATCTTCTGAACTACGCAGGACAAGGCTTCCGGGAGGCTAAGCGTTTCGAAAAGTCGCTGGTCTACGGCGTAACGAAGGGCGGCTCCTATGGTTCGGACTTGGGAGGAATCTACCAATTGTGGAACGAGAGAAAGGTCGATTTCTTCTTTTCCGAAACCGAGTGAACGCAGGTCGCGAGCCTTGATTTTGCTTCTCGGCTGGGCACCGCGTCCTGAAACATAGGGATTGATGGAATCGGGTAGGGCGAAGCGAGAGGATTGCTCTGGCTGGAGAGCGAGCTTCTTGGGGCTCAGAGCAGCGGCATCTTGAGACGGGCCACTGAGCTTTTTGGCCTCCTGGGTCAGATCGCGTGGCAGGTAGTTGTCCATCGCAATAACCAAGTCGGCTGGTTCGAAATAGTCACCCGATCCTCCGAGCACGATGATGGTGGATACCCCACAATCCCGATACAGTGACCTAACTCGCTGGACGAAGGGGGTGATCGGCTCCTTGTCGGCGGCGATCAGTTTTTGCATTCGTTCGTCGCGTATCAGCAAATTGGTGGCAGAGATGTCCTCATCGAGCAGCAAGACCTTCGAGCCGGTTTCCAAGCTCTCAATGATTGAAGCAGCTTGAGAGGAGGAGCCGGATGCGTTTTGAGTGGAAAATGCTGAGGAGTCACGATCTCCCGGTAGCTTCCCGATAAAGGGGCTCAAGTCTATCCTAGCTACAGATCTGCCATCCTCGGCTCTCGTTTTTGCAGCATCGCTTAGAGCGACAACCAGCTCTCGACCATCTCCCGGGCGATGATTGTGAACGCCTCTTTCGATAGCGGCGAGAAGAGTGGATTTTCCGTGGTAGCCACCGCCAACGATCAGGGTGACTCCTTCAGGTATTGCCATCCCGGATACGACTCCTGCATGGGGAAGCTTGAAGCTTCTTCGTAGGGTGGTGGGGGATTGGAAGGCAACCGCCTCGGAAAGGGGGCCTTGGTCTACCCCGGATTTGCGAGGGAGAATGGCTCCGTTTGCTACGAAGGCTACCAGGCCATTTGGAGTTAACTGACTGCGGAGGTAATCCGCGTCTTCGGCGGCGTCTGCATAGCGTGATATTGTATCGAGATCATCGTCTCTGGGAATAAGAGCCGAGCTCACTATCTTTGGAAGTTGATTGAGGAGTAGCTCGCTCGCAGTCCTTCCATTTATGCGGCGTCCATTGGCTGGTAAGCCTAGGGAAAAGCTCGCTGTCGTCTCGTTCGTTCCGATTTGTAGGCAGCTTCGCTCCAGCATTTCCTGGCCTGGTGTGTCGATGCTGATCAGTCCTGATTTGCCGGAACCACGTTGGCCAGAAGCTTTTCGGCAGGCTTTGGAGAAGAGGGAGGCGAGGCAATTTTCGCTGCCGATGCGTCTGGACTTGTTGGAGAATGTCGAAGCTGGAAGCCCGGACCTTTGGTGGGAAATGGTTACGCTCACGCGAGAAGGGGAGGCAAATGGGTCTCCTTGCACTTTTTCAATTCGCAGCGTGAAGGACTCGAAATCGTAGCTTCCCTTGATGTCCCTGTAGGCTGGATACGGACGACCGTCGATGCGCTGCAAGAGGGTACGGAGTTCATTTGAACTTCTCATCACTCGAATTCTTGGAACGCTTCATCGAGCGCTTCTCTTGTGGTCTCAATGCGTGCTAAGCCAAAGTTATCAGCTGGGTTGGGGGATTCGATGACGGTTGCGAAAAACAATCTTCGGTCGTCTCGTACTGCCCAGCCCACCCACCAGCCAACGTTTAGGTTATTCTCCAATGTTGCCCATCCGGTTTTGGCGAAGTACTGCGTTTCCGGTTCCTCAGGATTGCGTAGCATCTCCTTGACGGCATCCATTACCGATTGGTCGAAAGGCAGTTTATTGTGATACAAGTTCGTGAGAAATTGGATTTGCTCGCGTGGCGAAATCCTGAGTTTGCCTGTTAGCCAAAACTTATCGATGCCGCCTTCTATGGACTGGTTTCCGTAGGGGATGGAATCGATGTAGGCTTGCATTTGATCGTATCCAATTTTCCGAACTAAGCTTTGGAAGTGAGGAACCGCGGAAATGCGAAAGGCATGGGTAAGGTCCAAATCTTGGTTTGTTTCCTGCCTCCCGCGAACGACCCCATCCCATGGAATGATTGTGGAGGCGTTTGCGATGACACCTGATTGCAAGGCGGCTTGCGCGCTTAGGATCTTAAAAGTTGAAGCGGGAATGAATCGCTCATCTGCAATTGCTGGGCCGCTGGCGTGGTATGTGTCGTGATCGAGGTCATAGATCAGGATCGTGCCGCGATATCCAGTTTCAGAGAGAATTTCTTTTGCTTTGGGAAATGGCTCGATCGGTTTTTCTGCGGCCCAAATTTCTAGTCCAATTGAGCAACACGCAACAAGGGTTAGGATGATTCTTTTCATTTATGGGTTGCGGGACGCGGATGTAGGTAGAGAAGGCCCTTTGCGTATTTTACGATCTGCTTCTCAGTGGGGTGGTCTGAGAGATTAGAAAGCATATCGGCCACTTTCACGGCGCGGGCCAAACGATTGGCCCGGACGCGATCCAAATACTCCTCGTATGGCAAGCCAGGCATTTTGGTAATAGTCGCCACCGCTTCGATTACTTGAGGCGGGAAGCCATGTGATTTCAAATCCTGTGTGCTCGTTTCCGTGTCTTCCACGACATCGTGTAGCCAGGCAACCGCTTTTTCCAAATCGGTTTCGACCCGGGATGCAACGGCTTCCGGATGGGCGATATAAGGAGTGATCCCATCTCTTCTAAATTGGCCGTGGTGGGCTTTAGTGGCTACTTCGCGGGCAAGCTCTGCCCAATGGGAATCTTTCACGTCTGTATTCACTTCTTTGATCTTTGAGTAACTGCGGTGGCACGCTCGTAGGAAAATACGAACTGTTGGGCGAAGCCTGCGTAGGCTCCGTAGTGTATGCGACCGAACTGGGCGAGTTGGCTAGGAGTCCAGGCTTGAAGGTCGTAGCGATTTTCAAGGACTTTGATGATCCATGTATCTACTGGAAACGCCTCCAGCTTAGCCGCTCCGAATAGAAGGGCGCAATCGGCAATCTTCTCTCCGACGCCGGGTAGCTCGACCAGACGCTGCTTGGCCTCCGCATAGGGACTCGCTTCGATTTGGTCTAGGAGTTCAGGATGCTGGGCGAGGATGTCCGCGGTCTTCTTTATATTCTTGGCACGGAAACCGAGCCCAAGCTCTCTGAGCTCGGTCTCGCTCGCTGTTGCAAGTTGATTCCATGTCGGTAGGGCGTGAATACCTGCGGTCAATTCATTCCCAAATCGAAGTGCCATGCGTTCGCACATGACCTTGATCTGGGGAATCTGTTTGGTGGCGGAACAGAGAAAGCAAAGGACTGCCTCGCCGAAGGGTTGTTTAAGGATTCGTAATCCAGTGAAGGCGGAAATTGCAGCCTCCAGATGTGGATCGCTACGCCAAGGGAGATTGTTGATGGCGAGGTCCCAATCGAACTTAGCTCTTAGGTATCGGGCCAATTCCGTCTCGCATCCTAAATGGTCAATTGGATGGGAAAACTGGATACAGTCTTTTTCTGTGAGGCGGAGTCGGGCTACATTCTGTCCCCAGACTCCTAGCCAATATTCGTCTTTTTTCGAATAGTTCCAGCGAAAGGCCTGGCCTCCGTTTAAAGTTTCCGAGAGGCTTTGCTCACTGAAGGGCTGGAGAATATCAAGGGTTTTCCATGGCGTCCATTCGCGCATCGGAAGGCAGTCTCTCCAAGCCGTCCTACTCGGACCAAAGAAAGCTCTGGGCGGATTCCAAGACTGTACCGGCGGAATCAAGAAGCTCGATTTTCCAAGCCATGGGATGGTTTTTGGATCCGTGCCATTCGGATTCGGTAAAGCCGACCAAGATTCGCTTCTTCTTCAGAGAATCCGCCTTCTTTTCGAAACTCTCGATTTCCAGAGTACCCGCGCGGACAAACTGTACTTTGACAGTGGATACTTGCTCGATAGCCGCTTTGTCACTGGCCAGCAAGGAAACATAGAACCCGTCCCTGCTGGAGTCATCGCTGCGAATGATCTCGTAGCGGCCTTCGCTCGGCTTGCCGGTGAGATATTCAGAGAAACGTTTGAAAGAATCCGCTTCGCGGTGGGCGGACGAAATAACAGTGAGTTCTGCTCTGGCGGTTGCGGCGAGAGCTACTAGGGTGAGGAAAGTGATTAGGCGTTTCATTTGAAATGGGATTATTGGCTACCAGCCGTAGTTTCTTCGGATTCGAATGGGCTCAAATAGGTCGGTTGGGATTTCTTGCAGGAAGCGGCTTGGGTTGAGGAACATGCTCGGTCCACCTTTGGTATTCATTTTGGGATACAGCACGTAAAGCTCATCTCGTGCACGAGTTACGGCCACATAGAAAAGCCTTCTTTCCTCTTCGGTGTCACCCGTGTCAATGGATCGACGCGTCGGGAAAAAGCCATCCGCAGCTCCGATTACGAACACCACGTTGAACTCGAGGCCTTTCGCTTGGTGCACAGTTGTGAGGCGGATGGATTCGTTGGACTCTTCCATGCGGTCTGCGGTTTCGGAGTTTAGGAGCGTGATCTGAGCGATAAGTTCCTGCATTTCCTCGAAACGAGCTGCGAATCCAACCAGAGAATTGAGATCCTCCAAGCGATTTGAATAATTGGCGTAGGCTCCCTGAAGATAGGAAGAATACCAGCCATCGATTGCGACCTGAACAACTTCGTCGGGGCTTCCGCTATCGGCGATCTGCTTCATGTCTCGCAGGCTGAGTGCGACGGATTCCCAATCGGCTCGGGCGGCGGCGGGAGCTTTTTTGATAGTCGCCTCGTGACGGAGAGCATCGATGAAGTCGATCTCGTTCTTCTTGGCGATTGCGAGGGTGTGGTCGTAGAGTTTCTGAGCGGTCTTTTCCCCCACTTTCGGAAGAAGCAGGAAAATCCGAAGAAAAGCGGAGACGTCTGCGGGATTGTAGACGAGCCGCAAATGGGCAACTAGGTCCTTGATGTGGGCTTGCTCGAAGAAGCGCACGCCGCTGGTGATTTGGTACGGCACGCCGGCCCGTGAGAGCTCCATTTGCATGTCCAAGGCTACGAAATGGGAGCGGTAAAGAACGGCGATTTCCTTGGGATCATGGCCTTCGTCGATAAGGCCGCGGATGCGAGTGATCACGAATTGGGCCTGTTCGCGGGTATCCATGGCCTGCACGACGTATGGCCTTTGACTCGATGGTTTGTGGGCTCGAAGAACCTTGTCGAAACCAGCGGTGGTGCGATTCGAAATGATCGCATTGGCCATCGTTAGGATTTCCGGAGTACTCCGGTAGTTGGTTTCGATGCGGAGGATTTCCGTCTCGGGATGGCGGTCCGGGAAGGTTAGGATATTGTCGAAGTTCGCGCCTCTCCAAGAGTAGATGCATTGGGCGTCGTCCCCCACGGCCATGATCCTGTGATGCGGAGCCATTTTGTCGATGATGGCGGCCTGCAGGACATTTGTGTCCTGGTACTCGTCCACCAAGCAATGGCGAAAACGTTGCTGGTAATATTCGGCGACCTCAGGGGCCTCGTCCAATAACTTGAGCCAGAAGACGAGCAGGTCATCGTAATCGACTACGTTTTGCTCCTTCTTGCGTTTGGCGTATGCCTCGGCGAAGCCCTCTATTCGCTCGATGAACTCGTGGTGCTGCGGGAAAAAATCGATCACGGTGCGTTCGATCGATTCGCAGGTGTTTCTCGCCATGCTAATGATGGAGGAAAGCGGGCCTGGCTTGGGGTGGGTCTTGTTTTTGAAGAAGGCTGACTCCACGGATTCCACGGCATGCTTCAGCACGGTTTCGGCTTCGCCTGCGTCGAGGATAGTAAAATTCTTCGGGACGCCGATAGCCTCTCCGTGCATGCGAAGCAAGCGATGTCCGATGCTGTGGAAAGTCCCACCCCAGAAGCTGCGGCCTTCCACGCCGGTTAGCTCTTCTACGCGGGTCAGCATCTCCTTGGCTGCCTTGTTGGTGAATGTTAACAGCAGGATCTCTCCGGCTCGCACGCCTTGGCTTAGCAGATAGGCGACGCGATAGGTGAGGGTGCGGGTTTTTCCAGAACCAGCGCCAGCGAGGATCAGGAGGGGGCCTGGCTTGGCAGTGACTGCGGCGAATTGTTCGTCGTTCAGTTCGGCCCGAAAATCGATCTCGGGAATTTCAAATGTGTTTTTGCCTGGGCCTATTTCAAAATCCATTCGAGTCCAGTAAGAGGGATCATTCCTCGCGGAAGAAGCATTTTCTTGCGCGTTCCGCGCGGAGCGGAGGACTTGGCGAGTTTTGCGGGCCTAAAGCAGTACCAAAGCGTCCCGATGCACGACTTCTAATCGAGTTCGGTCCGGATACAGCTCGTTCAGCTCGGAGGCTGTCTTGTTGAAGATGGATGTCATTTCGGTGCTGGAAAAACTGATCTCGCCGCGAGCAATGGTTTCACCGTCCGCGTTTTGAATATCGACGACATCTCCTGTGCGAAAAACCCCTTTGAAACCGGTCACCCCTGCTGCCAGAAGGCTGCTGCCTTTTTGAATGATCGCCTCGCTAGCTCCCGAATCTATGGTCAAAGAGCCGCTGCTTCTCTGGAAGTAAGCCAGCCAACGTTTCTTTGATCCCATCGGCTTGGTGGAACGGAGAAAGCGTGTCCCCACTTGCTCGCCGTCGATAATGCGCAGAATGATATTTTCCGCCGCTCCATTGGCGATGTAGGTTTCGCTGCCTGAGTCAGCGGCAAGAATCGCAGCATCTAGTTTTGATACCATTCCGCCTACCGCAGTGGGGGAATTGGTGCCTTTGGCGAGCGCTTGGATCTCGGGCGTAATCTTCTCAACCACGGGAATAATCAGTCCATCGCCATCCATATCGATCAAGCCCGGGGCTGTAGAAAGGATCTGGTATTGGTCGGCATCGCATAGGCTTGCCACCATGGCTCCCAGAATATCGTTGTTGCCAAAGCGTATTTCGTAGGAGGATACGGTGTCGTTTTCGTTGATGATGGGAACGACTCCGAAAGCGAGAAGCTGGTCGATGGTCGCCTTCGCGTTTACGTAGCGGTTGCGAATCCTTAGATCGTCGTGAGTCAGAAGCACTTGCCCTCCGATTAGTCCGTGCGGGGATAGGCCATCTTGCCAGCATTGGATCAACCTAGACTGACCAATCGCCGCGCATGCCTGCTGCTTAGCCATTGTCTTAGGGCGGGCTTGCAGATTTAGGACGCCCATGCCCATGCCGACCGCCCCGGAACTCACGATCAAAGTTTCGATGCCGCGTTTGCGAAGTTCCGCCACCTGAGAGCAAATCTTGTTGATTCGATCTGTATCTACTTGGCCGATACCGTGGGTCAGAATTCCCGTACCGAGTTTGATGACGACGCGTCTCATTGGAATGGAGTGGAGGAGAGGGTGGGCTTCTGGAAGGAAAAAGGCCGTAGGCCAGCGCCTACAGCCTTAAACAAAAGTTCCGGTTCGTTTGGGGACTAAACGGTGGTCAGGTCCTTTTCCTTAGCAGCCAAGAGATCGTTGATCTTTTTGATGGCTTCGTCGGTCTTGTTCTGGATTTCCTTTTCGTCGTCCTTCAAGTCGTCCTCGGTGATGTCGCCCGCTTTTTGAAGCTTCTTGAGAGCGTCCATTGCTTCGCGACGAGCGTTGCGGATGGTTACGCGTCCATCTTCAGCTTGCTTGCCGACAACCTTGACTAGTTCCTGGCGGCGTTCGCCTGTTAGCTCTGGAAGAGGGAGGCGGATAACATCGCCCATGATGGCAGGAGTGATCCCGATGTTAGAGGCTAGGATCGCTTTCTCGATAGCCTTCAAAGTGGATTTGTCCCAAGGCTGGATGGCGATGGTGCGAGCGTCTGGAGTGGTAATGGCAGCCATCTCCTTCAGGGACATCTGGCTTCCATACGCTTCGACTGAAATGCCTTCAACCATGCCAGGGTTGGCCTTGCCTGTATTTACGGATGCGAATTCACCGGAAGTGTGTTCGAGAGCCTTTTCGACTCGTTCATCCATAGTGAGAAATACTGTATCTTCGTCCATTGTCGGTAGGGTATGTAATTGAATTTAGGAGACCAAGGTTCCTACGTCTTCGCCCACGATCGCTCGCTTGATGGAGTCTGAATCGTTGAGGCTGAAGACGAGAATTGGTACTTCGTTGTCCATGCAGAGCGAGAATGCTGTGGAATCGAGAATGTTGAGGCGTTGTTGGAGAGCGTCGATGTAGCTGAGTTTGTCGTAGCGCACTGCGTCGTCGAACTTCATCGGGTCCTTGTCGTAGATGCCATCCACCTTTGTTGCTTTCATGATGACTTCTGCCTCGATTTCACTGGCGCGGAGCGCGGCGGTGGTGTCTGTGGAGAAGTAAGGGTTACCCGTTCCTGCGACAAAGATAACCACTCTGTTTTTCTCTAAGTGGCGAATCGCTCTTCTCAAGATGAACGGTTCGGCGACTTGGTTCATAGGAATGGATGTTTGTACACGTGTCTGTACTCCCATCTTTTCCAAGCACTCCATGAAGGCTAGGCCGTTGATGACTGTGGAGAGCATCCCCATGTAGTCACCAGTTGTTCGGTCGACTCCCTGATCTGTGGAGCCTGAAAGGCCTCGGAAAATGTTTCCGCCGCCGATTACGATGCAGACTTGAACGCCAAGCTGATGGATTTCCTTAACCTGATTACAGATCTTTCTCAGGGTGTCCCAAGAGATCGGGTCTCCTGTCTCGGAGCAGCGCAGGACCTCTCCGCTCAGCTTGAGGACGACGCGTTTGTACTTGGGTTTTTCGGCGAGATTTTGCGCAGATGACATTAAAAACTCGTTAAGCCAAAGCCTCCTCAACTCGTCAATGCTAGGTTTGGTTTAGTGATGCGGCTCGTTGGAGGGGGGCTGAAAATAATCGCAATTTAGGCGCTTGACGAACCGTATTCTTGTTACCAACTTATCGGGCCTTCAAAGGTTAGCCTGATGGTGTAACGGTAGCACAGCTGGTTTTGGTCCAGTCAGTCGGGGTTCGAATCCCTGTCGGGCTGCCATTTGAAATTTCTCAAATGGCGGTATTTGCCAACCTAAGAAAGCGAAAAAGACGCAACGTTTATCACGCTGCGTCTTTTTCGTTTCTAAATTGTTTCTGACGGTGTGCTCCTAGAACCTTACTGTTAGGGCATCTAAAGACCGGCTGCTCTGGCGGCGAGTGTTGGATAACGCTTCGTCGAGCTGGGAAAGACTGACTTGCTGGATGTCGTTCAAGCTTCGACTTGGAAGTCCGGAGCTCAAGGTTCCAGTCAACGGATCCGCGTACCTGCCTAGCATGAAAGCGTTTTCGAAGTCCCATACGCCTTCGAGCTCATCTTCTTCCTGATCGGCCATAGCGGTTTCGAAAAGGCCATTGGAGCTGACGAACTGGTAGCTGGGAGTCGGAGCAGGTCCACTTGCCCGATTGGCGCGAATCGTTTCCTCAAGGGAGGCGAGCGTCTCCATGGCAGTGAGCTGAGAGCGAGTCGGCTTGGTGGAGTTGTCAGCCAATGCTGATTGGACTACTATTTTGGGTGCTCTGCTCTGGGCCAAAGTGGCGAATTCCTGAAGCCCCGCAGGTTGTTGCTTCACCTCGCTGATTTTGGATTTAGAGGAAGCTGTGCTCGCTACTGCGAAGCTAGGCGTCGCGCTTGGAGCGGTGCTTTGTCCTTCCTGCAAGGCTAAGCCTTGTTCGTGAATTGGCGTCTGGAAGCCCAAGTAGACGGCGACCACTGCGATGCCGCAGGTGGCGGTCAGGGCTCCGATACGGTAAAACCGGTTGAATAAGGGGGACTTTAGACGGGATTCGTCTACTAGCTGTTTCTGAATGAGAAGCTTCTGCTTGGCTTTGAATTCTCGGTCGAAGCGAACCCAGAACTCGGGTCCAGGGCGCTCGTTGCGTTTGCTGCGCATGAGCTCATCCAAAGTAAATTTACTTCTTTTTTCCGGCATCGTGGAGGTAGACGCTTATTTCGCTAAAGCATTCAACTTTTTCTGACTTTTTTTAGAAAGTCGCTAAAGTCGTAAAAAGTTGGGTCAGAAACTGGTCGATCCAAGCGACTCTGACAAGAGAAAGTCTTCTGCGTTCCCTGACCGGGGAGCTCTATTTACGGCGTGGCCGTTTGGCGGGAACTTCTTGCTGCACAGCCTTGAGCAAGGGCAGTTCTCTGCGGCGGATAAGGATGGTGGCGAAGCAGCAGCAGAAAACCAAGACGGCTAGACTGCCCAGCTGGAGCATAGGACCTTCCCATCCAAGTTCGGTCAGATGCCCGATAATCGCGCCGGCCATCAGGCAGCAACCAAGCAACGAGCCGTAGACTACGCTAGAGGGAATTAGCAGTAAAATGCAGGCAATTAGCTCGAGGGCCCCGATCAGCAATCTTCCGTGCGGCTCCATGCCGAGTTTTGTGAAGAGTTCTACCGATTGAGGATCAGCCGTGAACTTGAAGTACAAGGTTTGCCCCATAATGGCGGCAGCCATGATTTGGGCTATCCAGGAAGCGATCTTCAATTTCTTGGAAGCAATGGCCATCAGTTGTGTGAGCTAAAGGGGAAAAGGGCAGATTCGATAGGTACGTAGAGCTGGTCGAAGGTCAAGTCACTCACTGATCGCGACCCCGTGGCGCAAAGGAGCTCGTTGAGGTCGTGTTCAAGATTATGCACGTAGTTTGCTACCCGAATCGCTTTATCAGCTATGTCGATTCCTCGTTCGAGGTGCTCCTTGTGTGATGTGATCCCGATCGGGCAAGTGTTGCTGCCGCACTGCATCGCCTGAATGCAGCCAATCGATAGCATGAAACCTCTCGCAGTTGCTATCGCATCTGCTCCGAGGCAGAAGGCGATGATTTGGGAGCCGGGATTGATCAGCTTGCCGGATGCGATTATTTTGAGCTTCTGCCTCACGCCAGCGCTAAGGAGAATGTCGTTGGCAGTTTTGAGGGCAGGAAACAGAGGCATGCCCACTCGGTCGATAAATGCCTTGGGAGCGGCTCCCGTTCCGCCTTCAGCTCCATCGATAGTGATGAAATCGGGAAAGATGTCCTGGCGCTTCATTTCTCCGATCAGTTCGAAAAATTGCCGAGGGTCGCCGATGCACATTTTTATGCCGACGGGAAGTTGGGAAACGTCCTGAACTCTGCGGATGAATTTGACTGTGCTTGGATAGTCTTCGCACTCGGAGTGGTGGGTGGGAGAAACTACATCCTTGCCCATGGGCACGCCTCTCAACTCCGAAATTTCCGGAGTTATTTTTTCCTTGGGAAGCATCCCGCCTTTTCCGGGTTTTGCTCCCTGGCTTAATTTGATCTCAATGATCTTGATTTGCTCTTTCGCGGCGAGATCGGCCAATAGCTGATCGTTGAGCGTGCCATCTTCGTTTCTTACGCCGAATTTTGCGGTCCCGATTTGGAAAGCCAAATCGCAGTTTTCCATCAAGTGGTATTTCGGATAGCCTCCTTCTCCTGTATTCATAAGCCCGCCTACTCGAGCGATTCCTCGGGCTAGGGAGCGAACTGCTCGTTTGCCCAGAGCTCCGTAACTCATGCCGCTTATGATGAAAGGAACTGTGAGGGTATAGGTGTTTTGAATACCTCGCTCTTCGCCGAAAGTGAGACTGTAGGGCTCGAGCTGCTCTTTGGAAATTGGAAAGAGGGAATGGCGAAGTTTTATCTCCGTGGCGTCGAAATCATTCTGGGATCCGAAGGATGACGCGGAGTCGACGTTGTTAGCCTTTCGGTAGACTTCGGCTCTTTCAGTACGGTTGAAGGGGCGTTCCTCTCTGTCTCCAGAATACAGATACTGCCGGAGTTCAGGGCCGAGGCTTTCCAGCATGTACCGCCCTTGGCCTAAAATACCGAAATTTCTCAGGAGAGAGTGGTTCTTTTGTATGTAGAGATAGTAGACATTGACGAACGTGAGGCCGATGAAGGGGACGGTGAGAAAATGGAAATAGAAGGAGATTTGCCAACCGGCCAAGAAGAAGAGCAGGGTTATTATGGGGAGGGCCGTATTGGTGAAACGAGCCAGTTTATGTAGGTTGATCGCTAATGCCGTAGACATTGGGGTAGGTAGGGTTTTGCTTCAATCGACGAGGTGCAAGACGTTGAACACGAGCAAGCAGATCGATATTAGAAGGCTAGCGACAAATGATGCGTAAGCAATCCTCAGCCACCGAAATTTTGGTATGAGCACGTCGTGGCTCAGATGATACAAATCTTTTGCAACTTCGTTGGCGAGTTCGGTGGTATCCGAAATGGCATCGGCCATCTGGGAAAGGTATTCGTCCCTGTCTTGGCGGCTGATGTACGAAAAGTGCAGTAGAAAACGATCGTTAGGCTTTATTTTTCGGAATCGTTTAGGAAATAGGCAAAGGGTAGCGGCAATGATCGTCGCGGCGGCGCCGATCAGGAATACGACGACCGAGGGGAAGAATTCGGGGACGCTGATTCTAGAAATGGCAATCGGAGACATGACGGCCGCGATCGTGAGGAGTCCTTGGGCTCTCCTGTCTGCCATGGAAACGTATTGAGTATGTTTGTTCTCGATACTGGAGAGGATGGAAGCTCGGGCGATGGCCTGGAACTTAGGGGCTGTTGAGTCTGGCGAGGTCATAGCTTTGGTCGGTTGAGACGCTTTTCGCTTTTTAAGCAAAAGGTTGCGAGAACGTAATTTGGGATCTAGGGGTGTTGTGAATACCGAAATTGTCATGCCGGTGAATCGTTACAACTTAGATTGGAAGGTGGGTTACTCCTCGGATCCGAGTCTGGCTCCGAGCAAGTGGGTGAACGCCTCCGTGCCAGGCGCAGTACAGCTCGACTGGGCTCGGGCGGAAGGCTGGCCGCATTTTTGGCAGGATGGCGATTTCGGACGCTATGCTTGGATGGAAAAGGTCTACTGGACCTACCGTGCTCCTTTGCCTTCCTTGTCGGAATTAGGAGATAAGCGACTGTTTTTCGTATCTGGAGGGATCGACTACCGGTTTCTTATCAGAGTGGGCGAACAAACCTTGCACGCCCAAGAAGGCATGTTTCGGAAAGTCGAGTTGGACCTGACCGAATTCGCGAGCGATGAGGAATTCTTGGAGGTAGTCGTTTTCCCGATACCAGACTCTGGGGAGGGAGAAGGCCGCGTGGAGGCAAATGCCTCGGTTAAACCCGCGGTCAGCTACGGTTGGGACTTTCATCCTCGATTGGTCCCGTCAGGGATTTGGTGCCAAACCCACTTGGAAACACGGGAGGCGGAGCACATCCGCGAGTTTTGTTTCGACTATACGATTGAAGAGGAATTGTCGCTTGTGCGGCTGGATATCTCGGTGGAATTGAGCCGGTCCTCGAGTGGCGAAATCGAGTGGAGCCTCGTTGATCCGAGCGGAGAGGTGGTGGATGGGGAGTCTATATCGCTCGCTGGCGCTGACGTGGTCGACGGGTTCTGTGAGATACATGATCCGGAATTGTGGTGGCCGAGAGGATATGGTGAGCAACCTCTGTACTCTTTGCGAGTTTCGCTGCACGGCAGCGAAGGCGAGGTTTTGGACTCCAAAAGTCGGACCATTGGTTTCCGGTGTAGCAAACTCGTCATGAACGAGGGGGCTTGGAAAGATCAAGAGGCGATGCCAAAGACTCGCTGCGTTCCGCCCATGGCTCTGGAGCTAAATGGCAAGAGGATCTTCGTGAAGGGTTCTAACTGGGTGGCTCCGGACGTGTTTTCCGGTGTGTCTGGTGAAGACGCTTATCGACCGCTCCTCGAGAAGGCAGCCAACAGCAACTTCAATCTCCTGAGATGTTGGGGAGGCTCGGCGATCGGAAAGGACTCGTTTTTTGACCTCTGTGACCGGTTAGGGATTATGGTTTGGCAGGATTTTCCACTCGCCTGCAATTGCTACTCTGAGAGTCCCCAGTTTTTAGATACTTTGGACCAAGAGGCGGAAGCTATCCTCAAGCGTCTCAAGGGCCACCCGAGCGTCGTTATTTGGTGCGGTGGAAACGAACTATTCAACTCTTGGTCTGGGATGACTGATCAGTCGAAAGCGCTCCGCCTTCTGAACAAAAAGTGTTTCGAACTGGATCCCGATACTCCTTTCCTTGCAACTTCGCCCATAATGGGTGCTGGTCACGGCGGCTATCTTTTCCGCGATGCGACGGGCCGGGAGTGTATCGACGTTTTTCAATCGGCTCGAAATTCAGCTTACGTGGAGTTTGGAATACCGGGCCCTGCATCGGTTGAAAAGTTGAGCAGCCTCATTGAGGAAGAAGATTTGTTCCCTCCCAAGAAAGGTGGGGTTTGGGAGCTACGACACGCTTTTGGGGCCTGGGAATCACATCCGGACACTTGGCTCTGCATGGATACAATCGAACACTATTTCGGCCGCCCTGAATCTATCGAGGAGCTAGTCGCTTGGGGGCAATTGCTGCAGGCGGAAGGACTCAAGGCCATTTTCGAAGAAGCTCGCAGGCAAAAGCCCTATTGCTCGATGGCGATAAGCTGGTGCTTCAACGAGCCTTGGCCTGCCGCTGCTAACAACAGTCTGGTCTCCTGGCCTTGTGAGCCCAAGCCAGCCTTGAGGTCGGTGCGTCAAAGTTGTCGATCAACCTTGGCATCTGCTCGCGTTAAACGCTTTTCCTGGAGAGCTGGGGATATGTTCGAAGCGGAGTTGTGGATGTTGCACGATGGGCTAGGTTCGATCAAAGGCGATCGGGTGGAGGCTTATTTGCGTTTCGACGACGACGAAACCTTCGTGCTAGGCTGGTACTTCGACGCTTTGGAGGAAGGAGAGAACCGCATCGGGCCGACGCTTCGATTCCAGGTACCGGAAATTGAGGATCAAACTTTTAAGTTGATACTCAGGGTGGAGGGGCGACCTGACTGGAATTCAGAATACGACTTCTGTTTCAAAGCGGACGATATGTGATCAGAAGCATATTTTCTGGGTGCTCAGCGCCTCTCGAATTTGCCGAAACTGATCAGTTAAGCCAAATAACTCCCTCTAATTCATCAATACGAGGGGTCGTCGCATCGATTTTGTTTGAAGGTAAACATTTTCTTAGTAGAGTGATCAGACATCCTACTAGACGGTAGATATACAAATAAGAACATCTAATCTTAAAAAGAGAAATGCCAGTCGCAACACCTAAGCAGTACGAAGCGATGTTGGATGCCGCCCAAAAGGGAGGCTACGCATACCCAGCCGTAAATATTACGTCTCTCACGACGATCAACGCAGCCCTTAAGGCTTTCGCGGATTCGAAGACTGACGGTATCATCCAAGTTTCCACCGGTGGCGGCCAGTTCGCTTCCGGACTCAACGTAGCAGACGCGGCATATGGCGCGATCGTTTTGGCTGAAGCAACCCACTTGCTCGCTGAAAAGTACGACGTACTCGTCGCTCTTCACACTGACCACTGTCACCCAGAGAAGGTTGATAGCTTCCTCAAGCCATTGCTCGAAGCATCCCGCAAGCGCGTCGCTGAAGGGAAGGGACCTCTCTTCCAGTCTCACATGTTCGATGGTTCGGTTGTACCACTCGATGAAAACCTCGAGATCTCCAAGGCTCTCCTCAAGGAGTGCGCCGAGCTCGGAATCATCCTCGAAGTCGAAGCTGGCTGCGTAGGTGGTGAAGAAGACGGACACGACACTTCTGGTCTCCCAGCGGAAAAGCTCTACACGACTCCAGAAGATATGTTGGAAGTGTACGAAACCCTTCAGCCAATCGGCCGTTTCCTATTCGCTGCTACTTTCGGTAACGTTCACGGCGCGTACAAGCCAGGTTCCGTTAAGCTCAAGCCAACCATCCTCCGCGACGGTCAGAAGGCTGTTATGGACAAGCATGGCGCGGAAGCTGAAATGGATCTCGTGTTCCACGGCGGTTCCGGCTCCGAGCTTTCCGATATCCGTGAAACGCTCGACTACGGTGTAGTCAAGATGAACATCGATACCGACACCCAGTACGCATTCACCCGTCCAATCGTTACTCACATCTGTTCCAACATCGAAGGCGTTCTCAAGATCGACGGTGAAGTAGGTAACAAGAAGACTTACGATCCACGCGGCTACCTCAAGAAGGGCGAAGCTAACATGGCGAAGCGCTTGCAAGAAGCTGCAGCTGACCTTCTCTCCGAAGGAAAGACAATCTTCGGCACTGTATAAGTCGTAGTTTAAAAACAGCTACAAATTTTCGAGGGCCGGCTTTCAATCGAGAAAGTCGGCCTTTTTACGTCAGGAACATATCGATTTTACGAGAAAACCAACTAAGGTTGTTGGCATGAAAAAGGAACGTATCGCATTTATCGGCACAGGAGTGATGGGCGCGAGCATGGCAGGTCATCTCCTTGCTGCTGGCTACTCGCTTAATGTCTACAACCGAACGCGCGAAAAGGCTGACAAGCTGGTGGCGGCGGGAGCTGTCTGGAAGGACTCGCCCTACGAGGCTGCCCAGGGTGCGGATTTTGTTATCACTATTCTCGGCTACCCGAGCGATGTTGAGTCGGTCTATTTAGGGGAACATGGAATTATCTCCGCTCTTTCGGAAGGAGGTATTGCCATCGATATGACAACTTCCAGTCCGCTGTTGGCAGCGCGGATAGCGGAGATTGGAAGCCGCAGGCAGGTTTCTGTTTTGGATGCTCCGGTTTCGGGGGGTGACATCGGTGCGCGAGAAGCTCGCCTGTCCATTATGGTGGGAGGAGAGAAGGCTGCCTTCGAAAAGGCTCTGCCCTTGTTTGAAATCATGGGAAAAAACGTCGTCTACCAAGGTCCTTCCGGTTCTGGTCAGCATACCAAGATGTGTAACCAAATCGCCATTGCAGGTGGGATGGTAGCCATAGGCGAAGCCCTAGCCTACGCCAAGAAGTCTGGCCTTTCGGCGGAAAGTGTTTTGCAGAGCATCTCCGCCGGTGCGGCGGGTAGTTGGTCCATGAGTCATCTTGCTCCGCGGGCTTTGGGAGGTGATTTCTCTGCCGGCTTCTACGTGAAACATTTTCTTAAGGATATGAAGATAGCCATTGAATCAGCGGAAGAGATGGAGCTCGAATTACCTGGTTTGGAACTCGCCAAATCTCTCTTCGAAAAATTAGTCGAAGACGGCCATGGGGATGACGGCACCCAAGCTCTCTTCAGACTTTATTTTTAGAGCTAGCGTTCGCGGGGAATTACGCGGCCAAGGCTTTCGCTGATGTTTTTAAACGACTCTGGCGAAACGCCAACACTCTGCAAGAAGGCCGCTCTTTCCTCTAGGCTCATACTCTGAGCTACGGCTACGGCGTAAAGCCAGTTGTTGGGTGATCTCCATTGATCCAGGGAGATCTCTTTGTAGTTGAATTCTCGAACAGGCGTCCCTGCGTATTCCAATGCAGCGAGACAGGCGCTCGCATTTAGACCGTAATTATCGTATCCACTTTGCCAAAGCTGGGTGGCTCTTTTATTCTGACCAAGGTTCCAGGCGATAACTCCTCTGATGTATGCGAGTAGCTCGTCGTCGAGTTGTAGATGGGTATCTCTATTTGCCAGCTCTTGCCAGATTTGTTCAGTGGCGGCATGCTCCCCACTTGCGATCTGGTTGTAGTGGCTGATCAAATTCAGTCGAAGCGCTTGTTGTTGCTGTGGGCTTTTTTCGATCACATAGCCTGACCATTTTATAGCCTCTTGGTCTGCTCCGATTCGGGCGGCCGAGTCAGCCATCAGCAAGGCGTCTTGAAGATAGCTATCTGTGGAGGCGATGTCAGCGAAGCGAGAAAAGGATAATGACGCTGCGAGAAAAGTGAAAATGGCGATGGCAATACGATGGCGTGAGGAAGTTTGTTTTAAACTTTTCCATACAATCGGAACGCCGCCTGCGAGAATCGCGGCCAGGGGAACGAGCGGCAGCCTAAAGCGCCCGCTCGCCATGAACATCAATAGTCCGGCTACTAAGCTAAGGCCGATGATGCCGAGCGGAAGGATATCACATTTTTTCGACCTCCAGGTCGATACGGCGGAAAAAACGGCGAGAGACCAAATCAATCCCCAGCAAATGGGGTTGTAATTGAAATATGGCGACAGTGCTTTGTGAAAGCTGAAGGTCTTGTTGTTGTATTGTTCGAAATTGTTGAGCGAAGCGTAGAGTTTGAAGGCAATGAGCTTGGTCCAATCCCACGGATTGGCCAAAATATGTTCGATCGTCCTTTGCCGCCAGTAGGCCTTACGCTCGTCGATCGTTCCCGTTTCGCCAGTTGCGGCCCGGTAGAGGGCCATGCCTTCGAGTTTGTTAGGGTTCTGATGTTCCTCGAGCGAATGAAAGGACAAGGTTTGGCGGTAGTATAGTCCGTTCGCATCGGGGCTGTTGCTAGTCCAGAGATTGTAAGCGCCTTGCCATGGGAGAATTCGAAACTCGCCGGAAAGTGACTTTTGAAAAAAGCCCATTGCTAGAAGCGGAATGAGCAAAGCGATGGTGAAGCTGGCTAGGCTGGTGGGCTTGAGCCGCTGGCGAAAGATTCCGTAGAGAAGTAGAATCCCGATCGCGGCGGCTGTCAGCAGATAGTGGGGACGGGTGAGGGTGGCGAGGGCGATTGAGATCCCGCATGCTGCGAGCAAAAGCCTCTGAGTTGCTTGCTTGTTGCATCGACTTGCCAGGAGGCCCGCATAAAGGGAGCAGAGAAAAAAGCTAAGGGCCAAGGTAGTATCGAGTGGATCGAACGCAAAATGCAGAAGCACTGGATTGAAGCCTACTAAGACCATCGTGGTAAGTTGGGCCAGTTTGTTGCTCCAGAACAAGTGAGCCATGCGTCCGGTCAGCCATGTATTCGCTAAATGGGAAATCAGTCCTAGGAAGGAGTATCCGAGCGGAAAGTAGGCGATCACGGCCGGATAGAGTATGGAGCGGTAAAAGGGCTCTTCTCCGAAATCGCCCTGTGCGATACGTTGAGCCAGCAGCAAGTTCTCTTGCCCGTCGAGAACGGGGCTGATCCCCATCGGGGTACCGGCGTACCAAATTAGCTGGCCCAAGGCGTAAAGGGCCACCAGCCCCATCAATACTGGGGCGGATAATTTGTTTGAAACGAGTGATTGCACGGTTGCGGCTGAATTCGCTGTGACTAGCTAGTTCCCTAGTATCGTCCAAATTACTCAAAAGCGTAGGAGGTAAGATCCCTAAGGGCTGCAGAATGAAAACTTGCCGAAAGGATTAGGCCAGAGGGCATTGTGGGATTGCCTTGATTGGCTGTGCCTTGCAACGATGTGAGCATTCGGGCGGTTCTCCCGCCAACTTCGCTGCATGTTTTCCGTCGATCCTAACTCACCCGAACTAATTCCGAACTGGATTTTCGAGCAGGATTTTCTGGTTTTTCTCTCCTTTTTCGGTTGGGTGCTGGTTGGTTTGCTCGCCTTGTCCAAGCCCTTGTCGGACCACGGGGCAGTTCGTATGCCGTGGCTTTGGATTGGCTTCTATGCTTTTTCGCAGGCCTTTTCTGACTTTTTGCGAACGCTTTCTTTTTCCGACGAGTTTTTCCGGTCCTTCAGTCTAGAAGTCGGATTTGAGATGCTCGGATACGGACTGCTGGTGGAGACAGCGATTCGCTACGCCAAGAAGGACGAAGACCGCTACTTTTTCCCATACTCCGCTTTAGGTGGGCTTTTTCTGGGGCTCTCTATCGAGATTGGCGACCTGCTCTACACTTTGATTGTTTCGGGGATCGTGGCGGCGGGAGCGGTCTTCTGGGCTTGCCGGTGTTTTGTGATCGCGGCCAGGGAGGAGAATCGGCGGGAATTGTATGTGATCGTAGTTGGGCTCGCTTTGGTCTTTCCAACCTGGTTGCTCGCTCCGGGACGCGTCTGGGTTGTTTTTCCGGAGGGGACTGTCGCTTTCGAAGATTTTCCTTATTACGGCTTTGACCTGTTGCTTCTTCGCATCGTTGCCGCGTGGACGATTCTAGCTGGTTTTTGGTATTATCGTTTGCAACGCCGCATCGAGGACGTCGTTCCGAGCATCGGGGCTCAGCTTAAGCTTTGGGGGCATCGTGTCTTGCCGGTAGCCCTAGCATTGGTGGCGGGAGGTAGTTTCTTGGTCACGACTTGGAATGGCGAACGCATGAAGGAGCGCATGGAGCAGGACTACCTCTCCCGCGCCCAGACTGCGGTGGTGCCGATCGACGTTTCCGAGAATATAGACTTTTCAAAGCTTGGCGACTACGGGCTGAGGTTACGCGGTGTTCTAAGTCGGCAGTTGGTGGCCATCAAAAGCGTTGGCCCTGACATCCTGAGCACTTACTTTTGGAGTGGAACCGAAACGGGGGTGCGAGCCTCGGCGTTTGAGTCCGAACAAAGCGCTACGCCATTTCTCAAGGCTGGAGGATTCGATGTGAGTGAGCTGGAAAGCTATCAAGAGGGGAAAGCCTTCTTGGCGGGGCCCTTCGCCTTGGGGGGGAAGTCGCTTCTTCATCTGAGCGCTCCGATTTTGGATCGGGAAACGGGCGAGGTCGTTTACTGGCTCGGGATCGACATTTCGGGAGCCTACTGGTTCAAGAACGTTTCCCTCTCGCGTCTACAGACGATCATCATTGCCGGGCTAATCATGTCCTTGGTTATTTTCTTCCTCTACTACCAGATTGAGCATGAGAGCGAAGCGGATCTGGTTCTCGCAAAGGAAAGAGCGGAAGCGGGGGACCGGGCCAAGAGCGAATTTTTGGCGGTTATCAGTCACGAAATTCGAACGCCGCTGCAAAGTGTGCTTGGATATAGCGATCTGCTGAAAGGAACGCGTTTGGATGAAAAACAACGTGCCTGTCTGGATACCATCCAATCTGAAGGAAAGATCCTGCTTCGTATCGTGCAGGACATTTTGGATTTCAGTAACTTGAGGAAGGCGAACTTTCAGTTGGAATACGGTCCGGTTCGACTGCGCCACCTGATCGAAGAAACGTTCCGCACGATCAAGCCTATGGCTGACCGTAAAGGCCTTTTGGCAAATCTTGAAATAGCCCCAGACGTTCCTGAGCTTATCCATGCCGATGGGGTCCGTCTGAGGCAGGTCCTGCTCAATCTTTTCGGAAATTCGGTTAAATACACGGAAGAAGGCGAGGTCTTGCTGCGAGCCCTCGTGGACGATTCGGAAGGCGGGAAGGCACTGCCGCTGAAATTCGAAATTGTGGACACAGGAGTCGGCATCGCGGAAGCGGATCGGCTAAGATTGTTCGAACCCTTCATCCAATTGGCGCATTCGAGCCGGTTTCCTCGCGAAGGAGCGGGTCTCGGTTTGGCCATCGTAAACAGAATTGTGGAGCTGATGGGGGGGCGGATCGATGTGGAGAGCGAGGTCGGAGAGGGATCCTGTTTTACCGCCTCATTTGATTTTGAGTTTCTAGAAAGCCAAGTTGAGTCCGATAGAGAGGTTGTAGAACAACAATTTCCACTCCGACCAAACGTTCCCATGGCCAAGCTTTACCCAATCAAAGTCCTCGTAGTTGACGATAACCCGATGGTTCGTCGTCTGATGTTGCAGTATCTTGATGCGATAGGATACGAGGCTGACGAGCTTGATGGCGGTAAGGCAGCGGCGGAAGTCGGTCTCAATTACGACTTGATCATAATGGATCTTCGTATGCCAGAGGTCGATGGCCCGACCGCGGCCAGCATGATCCGTGAAAAGGGGGGCGACCCAGTTCGGCCTTGGATCGTAGCCGTTTCGGCCTCGTTGCAGGAAGACGAGGTTAAGCGAGCCAGCGAAGCGGGCATTAATGATTTTCTTGGAAAACCGTTTCACGCTCCTGACCTTCTGGAAAAGATCGAAGATATTCCTTGGATCGAAGAAAAGCGGGTCGATGTTGTGCCGGAAGAGGAAAAGGAAGCCGAGCCCGAGCATACTCCGCTTTTCATCGGGCCAGCTGATGTAGAGCCAGAGATTCCTGCTCCAGCGAAGCCCGCCGTTCCCACTTCGGTATTTGGTGGAATAGACAGCTATCCGAAGGAAGCTGTTCAGGCCGCGATTGCCGAGGTGTATTCAAAGTATGAAGCCATGGCTCAAAACGCGGCAGCCAAGGAATGGTTTATGGTCAAAGAAGACGCTCACTACCTAGCCAATACGGCTATGGCTCTGGGTATCGACCAGCTTTACCTCGATTCCAAAGACTTGGAGGCCGCCGCCCTCGATGAAGACGAGCTCAAGGCTTTGCGGTGCCTCCGAGAGCTACGGCTCAACTTCGAAGCTTGGGAAAGCGACGAGGATTAGGCTTCGCTATCTATGCCCCTTTGGGGCGAAACGCCTTCATCACGCCCTCATCCGTCTCGAGTCTGGCACCGCCGATGAGATCGATGCAGTAAGGTATGGCCGGGAAAACAGCTTCCAGGTTCTCCCGAATCGCTTTGGGTTTGCCGGGTAGGTTGACGATAAGGCAACTGCCTCGAGTCCCTGCGGTTTGACGGGAAAGAATAGCGGTTGGCACATACTTCAGAGATGCGGATCTCATTAACTCCCCGAAGCCAGGGAGGAGTCGATCGCAGACTGCTTCTGTTGCCTCTGGCGTTATGTCGCGAGGGGCGGGACCGGTGCCGCCTGTCGTTACGACCAAACTACAGTCTTCTTCGTCCGCAAAGCGAATCAGGGTAGATTCGATCTGGTCTTGCTCGTCCGGTACGATGGCGTAGGAGATTTCAAATTCTGTCTTCAGCCATTTCTTCAGAAGTTCGAGACATGCTTTTCCTGGGATGTCTTCGTAGACGCCTTGGGAGGCACGATCCGAAATATTGATTACGCCGATACGGGCTTTTTTCATATTTTAGTTCAATTCGCTATTAAGTTCGGTCCCAAGTGGAGCGTAGTTCTCAGGCTCTTTTTTCTTCAAGCGTAAGAATCGCTTTATGTTGTCTTCACAAGCAAGTAGGGAAGGCGTCAATACAAGGGTGAGCACTGTGGCGAAAGCTAATCCGAAGGCGACCGATGTGGCGAGCTGTGTCCACCATTGGGTGGAAGGAGCTCCCACGGAAACGTGAGGTGTAAAGAAGTCGAGATTGATCCCGAAGACCATGGGAATCAGGCCCAGAATCGTAGTGACAGTCGTCAACATAACCGGCCTCAAACGCTGGGCGGCGGTCAGCAGAGCCGCGTCATAGGTATCCATGTTTTTCCGGTGCGTATTGAAGGTATCGATCAACACGATGTTGTTGTTGACTACGATCCCCGCCAGGGAGATGACGCCGATTCCGTTCATCACGATGCCGAAGGGCTGGTGTGTGAGTAACAAGCCTATGAATACGCCAAAAGTTGAGAACATCACGGCAGTGAGGATCAGGCCAGATTGGTAGATGCTGTTGAACTGGGTTATCAGGATTATCGCGATCGCGAAAACCGCTACGAGGAATGCTTTGCCCAAGAACGCCATGGCTTCTTGCTGCTCCTCATCCTCTCCGCGGAACTCGATTTTTACGCTGGAAAAATCGATGCCGGACTCGGGAAGCCACTCTCTAAGTTGCTCGAAAATGGCAGCCGGCTGAACTTCGTCCTCCACTTCGGCAGAGACGGTATAGACGCGACGCTGCTCGACTCGGTTTATGTTTTGAACCCGTTGAGCGGGGCGTTGTGTAATGAAATTGGATACGGGAGCGAGGCCTTGCTCTGTAACGATCTTGAGCTGATTTAGCTGATCCAGATTGCGGTCGTCGAAAGGATAGCGAGCTCGTATCTCTACTTCGTCGTCGGCGTCGAGTGGGCGGTATTCACCGATTTCAACTCCGTTCGTCAGCATTTGGATCTCGTTTCCGATGGTGGTGATATCAGCGCCGTAGCGAGCCGCTTCGGTTCGGTCGACCGTCACTTCCCACTCGAAGCCTTCGATGGGACGGGTGTCGGTGACGTCTATCAGGCCCTCTGTCGCCTCGAACTTGTCCACGATAATTTTCGTGGCCGCTTCCAGTTTTTCGGGAAAGGCGGAACTGACCTGCAACTGCACCGGCTTGCCGCCTTGGGTGCCTGCATCCTGCTGAGCAAACTCAATGTGGATACCTGCGAGATCAGCGGTTCGCTCACGGATCGTATCGAATATCTCATGAGCTTTGGGACGGTGTTCCCAATGGGTGAATTCGAATTGTATGATGCCGATAGTGTCTGAAGGTATATTCGTGCCGCGAAGCGCCGGATCGGCCCGGCTATACAGGTACTTTATCCCATCAATGTTGTGGATGCGGGATTCAACTTGTCTGACCAGCAAGTCCGCCTCGTCGACGGATAAGTTTCCACGAGCTCGAATGTTCATGCTCGCAAACTCTGGCTCCACGTTCGGGAAGTATTCGACCCCTTTGCCGAGAGTGAATTGCAGGATCATGACCACCGTGAAGAGGACAAGAAGGAAGAGTAGCTGCAAAACCGGGTGGCGGATAACTTTTTTCAGGAAACGCGCATAGGTTCCCGTGAATCCTTGGAGCTGAGTCAGATCGGCCTGCTTAGCGCCTTCCAAAGCGTCCAAGGCTTCGTTATCCATGTTGTTCGCTTTGCCAAACATTCCGCCCAGGGTCGGCACAAATATCAACGCCATGACCAGCGAGGCGCTCAAAGTGGCGATCAAGGTGATGGGGAGGTATTTCATAAACTCCCCCATTATTCCGGGCCAAAAGATGAGAGGCGCGAAGGCGGCCAAGGTCGTCATGGTGGAGGCTATGATTGGCCACGCCATACGTTTAGACGCTTCCGCATAGGCAGGACCCTTTTCCATGCCCTCGGCCATCTTTCTGTCCGCGAATTCGGTGACGACGATCGCTCCATCGACGAGCATGCCTACTGCCATGATCAGCGAGAAAAGAACCACAATGTTTACTGTGTATCCCACTGCGTAGAGGAAAAGGACTCCGGCGAGAAAGGAACCAGGAATGGCGATCCCAACGAGTAGGGCGGAGCGAACCCCGAGGGCGATGATCACAACGATCATCACGAGCAGAATGGCGGAAAGCACGTTGTTTTGCAGGTCCAAGAGCATATCGCGTATGCTGGTGGACTTGTCTTGTGAGTAGGTTACGCTGAGCGTCTCCGGCCAGTTGGGGCGCGTGCTTTCGACCAGCTCCTTAACTGCGGCGATGGTATCCAACACGTTCTCGCCGGAGCGTTTCGAGACTTCGATGCCGATTGCTGGCTCGCCATTGAGTCGGGCGTAGGCGGAGCGGTCCTTAAAGGTACGTCGCACCGTAGCCACATCTTGGAGACGGACAACCTTGTCTCCATCTCGCTTGACCGGAATGCTCATTACCTCTTGAGCGGTCTTGAAAAGCCCGGGGACTTTTACGGCGAAGCGGCCGTCTCCCTTGTCCATATTTCCGGCGGCAACGATCTTGTTGTTGCGGGAAATGAATCCGATGATTTCGCCCTGCGAGAGATTGTAGGAGCGAAGTACGCTTGGATCGATGATGACTTCTACGACTTCCTCCCGATCTCCTATGACACGAGCCTCGAGGACTTGTCCGATGCCTTCGATTTCGTCTCCGAGATCCTTCGCTATCTTGGTCAGGGCCCGCTCCGGAACGTCGCCGGAAAGCGTGATCACGATGACCGGAAACTGGGAGAGATTTATCTCGTGTACGGTAGGTTCTTCGGCGGCCTGTGGCAGCTCCGCGTTGGCCAAGTCGACCTTTTCGCGTACGTCGGCCAAAGCGGCGTCGGGATCGAATCCGGCGTTGAACTCAAGCGTCACAGAGGCGGAGTTTTGGGAAGCAGTGGAGGTCATTTCCTTCACGCCTTCCACGCTGGATAGCTCCTGCTCCATGGGACGCACGAGTAGGCGTTCCGCGTCTTCGGGGGAGACGCCCTCCATGTACATGGAAACGTAGATGGTAGGGATGGTCACGTCCGGGTCCGACTCCTTGGGAATATCGATGTAAGCGAAAAGACCCGCGGCGAGGATGAATATGAGAGCGAGGTTAACCGTTCGCTTTCGGCTTAGGATGGCTTCTATCACGATGCTCGGAAATTTGAGTGTTCTTCGTTGAGAGGAGAATGGGCAGCTCCATTTATTGTATGCTGCTCTCTTCGACCGCTTTCACTTTTGCGCCCGGAAGCACGAAGCCTTGCCCGACCGTGATGATGCGCGCTTGGTCAGGCAGTCCGCTCACCCAAACTCCGTCGTTTGCCGTGCCGATAATCTCGGTTTTGTAGAATTCGACGGTTTGCTCCTCCGTCACCACTTTGAGGCCGAGTTCTCCATCCGTGTCGGCGCTGAGGGCCAAGATGGCGGGCGTAACCTTATGGGCCATCTGGGTTTCGGTGGTGGCAATAATGTCGGCGGTTAGTCCCGCCACGAAAGTGAGCTTTGGATTTTCGAATTCCATTTCCACGGTGTAAGTTCTGACCGCTTCATTTGCGGAGCGGGAAATGTAACGAATCCGTCCTTCCACGGATTTTTTGCCGATTTGAGCGACGGCTGGCGTATCTTGGTGAATCTTCTGAACTTCTATTTCAGTCGCCTCCGCGGTGATGATCATGGGATCCAAAGATAAGAACCGGGCGATCGGATCCCCGATGGAAACGAATTCACCTACTTCGACGAGGCGATCATTGAAGACTCCATCGAATGGAGCCCTGACAACTGTGTTCTCCAAGGCAATCTCGGTTGCGGCGACGAGGTTCTTAGCTGCGGCGAGTAGGGCGGAGGACTCGGCGAGTCGCGTTTCCGATTGGTATCCGCTAGATTGCAGTTTCTTGGCGGCCTGATGTTCCAGAGTACGTTGGTCCAAAAGCGCTTTCGCTTCCTCCAGCTTCTCGGGCAGGTTTTGTGGATCAATCTTCAGGAGGGGATCACCTTTTTTCACGCTTCCACCGCGCGGGGCTAAGATCTCCAGAATCTGGCCACCCACTTCCGCCTTTATGACGCTGTCGCGGGAAGCTTCCGTTTTTCCGCGCAGGATTAGTTCCGCCGCGTAGGCTTGGGCTTCAGAATCGCGGACGCGAACTCTGGGGAGCTCTTTCTCCTCGGTTTCGCTTGCCTGGCTGTTTTGCGTTTGGGCGTTGTTGGGATCTTCGGCGTTGATGGATCCGATGATCATCCACGCGGTGAGCAAGATCGCGATGGTCGTTGCGATGATTAGGTTCTTTTTCATCCTTGGTAGCTGGATTGGGAAGGAAAGTTAGAGTTAGGCATTTGAGCAGGAATACCCTGTTTACTCGCTAGGATCCGTAAAGTTACCGAAAATGTTCGGCTCTGTGATCCGCTCAACTTTCTTTTTGCGAGATTGACAGTGAGGGCCTCGCTTTGTGGGGTCATTTAACAGCATTTCGCGTCCCGTGTACCGGGGCGACATACTCAAATGAAAGAGCACGATTTTACCGAAGTTGTGAGCCTGATCGTTAAGGAGGATCCCCGTTACGCCAAAAACGGTTATCTTTTTCTTCAGAAGGCCTTGAACTTCACCATCGACCGGGAGCGAAAACGCCACGGAAAAGTAGTCACCAAAGTCGCCAAGCGGCACGTATCGGGCCAGGAGTTGCTAGATGGCATTCGCGAGTATGCCCTCGAGCAATATGGACCCATGTCCTACTACATCCTCACTTCATGGGGCATCAACCGATGCGAAGATTTTGGAGAGATGGTCTTCAATCTCATCGAGTACGGCGTTTTCAGTAAAAACGAGAGCGACGAGAGAGAAGATTTTGCGGCCACGTATACGTTTAAGGACGCCTTCGAAAAACCGTTCACTCCCAAGAAACATACTTTGAAACGCCCGAGCTACCGCTCTATCGAATCGCTTTGAAGCCTTCCAATAAGATTAACCGTTGATCTTTCAGGTCGTCCGTTTTTTTAGCGGACGATTCTTTCGTTTTATAAAGCCGCTTCAGGCGCGGCCGACACACTCCATCTCATTTTACGCATGATAGAAATACCGCAAAGCCGTTCGATTGACGCCAGCCAGTCGATGATCGCTCCGCTCCTCAAAGAGCCAGTGGAACGCTATGTTCTTCCCAACGGATTGACTGTGCTTCTCAAACAGGATCGCTCCTCGCCCGTTTGCTCGGTTCAGGTTTGGGTGAAAACGGGCAGCATTCACGAGGCCGAACATCTCGGCTCGGGTATTTCGCACTTCGTGGAGCACATGCTTTTCAAAGGAACAGAGAAGCGTCCGGGCAAGGAGATTTCTCGAGTCGTTCACGAGTCCGGAGGCTACATCAATGCCTACACCACTTTTGACCGCACGGTGTACTACATCGATATGCCCGCAGAAAATGCCACGGTAGCGGTAGACGTGTTGGCTGACTCTGTCTTTGCGTCGGTCTTCCCTGCGGAAGAAGTCGACAAGGAGCGGGAGGTCATCAACCGGGAAATCGCTATGGGCGAGGACGATCCTGACAACCGCGTCATGCATGCCCTTTTCGAAACGGCTTTCAATAAACATCCCTACCGCTATCCGATCATTGGATACAAGGACGTCTTTAACCGAATCTCGCGGGACGACCTAGTCGGCTACTACAAGAACCGCTACGTGCCTAACAATTCGGTCCTCGTGATCGCGGGCGACTTCGAAAACGCAACGATCCGGGCTAGCGTCGAGGAGCATTTTGGAAAATTCCAACGTAGTTCCTTAGCTCCAGTTTACCTGCCGGAAGAACCGCTCCAGCTATCAGACCGACGTCAGGACTTGTACGAAGACGTACAGATTTCCCGTGTGGCGATGGGGTTCCAAGTTCCCGGATTGACTCACGCCGATACGCCGGCTCTGGACGCTCTTGCCTTGGCTTTGGGGCATGGCGATAGCGCTTTGCTTTATCAGCATCTGCGTGAGGACAAGCAACTCGTTCACCACGTAGACGTATCGAATTGGACTCCTGGGAACGTTGGTGTTTTCTACGTTTCGATGCTTTGCGATCCGGATAAGCAGCAAGAAGCGTTAGCCGAGATGAAGAGCTATCTTCGTTCGCTGGAAGAATCGGATTTTACGCAACAGATCGTCGACAAGGTTTGCCGTCAGCTACTGGTCAACGAAGTGAATTCCCGCAAAACCGCATCCGGGCAAGCGTCGAGATTGGGAACAGCTGAGGTCGTTGTGGGAGACATTGGCTACGCTCGCAATTATTTGAAGCGGATCTCGCAGGTCACAGCTTCTGATCTAAAGCGTGTGCTAGATGCATGGATACGATGGGATCGCTTGACCATTGTTACCATGAATCCGAAATCGGATTTAGACAAAGAGTCTCAAGATACGGCGGATGAGAAGGCGACGCTCGATTTCGAGGAGATCGTTCTCTCCAATGGCTGCAAAGTTCTCCTCCGCGAGAACAAACGCCTGCCGAATTTGCACTTCCGAATAGCCCTCGAAGCAGGGGCTCTTTTCGAACCAGAAGGCAAGCAAGGTCTGACCGCTTTGCTCTCTACCATGATGACCAAGGATACCGCTAAACGTAGCGCCTTGGAAGTGGCGGAAGCGATCGAAGGGGCTGGCGGTTCGTTCTACGAGTTTTCCGGCAACAACAGTTTAGGCTTTTCAGTCGAAGTCCTTCCCAGCGATACGGAGCTTGCTCTAGACTTGATCGAAGAGGCACTGCTGCGTCCCGCTTTTAAGGAGGATGTCTTTGATCTGGAAAAGGAATCGCACATAGCTGGTATCAAAGAGAATCTAGACGATATTGTAACCGCAGGGCGGCACGAATTGCGGAAGCGATTCTTCGGCGAACACCCTTTTTCCATCGCCGGTAGTGGAAGCCTAGATACGGTCGAATCGATCACTCTAGATGAGGTGAAAAAGTTCTGGAAAGCGATCGTAGTGGGTGGAAACATAACGATCGGCGTCTCGGGGCAATTCGATCGGAGCCTTCTCAAGGACCGCCTTGAAAGCTTGCTCGGCAAAGTTGAAGAAACGAATCTGCCTCGTCGTGAAGTTGCTTTCCTTAAGCCGTCGGATCCTGGGGTACATCGTCTCAAAATGGATCGCCAACAAGCGATTGTCTTTCACGCCTATCCGGGCCCCGGTTTGAAGGCTGAAGATTATTATGTATCGGAAGTGGCCGACGAACTATTTTCGGGCATGTCGAGCGAGCTTTTCGATCGAGTGAGAGAAAAGCTGAGTCTGGCCTATTTCGTGCGTTCGTCCCGTCTGGTTGGGCTGGATACATCCATGTTCTACTTTTATGCCGGCACCTCACCGGAGCGTTTCGAGGAAGTCATCGTGGAGCTCGATCGCGAAACGAAGCGAGTTATGTCTGGAGTGGCCGAAGAGGAGCTCCTCCGCTGCAAGAAACGTCTGAAGGCGGCGAAGCGGATGAGCATGCAAACTAATTCCAGCTGCGCGAGCCAAGCAGTCCTGAACGGGGTTTATGGATTGGACGTGAATGAGTGGCGCACCTACGACCAGAAAATAGACGCGGTTACTGTCCAGTCTTTGCGCGACTTTGCCGAGAAGTACTTCCGCTTAGAAAATCGAGTGGAACTCGTGGTTGGGCCCGGCTTTTAAGGGTTGAATTTATTGAAACAGAAACGGCCGTCCCGATAAAGGACGGCCGTTTTTTTGTTATGAAATATGTCGTTGGCTATTGGACGGATGGCAGGCTTCCGACTGAATTCGCGGAGGCGTAGGCATCGGGATCGTCAACCTTTGTCTGCCAAGATTCGGTCCCGTTGGTAAGCTCGCTCGCCTTCACTTCCAAGGCTGGGAATACGCTCTCCCCAAACACGTTGATTACCTCGTAGGAGAAGCTAGGGTCGTCTCCGGTCATATCAAAGCTCAGCAGACCGAAGTTCATGCTAGCCGAGTAGGGCTCGTGGATGTTGATGGTTGATTCTTCCTGCTCGTCGTAGGTCGCGATTGGGTCTTGAGCGAGCGGGCTGCTAACGAGCTCGTAAAGATCGTATCCGCCATTCTTGGACAAGGGAATTGCTTTGACCTCAGCTTGATCATTGTCGCCAGAAACGAGAATCACGCCGGAAATGTTTTGCTCTGTTATGTAGCCGAGCAGGTTTTTGCGCTCTTCGGGGAACGCGGTCCATGTCGAGTCTGTGGTTTCTTTGATGTCGGTCCAGCTGCTGCTGCTCAATAGAACCTTGAAAGGCGCTTGGCTGGCTTCGAGTTCCGACTTCAACCACTGAAGTTGCGGGTTTCCTAGCAGGGTTGATTCTGAGCCAGTCTGGCGGAAGCTGTAGGTGTCTAGTACGAAGAAGTCGACACCGGCGTAGTTGTATTTGAAGTACGATCCCGGGTTGCTGTCAGTACCATAGCTTGGGTTCGCCCAGTAGCGTTGGAAGACTTCGAGAGACTTTTCGGAATCTTGACGAGGCCCGTCCCAAGTCGCCATCTGGGGGATGGAACGTAGCAGCGGCTGGAGGAAAGGGATGTTACGTTGCTTGCGGTATTGTTCTGCTTGGAAGGCAGGTGCGAGGCCTTCGGCGGATTCGTTGTCGCCCAACCAGAAAAAAGCGTGCGGACGTGCGTTTTGCACCTGCAGCCAGATGGCCTGCATCCCGTCGATCTCGGTCTTAGCTCCCGCTCCGAATGCCACTGTGAACTGAACTTCCATATCCGATGGCGGCGCAGTGAGGAGAGGGTAGCCTTGGCGTTCGCGAGCGGAGTCGAGGGGCTCGCCGTCGATAAGCACTTGGTAGTAGTAGAAAGATCCTGCCTCCAGGCCGTCGATATTGGCTTTGATGCAGTAGTCGTTTTCCGCGAGAGCCTTGACTGCCGGAGTTTGTTTCGCGTTGGAGAAATTTGCGCTCTCCGAGTAGAGGATGGAAACTTCCGCTTCCCCCGCTATACGAGCCCAGATCTGAGCGGAGTCCTGATCGACGTGGCCGAGCATTGGTCCCTGCATAATCTTAGGCGAAGCAAAGCCGATAGAGGCGGTGATTGCGGCGCAGGTTGCGATTGCGGCGAGGCGAATGGATCGGATGGACATGTTTGCTTTTGAGGAGAAGTTATCTTCCAGCGAATTTGTAAAACGCTTGTTAATGTAAATGCATTGTTAAAAACGACAGGCGCTTTGGGAAGTCAGAAAGGGGTAGGGGAGCTTTGAAGAATTTGTGGGGCTTAAGCTTAGGGTCTCTTCGCGCTTGGGAAAACCCGAGGTCGATTTTCAGTGGGCAGGACTATTGCGTTCGCAAGGAGCGAGGCTATGGTGCCGCCTATGAATCGCACCTTTGATACGGATTTGCTTGAGGCGCAATTGGAGCGGGTGGAAGACCCTCGCCGCTTCCTTAAGACCATTGGGGAGATTGATTTGCTCAACGACGACGATCCTAAGCGAGTCGCCATGAATGGCCGCAATGTTGGCTACGAGCTCTTTTTCGCGGTGCAGCTCACGCGCTGGGTTTTGAAGCTAGCTCCTGAAGCCTCGGAGGCGTTGATGTTGGCCGCCCGAGGCCAGCACATTTGTCGTTGGATGATTCCGCGAGAGGACTACACGCGGGACCGTCCCGGCTACTTGAAGTGGAGAGCGGATCTAAAGAAGTTTCACGCTCACAAGGTTTCGACCATTTTGGAATCTATGGGATATGGGGAGGAACTGCGAACCCGCGTTTCCGATCTCAATCTGAAGAAGGGGATCAAGTCGGATCCTGAGTGCCAGACCATGGAGGACGCGCTTTGTCTCGTCTTTCTCGAAAAGCAGTTCGCTCAATTCAGCGAGAAGACTGATGAGGAAAAAATGATCGGCATCCTGCAGAAGAGCTGGGTCAAAATGAGTGAAGCCGGACAGAAGGCGGCTCTCGGATTGGATATGGACGAGGCAAGCGCGGCACTCGTCAAAAAGGCTCTGCAAGAGTAACGCCAGGGGCCTTGCGTGCCTATCTAATCTCGTACGCTAAATCTCAAGTAAAATAAGTTCTGGAGCATTTAACGCTTTTGCGCAATTTGAGGCGGTCATATCCAGCAACTGGAACAAAACCGTACGATTAGACTATGATAGAAACGCTCTCGCTTGATGGAACTTGGACTCTTAAAGGGCCAAAGAAGATCGAAATCCCCGCTGTGGTGCCCGGCTGCGTGCATGCCGATTTGCACCGAGAAGGCCTGATTCCCGATCCCTATTTTCGGGATAACGAAAAGCTGGTACAGTGGGTGGGAGAGGAAAGCTGGAGCTACACGCGAGATTTCGAAGTCAACGAATCGTTGCTCCAGCGCGATCGAGTACTGCTTCGTTTTGATGGACTGGATACGCTCGCGAAAATCTCGCTCAACGGAAAGCTTCTGGCCGCGACTGATAACATGTTCCGCGAGTGGGAATTTGACGTAAAGGAATTGCTCAAGCCCGGAGGGAATTCCATCCGTATCGATTTTGAATCCGCTCTCCTTTATGGCCTCGAAAAGCAGAAGGAGCGTTTTCTCTGGCAGACCGGAATTGACCACCACCGTTTAGAAGGGGGCCAGTGGGTTCGTAAGGAACAGTCCAACTTTGGATGGGACTGGGGTCCCATGATCGTGACGATGGGAATTTGGCGTTCTTTGCGTATCCAAGGGTTCGACACGGCTGAGATTTCGGATCTGCATATAAAGCAGACATTGGGAAAAGGCTACAAGCTCGCCGAGCTGGAGATTGAGACTGCGGTGCAAACGATTGGACGCTCTAAACTTGCCGCCTTTGTGACTATTTCAAAGGACGGAGCGGTCGTTGCCAGCGGTGAAAGCCCGGTTTCTCGCGGCAAGGCTAAAGCCAAATTGTCCGTAAAGAACCCAGAGCTATGGTGGCCGAACGGATTAGGGGAACAGCCGCTCTACATCGTAGCCGTTTCTCTATTGGACGACGAAGGTGAAGTCATTAGCCAGTCAAGCCGGCGAATCGGAATCCGGGAGCTGAAGCTGGTCCGCGAAAAGGACCAGTGGGGCGAATCGTTTTGCTTCGAAGCGAACGGTAACCGTTTCTTTGCTAAAGGGGCCAATTGGATTCCTTCCGATCAATTCGACGTTTGGGGGACTGACGAACGGAACCGCGATTTGCTTAAGTCATCGGTGGAAGCGAACATGAACATGATTCGCGTCTGGGGTGGCGGAAAGTATGAGCGAGACGATTTTTACGACGCTTGTGATGAGCTCGGCATTTGCGTGTGGCAGGATTTCATGTTCGCTTGTTCGGCGTATCCAGGCTTCGACGACACCTGGGTTGAGAACGTAAAGGTGGAGATAGAGCAGAGCGTTAAACGTATCCGCCACCACGCTTCGCTCGCTATCTGGTGTGGAAATAACGAGCTGGAGCACATACCGCCGATTCTCGGGGACGAACCTGGCCAGATGCCCTGGGATGAGTATATCGAGCTTTTCGACAAGGTGATCGGTAAGATCGTCAAGAAGCAGGATCCTCAGCGAGACTACTGGCCCTCTAGCGAACACTCTCCGGTCGGCGATCGAAAGTACTCTCAAAATCCAGACTGCGGGGATGCTCACTTGTGGAAGGTTTGGCACGGTCGCCGTCCCTTCGAATGGTATCGTACTGCCTTTCACCGCTTCTGCAGCGAGTTTGGTTTTCAGAGCTTTCCTGAGCCGAGCACGATCGAAACCTATACTGATATCGAGGAACGCAACGTCACTTCGTATGTAATGGAGCAGCACCAACGTAGCCCGATTGGAAACAGCGCTATCATCGACTACATGCTCAGCTGGTTCCGTTTGCCGGTTGGTTTTGATAACACGATTTGGCTGACGCAGATCTTGCAAGGTCTAGCGATCAAGTACGCGGTTGAACATTGGCGAATGAACAAACCACGTTGCATGGGCGCATTGTATTGGCAGCTCAATGACTGTTGGCAAGTGGCCAGCTGGTCCTCCGTGGACTATTTCGGCAAATGGAAGGCCTTGCATTACGCAGCCCGAAATTTCTACAACCCGCTTCTCGTTTGCGGTGTTGAAGATCCGGATACGGATAGCGTGGCGATTCACGTGGTGAATGACCTGCTCGAAGCCAAGAGCCTCGTTGTGGCTTGGAAGGTTGTAGACGTTACCGGCAAGGAGTTGGATACCGGCGAGAAAAAGATTCGATCTGGCGCGAATTCGACCAAGGTGGTTAAGACGCTTAAGCTTAAGAAAATCGTGGCCGAGCAAGGGCAACGTGGCTTGATGGTGAAGCTTTCACTGAAAGAGGGCCGCAAGACGATAAGCGAAAACCTCGTGACTTTCGCCCGTCCGAAGCATCTGACTTTGGAGGATCCGAAGCTGAGCGTTAAGGTGAAGGCTTTGGTGAAGGGAGCCTTCGACGTGACCATCACCTCCAAGAAACCGTCTCTATGGACCTGGTTGGAAGCGAAGGGGATCGATGCCCGTTACAGCGATAATTTTGTCCATCTAATGGCTGGCGAATCCGCGACGATCCGCGTGACTCCGACGAATCGAGTTTCGGCTACGGCATTTAAGGCGGCGATATCCGCTCGCTCTGTTTTTGACACCTACCAAGAGCGTTAGGGTAGACTGCTCTCGGAAATACTCACAAAAAACGCCCCCGAGCCATGCGGCTTGGGGGCGTTGGTGTAAAGTCTGTGGCTGGCGGTCTTAGACGTGGGCCTCGATCTTGGCCTTCAGGTCGTCCTTGCCAATCATGCCGACGATGGTGTCAACCTGCTCGCCACCCTTGAAGATGATCAAGGTTGGGATGGCTCGTACGTTGAACTTTGCGGCGATAGCGCTGTTTTCGTCGACGTTCACCTTGGTGATCGCTGCCTTGCCTTCCAATTCTTTGGAGAGTTCTTCGAGAAGTGGGGCGATCGCTTTACAAGGTCCGCACCAAGGAGCCCAAAAGTCTACGAGGACTGGGCCTTTGGCGCTCGAAAGCGCGTCGTTGAAACTCTGTTCGTTCAGGTTGATGATGTCTGCTGCCATGATTAGTGATCGTTAAAATAGATGAGTGCCGCAAATGCAAGAGAAGCTGTCGCACAGACGAAGCTTACTAGGAATTCGGCGGGCGAGACGCGGCTTTTTTTGCGTGCTGCAAGTTCTTCAAGCAGAGTTAACGAGTTTCCACTCGCATCGGTTGCAATGACGACGGTCTCCTGTCTTTCGATTTGAGAGCCAAGCAGTTCATTTCCGTCCCCATCTCGTATGGAAAGGGACTTGGAGTGTGGCTGATTGCTGCGGCGCTCTGACATGTTGCAAGCCTAGTCTGAAGGCCGGTTTTTCTCTATCAGTTCGGCGAGGTGTTTGTGCTCAATCGTTTCCAACTGCTTGCCCGCCTTTTTCATGTCCTCGAAGGTTTTCATGACGGTTTCAGTCATTTTTTCGTGGGTTTCTTGAGACCCACCGACGATGGAGAACTTATCGGCGCGGGTTATACGCTTGTGGCCGTCCTCGTTGTCGAGGCCGACTCCGAGCAGGTGTGATTGCTTGTTTGGTTGGCTTTGGTCACGCACGCCTTAAAGCGTGGGCGAAGCGAGATTCTGTTCAAGCTCGTTTTCCTCCTCGAAGGAGAGGCTTTCCCCGCCCTCAAGGCCGGTAACGATGAAGTCGCAGAAAGCGGCGTTTTGCTCGACTTTTAACCTCCGCAAGCGGGTGAGCTCCAAGATTGCGATAAAAGTGGTGACGAGGGTACGGAGTCCGACGTGCCCGTCGAAGAGTGATGAGAAATTGAATACGGGCTGGGTCTTGACCTTGGCGATCAGCATTTCCATCTGGTCTACGACTGTGACGGAATCGTCCTGGATTTCTCCGACCACGAGTTTTTCGGTCAAGCGCCGCAGCACGATGTTGAAGGAATTCCAGACGGAGATTTTGTCTTCTGGCTTGAGAGGGCGGAGCGGAGTCTCGGCTTTGTTAACCGAATTGTAGTCACGTTCTTTGAGAAGAGCGGCACGTTCGGATAGCTTGTCGAGCGAGTCGGCGGCTTCCTTGAACTTCTTATATTCGAGGAGCTGGTGCACGAGCTCCCAGCGAGGGTCGATATCGGCATCCTCGTCTTCGCTTTCAGAGGCGCTACGGCTTTGCTTAGGTAAAAGGAGGCGGCTTTTAATTTCCATCAAAGTGGCGGCCATCACAAAAAAGTCTCCCGCCACCTCGAGTTTAACCTCCTTCATGGAGCTGATGACCTTGAGGTACTGGTCTAGAACGAGCTCGATGGGGATGTCGTAAATGTCGATCTCGTGTTTGCGTATAAGGAAGAGCAGAAGGTCCATCGGGCCTTCGAACACGGATAATTTGATTCTGGGATCGTTTTGCTCTTCCACGTGGGAATTCACGGTGGGAGTTGCTCGGCTGGCAATGCGAAATTATTCACAAGGCCCGCTCTTCGGCGGATTTTTCGATTAGCTGACGCGCCGGAAGGCTCTCACGTAGAGACCGTCTCCGTTGTGGTCCTCGGGATAAACTGTGATCCCGTGGCCGAGGTCGTCGAATCCGAATCTAGGTGCCAGCGGCTGGTGAATGAAACGGGTTTCGGTCTCGAGAAATTTGGCCGCGACTTCTTCGTTTTCGTGGCGACTGAGCGAGCAGGTGCTGTAGACGAGCAGGCCGCCCTCCGACACGAGATTGGAATAGTCCTTCAGAATAGAGAGCTGCTTTTTCGCATAGTCAAAAACGTCTTTTTCGCGAGTTTGCCGCATGAGGTAGGGGTGCCTTCTCCAAGTGCCGGAACCGCTGCAGGGCGCGTCTACGAGCACGCCGTCGTAACTCCCTTCGGTAGGCCGTTTTGCCAGTACCTCGATGTTTTTGAGTCCGGAGCGTTTGGCGCGGGACTGCAGTTCCCGCAGGGCCGAACTTCTCAAGTCGTGGGCGGCCACCTTCCCGTAGGGTCTCAGGAGTTCCGCGAGTTGGAGGGTTTTTCCGCCAGCTCCCGCGCAGGCATCTAGCCATTTTCCCCGCGGGCTATCTTTCAGCATTAAAAGCAAAATTTGAGAGGAGATATCTTGGATCTCAATATCGCCGTTTAGGTAGCAGGGGTGGTTTGCTAGCGGGAAATCGGCAGGGGCGTGGATGCAGCCAGGGATGAGCGGATGTTTGGCAATGAGAGCGGCCTGTTCGGGGGAAGCGGGCTCTTTAAGCCGTTTAATAATGTCGTCGCCGGGGTCCTTTTGGATCCGAAGCCAAAGGGGAGGGCGAGTTACCAGTGTAAGCAGGCCTTTGGTGGAGAGAGGTCGTTTCGTGTGGAGGGCGTACCAATCGGGTAGCAGCTCCTTTATCTCTGTGGCTTCCTTGCCGAGAAGTTTGAAGCGATTCGCTTCTTCGACAGGGATAGCTGGCTTGTTGGCAAGGGTGGGATACAGGCTTCGGATCTCAGCAGTCGGTACAGCGAGCTGGATGAGCAAATCCATAAACGCCTCCTGGTCGCTTCGTTTAGAATCCAGCCAGGGTTGGTACCGAAGGTAGGTGTAGATGAGCTCGCGATAGAGGCGCCGGTCTTTGGAGCCGAATTTTCCCTGGGCCCGAAAAAGTTCGTGCAACTCTCGGGTGAAAGCGACCCCTGGGTTGAGCAGCGAGCGACATCTTTCGATCAGAGAAAAGGAGATACGCCGCTGATTGTGCAGCCGGTGTAGGCTTATCTCTTTATTGAACAGCGGCTTGCTCATTCCTGTACGTTTCTACTCGTCGAAAAGGTCGATGGCGATGGATATTCCGAAGTCGGATTCGCGGCGGTCGCCGTCGTAGATGCGCAATTCGTATTTCAGGCCGTAGTTTTCGAGAGCTCGCTGCATGAGGCCGATTCGTTGCTCGTAGAACACGCCGGATTCATCGTCGTATCGAGCGGTGGCGTATAGTTTGAAATTCTCGCTGAGCTGGTATTCGATGTGGGCGAAGTACTGCTCCAAACGCTGGTTTGGATAGGTGTAGGAGCCCATGCCGTAGGTCGGCCAGCCAACCCAACTGTAATAGAAGGAAGGGTAGGAGTAGGCTGTCGAAAAGTAAGACTCGGTAAGAGAGGAAGGCCCTTTAAGGTAGTGGGAACCGAAGGCGATTTTCCAATAGCCAGGATCCTTGATGGCTATGTAGCTGTTGAGTTCTTGCGTGGATAAACCTCCTTCTGGATCAAGCCGGTTGAACAAGCCAAATTCCAGCCAAGGAGCGGGAGTCAATTCCAGATCCAAGCTCAGCAGCGAGTAGCTATCCTCTGCGTAATCTGAGCCACCGAGATAGTAGTCCGCAGCGATGTCAAAACGGGCTAGGTCGCGAGCTCCGCCGTCTTCTCCTCGAGTTTGCAGGCGGTTTCCGAGCTCGAAGCGAATTTTGTGATCTTCCCGCAGGTAATCGGAGTCGCGGCGATTCTCCAAGTCTATGGAGGGAAGGTAGTTCGCGAAAGTGCCTTGGTCTGCGTACATGACGCTATTTCCGTATTCGAAGCCATAAATAGCCGGCAGAACGACGCTTTGCTCGAGGTCCCCCGAACTCCAAAGTTCGGGCGTGTAGCGATAGGAGATACGAGGCTCAATGATGTGCCGCAATCCATCTATATTCCATGTTTCGTTTTGGAAATCGAAGGTCGAATAGGCCTTCATGTTGAGGTCGACTCCCAGATCGCCGAACGCGCGGGAGCCGTCCACTGAATCTCGATATACGAAGGTGTCGGCCTCGTCGTAAAGCGCTTCGCTTTGCAAGTAGGTCTCAGCGTCTTGGTAACTTATGTTGCGTGCCCCGGCTTTGACGCGTAGCCCGATTCCGTCGGTTAGGATGTGATTCCATTCTACTCCGTAGAACAGATCCGCTTTGGTTCCGGTCAGGTTAACGTCTTCGGTTGCGTCGACGCCGATTTTTGCGGCGGAAAGGTACGCGCTGTGACTGAAGCCGTATCCAAGATTGGTAGGAAAGTAGGAGAAACGGACTTCTGGGAGGCGTTCCGTGTAGGATTGGAAATCCCCGAGTGCAGCCCTTGCGAAAAGGGATGCCTGCCAGTTTTGGCCGTTGTAGTTGGCCTCAATGTAGGAGTCTGGATCCTGCATGCGGTCAAAAGAATCCTCGTAGAAGTCGCGCGTGACTTCGGAGTCGGACCAGTAGCGGGCGTAGGCGGAAATGTTCGCCTGGTTGTCGTTCCAGATTTGCTTGTGCTGCCACTCGGCGAAGTAGCGTTGGTCCGAAATGGTGGCTCCGTTTATATCCAAGCCGGGTTCGCCTTGGTCGTTTATGTATCCGGAAATGAAGGATCCGTCAGTGACGTAGCTTTCGTTTTCAAAAGAGTAGCTCGCAGCGGGACCGGCGAGGATGCCTCGCTTGGAGGTTAAGGTGACGTTTCCGCCTAGGCGGATGTGGTCCGTGACTGGGGCGAGCGCTTCGGCTCCGATGGCGGCTCCGATGTGGCCGCTGTAGTCGAGAGTCGGCTTGAAAAGGTTGGTTTCCGCATCCAGTGGTTGGGTGATGTTTGGGATGAGAAGGAAGGGGACCGCTCCTACCTTGAAGAATAGCTTCTTCCCGCGGATTTCGTTTTGGTTGACGATAGAGAGCTCTCCCGCTCGGGCAATGAACAAGAAGGTGCCGGGCTCTCCTGGGTAGAAGTTGATTTCTTCGAAGCGGAAATTGTCAGGGTTTCCCTCCAGAACGGCACCGTCCACGTAGACTCTGCCGTTGCCCGCCCTGAAATTGGTGGCGCGAGCGAATTCTTCAGCAGGTTTATAGGTCAGCGAATCAGCGGTCAGACGCAGGTCTGCTCGGGTGAAAACGACGTGGCCCGTGGCGGAAGCGTCTTTGGTTTCCTGATTGAAGCGAATGGTATCGGCGGAAAGGAGCCACTCGCCGTATTGGATCTGCGCCCCATCGGTCGCCACGATTTCCCCGGTGTTTTGGTCAAAGGTAAGGTCGCCGCTAGGGATGAGTTCGACCTCTTGGGCTAGGGCGGAATGGGAGAGGCCTGCTAGGGACGCGGTCAGCAGGGCGATACGAGGGAGTTGGCGAAGGATCGAGGTCATCGGTCAGGTAGTTGAAAGCAGAGTACTAAGGGAGGGGGAGCTCTGGGTGGCAAGAATCAAGACGCTCGATTGGGACGTCTTTTGCCCAGTTTGGTTCCTTGGCTCATTGATCGCTCACAAGCCTTTGACACTTGGCAAGAAGACTGCTCTTAAAGGAGGTGTTGTTCTTGAATAGTTTGTCGGAACTCCCTTCGTCAGGCGTCAATTTTGAGAGCTTTTAACCCTCACGTTTCTCACAGTTCTATGTTCACTTCCAAACAAGACCTCGCCCAGTTCGTAGAAGCGACTGTCGCCACCCCCCACGACATTTTGGGGATGCATCCCTACAAAAAAGGAGACCGCAAAGGGATCCTTGTCAGAGCCTTCTTGAGTGGGGTCGAAAAGTGCGAGGTGGTGGACTCCAGCCAGGAGAATGGGCCTCGGTATGAAATGGAGCTAATCCATGAAGATGGCTTTTTCGAAACCTTGATCGAAGATCGCGATCAGGTATTTCCATACCGACTACGAGCCGAGCAGCGGAATTGTGAGATCAGGCAATTTTACGATCCGTATTCATTTTTGCCTTCGATCGGGGACTCCGACCTTTATCTCTTCAATCAAGGCAACGAGCACCGGATATACGAAAAGCTGGGTGCTCATCCGAAGACCATAGACGGCGTTCCTGGTGTATCCTTCGCGGTTTGGGCTCCGAATGCCTCGAGAGTTTCTCTCGTCGGGTCGTTCAACGATTGGGATGGCCGCTACCATCCGATGCGATCGCTAGGGGCAAGTGGAGTGTGGGAGCTTTTTATCCCGGGCTTGGAAAAGGGAGAGATGTATAAATTCGAACTCCGTGCCAAAAATGGGGACCTCTTCCTCAAAACCGACCCGTACGGCTGCTACTTCGAAGCTCCGCCCAATAATGCGTCGATCGTTTTTGATCATTCCGCTTACAATTGGAACGATCAGAGTTGGATGGCTAAGCGGGTTAATCACCAGGCTCTCGATCAACCGATGAGCGTGTACGAAGTACACCTCGGTTCCTGGAAGCGCCGCTGGGAAGAGGACAATCGTCCGTTGTCCTACAGCGAGTTAGCCAAGGAGTTAGCGGATTATGTGGTGGATCACGGTTTTACGCACATCGAGTTGATGCCGGTGGCGGAACACCCGTTTGACGGATCTTGGGGTTATCAGGTAACCGGCTATTTCGCTCCGACTCACCGCTTTGGAACGCCAGACGATTTCAAGGCATTTGTAGACTACATGCACCAACGCGACATCGGCGTATTGGTTGACTGGGTACCGGCTCACTTCCCGAGAGATACTTTTGCTCTGCCAGGTTTTGACGGGACTTGCCTCTACGAGCACGAGGATCCTCGCCTTGGGGCTCACATGGACTGGGGAACTTTGATCTTCAATTTTGGCCGTCACGAAGTGAAGAGCTTCCTGGTGGCGAATGCCTTGAGCTGGCTCGACCGTTATCACATAGACGGTCTTCGTGTCGACGCGGTGGCGTCCATGCTTTATCTCGATTATTCAAGAGAAGAAGGGCAGTGGATTCCTAACCAATACGGCGGAAACGAGAACCTCGAGGCGATCGCTTTCCTTCGCGAAGCGAATAGCTTGGTGCACACCTACTATCCGGGGACCCTTATGATCGCCGAAGAGTCGACCTCTTTTGGTGGGGTCACAAAGCCGCCATCGGAAGGCGGACTTGGTTTTGACCTGAAGTGGAACATGGGGTGGATGCATGACAATATGTCCTACTTCGAGAAGGATCCCATCTACCGTAAGCATCATCACAACAATCTCACCTTCGGTATGCTTTACCAGTACGCCGAAAATTTCGTGACGGTATTCTCCCATGATGAAGTGACACATGGAAAAGGATCCATGCTGATGAAAATGGGGGCGGGCTCCATTTCCGATAAGTCGCAGACCTTGCGCGCTCTCTACGGTCACATGTGGGCTTACCCAGGCAAGAAGTTGCTCTTTATGGGAAGCGAGTTCGGGCAATCCGAAGAGTGGAATTACGACAAGTCCCTGCAGTGGCACTTGAACGAGTTCAAGGATCACAGCGGCATCTCCTGTCTGGTTCGTGATCTCAATCGGGTTTACCGGGAAGAGCCGGCTTTGGCCTACACCGATTTCGACTCGCAGTCCTTCCGGTGGATCGCGTGCTGGGATGCTGATTCAAGCATCATCAGTTACGTGCGCACTTCTCCTGATGGCCGTAGCAAGATCCTAGTCATTGGCCACTTCACTCCGATGAAGCGCGAGAAGTACCGTATCGGTCTTCCGTCTGCAGGTCACTGGCGTGAAATTTTGAATACGGACTCCGAATTCTATGGAGGCTCCAATGCCGGTAATGTCAATGGCGTCAATTCTGAGGCGATCGAATACGATAGCTTCCCGCAATCTGGCGAATTCACACTGCCTCCGCTTTCCACTGTTATGTTTAAGTGGGAGGGCTAAACCTGCCTGATCCGAATGCAGTCGCTTACTTCATTATGGGGGTAAGCGGCAGCGGCAAGTCAACCATCGCTCATGCGTTGGCGGATGCTTTGCGTATCGAGATGTTGGATGCGGATGATTTTCATCCGCCCGAAAACGTTGCAAAGATGGCGGCTGGCCGAGCTCTCAATGACGAAGATAGGGCTGGCTGGCTGAGACGATTGAATGAAGAGCTTGAGATCCGGCTAAATCGGCAGCAGTCGGTGGTTCTAGCCTGCAGCGCATTGAAAGAAGCCTACCGAGTCGTTTTGCAAGATGGGCTCGAGCACTACCGTTGGATCTATTTGAAAGGGGATCGCTCGATTCTTGCGAAGCGAATCGGGAATCGAGAGGACCACTTCATGCCCGAGTCATTGTTGGACTCGCAACTCGAAACGTTGGAAGAGCCTACGAATGCTTTGATTCTGGATATCCGAAAATCGAAGGAGGAAATTCTTCAATCTATCCTAGAAAGCCTTTGATCACTTCGTCGTCTTTCCTCGCTTGCCAGCCCTTAGAAAGTGAACAAGACGGGAGGTATGAAAAAGTTCTTTGTTGGCGTCTTTTCCCTGTTTTCCTTCCTGTTTATTTTAGCAGTAGTGGTTAGCTTTTTTCTATCCAAGGATTTCGTGGTTTCGCGTCAGGTAACGATCAACGCGAAGCCGGAAGCGGTGTATGCCTTGGTTGGCGATTTGAAGAATTGGCAAGTGTGGGGCCCGTGGAAAGACGCGGATGCTTCCCTTACTGTGGAACTGGGCGAGAAGACTACGGGAGTCGGGGCGTCGCAGTCATGGGTGGGCAAGGATGGAGATGGCCGCTTGGTTTTCACCCAGGCAGATCCGGAAAAGGGAGTCGTCTTCGATCTCTTTTTCAACGAGGATTCATTCAAGAATGTCTCCTCGATCACTTATGAGTCATCGGCGGAAGGTCTAGTCGTTACCTGGGAGATGAGCGGAAACATTCCCGCTCCTGTCGTAGGAGGCTACCTTGCCCGCATGATGCCCGGTATGATTTCGCCCATGTTTGATCAAGGGCTCTTCAAGCTTAAGAACGCGGCAGAAGCTTGGGGTCAGGCTCAATAGTAAGCCAACCAGTAGCCCAAGACGGCGTGCGCCAGTAGGATGGCGGGTACTCCGTATCGAAACTTTGGTTTAGAGGTTTTGTGGTTGAACAAAACCATGCCCAATATTCCGCCCGGACTTGCTAGTAGTGCCGTCAGGATGAGCAGAGCTTTTTCGGAGATGCGACGTTTGCCTGACTTAGCCAAAAACTTGTCGATCCCGTAGGCGAAGAAGGCGACCGCGTTCAGGATAGCTAAAAGGAGCGAGAGTTGTTCTGGATCGGGTGTAGGCATTTGTCTTGCTTGACGATCAGATAGCTTGTGCGGGCTTGCGCTGTTTTGGAAGAGCGATTTTCTGGTGGCCGCAATCAGAAAGCTCGCTTCTCTACGCCTTGCTTCCCGACTTCTCTCATGGAACAGAAATCTATTAAAACGACTTGGTACGACGAAAACTGGAACGGAGAACCCGTTGTCCTCGCTGGAGATATTGGAGGCACCAATTCGAATCTAGCTTTGGTCAAGGTCGACGCCGGCAGTTTTAAGATTCTGAATGAAACCGTGGTCGCTAGCAATGAGGTCGATTCCATCCTACCAGCGATTCGAACCCTCCTTTCTTCCGCGAAGGAGAAGTTTCCGGACATCAAAGTTCTAGTGGCCGGCATAAGCGGTGCGGGGCCAATCTCCAACAACCACTGTGACCTCTCGAATTTGGATTGGGATTTGGATGGGGCGGAGATCGAGATGGAATTTGGTTTTCCGACCAAGATCATAAATGATTTTGAGGCGATCAGTTACGGCGTGCCCTTGCTGGATCTGAACAATCCCGAAGAGGTGACGCACTTGCCGCACACCGATGGCCATGACCCGGAACCGATTGGTGGAGTTAGTCTTATTGTTGGAGCTGGGACCGGCCTTGGAGTCGGTATGCTAATCCAAGAAGGGGAGAGATATCGGGTGCTGCCTTCAGAGGGGGGCCATGCGTGTTTCGCGGCTTTTGATTTAGAGACGGAAGAATTGAGAGCTCATGCTCAAGGCAGCGCCAATACTATCGTCGAGATTGAAGACCTGCTTTCCGGCAGAGGCCTCAATACCATTTTGGACTATTTTATTTTGATGCGAGGAATGAAAGTGGACGATACGCTCTCGAAAATCCTCGCTACGGAGCCTTTGCAGCGTCCCGCTTTGATATCGCGCCATGCTGAGAACCATCCTGTCTGCCGTGATGTGATTCGTCTTTTCGTAAAAGTGTATGGACGAGTGGCAGCGGACTTCTCCGCCACTGTGCTTCCGCGTTCCGGACTCTTTTTAGCGGGCGGAATTGTCGGTAAAAACGAACGTCACTTTTTGGACGGAAGCCAATTCATCTACTTCTTCGAGCAAAATGCTCGCGAGCAGGTTAAGCGGATTTTGCGTAGGATTCCGGTTTATATCGTAAAGGATTATTCCATCTCTCTCGTAGGGGCTGCCCATGCGGCTTGGTTGCTGCGCGAGGAGTTGATCTAGCTCTTTTTGCGGTAAAGCCGCTCTTCCTAGAGGAACAAGCCTAGGGTGAGGGGCCTCGGGGCCTCGTGGATTCCCTGATTTGACGTAAAGGCTTTTAGGCGTCATTGACTCAGATCGGCCCTCGGTTCACATCTTTTTTACGAGCCTGTACCAGCGACTCGATTAAAGCCGATCCACGCATGAGCATCTTTCTTTACGCCTACACTTTAGCCGACGCCCCACATGATCTGGAAGACCTGACTGGGGTGGAGGGAAGAAACCTTTTTATGGTAACCTGTGGCAACGTTTCAGCGATTGTCAGCGCTTACGGGCAGAAGACACTGAGCCTGAGCGGCGACGACATTTTCGCTCACCAACATGCCCAAAGGCTGTTGATGTCTCAGGCTTCCATCCTGCCTCTACAATATGGTCTGACTCTTTCTAGCCTGTCTCAGGTCGAAAAAGTTCTTACCAACAATGAGGAAGTTTTAGAAAAGGAACTCAACCGCATCTACCGCAAGGTGGAAATGGAAGTGACCATGCGGTTCGACGTTCCGGACCTATTGGATCACCTAATTTCTAAGTATCCTTATTTACGCGACGAGAAAGGGAAGGTTCTCAACGGGCGTCTGCTTTATTACTTGGGCGACCGAGCCAAGAAGGGTGAAAAGTTTACCCGGACTTTGGCGAAGGAGAAGGAGATCTATAAGAGCCAATTCAAGGAAATGGTGGGACCTTGGTGTGCTGAGATACGTGAAAGCCACCTGCCGCTATCTGAAATGGATGTAGTGACTTTTAATTGCCTCGTGAATCGGGAGCGTTTGCGGGTATTTGAAAAGTCTATCTATGATGCGGGCGATCGTTTCGCTCCGGATTTCACCTTCTCCTACAATGGCCCTTGGGCTCCGCAGAACTTCTGCAGCCAGGCCATGATTTCCTACAAGTAAGACGCCCCAAAGAGCTCGTCTGGAACCTGTGGCTTCGGTTGGTTTTACTGGGAGTTTTCGCTCTCTTCCCGCCAGCGTCGATGGTACCAAAAATACTGTTCCGGGCAGGAAGCCACGACCCTGCCCAGTTTGTGGTTGTAGGCTTTCAACACCTCTATTTTAGGATCTTCGGAATCCTCACTCGCGGAAATCTCGATAGGTTCGATCGTTACCGTGTGTGTACCGTCGGGTTTCCTCTGTCCGGTCATGATGAAAACGGGAGCCTGATATTTCACGGCAAAGGATCCTGGGAGGGGCAGGGTAGAAGCATTTTTACCCAAGAAGGGAACCACTACGCCTGACTTGCCGGCGTGCTGGTCCGCCACCATGACCACGGCCCGGCCTGCGGTGAGCTTGGCGAGGATCTTTTTAATGGCAGTTCGGCCTTTGGAGATGAACTCTACCCTGTCGCCTGGGATTTTCAAAATGAAGTCGTCGACCTTCTTATTGTGCTGCTTCCCAACCAGCAAAGAAAGGGGGACGCCTGCCATGGACATCGCTGCGAAATATATAGCCCAAGCTCCAAAGTGGCCAGTGAGGACGATGGCGCCTTTACCACCTTGGAGGGCTGTTTTGAGTTCTTCGATCCCCTTTATTTCGACTAGGTCCGAAATAAGATCACGGTCTTTAATCCCGTAGCGGATGAATTCGGTGATTGTGCGGCCAAAGTTTTTGGCAGCCTGCTTGCCCAATCGTTTTAGCTCCTTTTCGTCAGCTTCTGGCCGAGCGACCGCGATGTTTTCCAGCACGAGCTTTTGTCGCATACCAATGGCCCAGCCGAATGCTCCGATCGCGGATCCGATCGCGAAGGACCACTTTCGAGGGAGGATGCAGAGCAAGCGCGCAAAGCAAAGGAGGGCCCAGTATTCGATGGTGTGCGTGAGACTCATAAAGTACCCCGGCACAATGTTTGTTATCGGGGAATGGGCAAGGCCTATGCGTCCTTCAAGGCAGACCGGCTGTCGCTACGGGCGAAAACGAACCTGTCGATGCTTTCGGCTATGTTGCTGATAACCGCTGGCTTCGACAAATAGTCGTCCATGCCCGCCTTTTCGATCTGGAGTAGAGCGTCTTGTTCGGTGTTGGCAGTGAAGCCGACGATCCAAGGTCGGGTCCGGTCCTTCTCTTGGTTGTCTCTAATATATCGTGATGCCTTTAGCCCGTCGCGTTGCGGCATGCGAACATCCATGAAGATAATGTCGTAGTCGTTCTCGGATGCCATTTCGCAGGCTTGGATGCCATTTACTGCGGTGTCGATTTCGAGCCCGATCAACTCCATGTGGTGGATGAATACATTCCGGCTAAGTTCGTTGTCTTCTGCCAAAAGGATTCGAAGGGATTGCCATTTCTCAGTTTGATAGGGAGCGAAAGGGGTCGTCGCGTCGTAATCGGGAGACTCGTTGCTATCGACGTGCCGAAGCAGCATGTTGCGCAAGTCACGGGTGCGCACTGGGAGAGTTAACACAGCCGCGTTCGTCGACTTCTGAATGAGAATCGAGTGATCTGGGTGTGTCAGCAAGATGGTGTTGTCGAAGTTGCGGATGCGCGTTGCTTTTTCGACGGCTCGAAACTCGTCTTCGCACAGTGCGGACGCGATGGTCAGATCCGGCTCTTCCGCGGGACCGTGAGCGTCGATTACTTTGCAGCCCCAGGCGATCAAATTGCTGCGAACGGACGTATCCAAGGGTGCAGGAAGATCCTTAAGGCGAACGTGAAACTCTCCCTCGATTGCGAGGGGTTTGCCCACAACTTCATGGCATGAATCGACTCGCCTCAACGGTAGGACGAGTTGGAAGACGGACCCAGTTCCGAGTTCACTTTCTACGGTGAGATCCCCTCCCATCGCTCTGGCTAGCTTACGACTAATGGTGAGTCCTAAGCCGGTGCCGCCGTATTCGCGAGAGGTCGCCTGGTCCGCTTGCGTGAACGACTCGAAGATGCTCTCCAATTGATTTTCCGCGATGCCAAGTCCGGTGTCACGTACCAAGACCTGAAGCCGTTCGCCCTCTCTCCTGCTGGCCGAGATGCGATTTGCCTCGATTGTTACGGAGCCTGAATGGGTGAATTTGAAAGCATTGCTCAGCAAGTTGACGAGTATTTGGCGTAGCCGCGAAGTGTCTCCTTTGATCTTTGCAGGAAGACTGGGATCGAAAAAAGCGCTATAGATGAGGCGATTCTGCTTTTTAGCGGCGGAGGAAATGTCGAGAGCTTCCTCGATGCAGGGGACCAGATCTACGGGCTGATTTTCAAGCTCGAGGCGATTTGCTTCTATCTTGGAAAAATCGAGAATGTCGTTGATCAGATTGAGCAAGTTGCCGGCGCTTTTTTGAATGACTTCGATTTGGCGGGATCGATTGGGATCGAGATCTTCCAGCTGTAAAACCGAGCTCATGCCTATGATGGCATTCATGGGAGTTCTAAGCTCGTGACTCATCGTCGATAGGAATTCGCTTTTTGCTTCCAGGGCCTTTTCAGCCTTTTCGCGTGCTGCCACCAACTTAGCAGTTCTATCTGCTACGAGTACTTCCAGATTCCGGTTGGTCTCGTTGATTTCTCGGTCTCGGTTGCGAACGGTGGCCAGCATGAAGTTGACGCTATCGACTAGTTTCCCGATTTCGTCGTCGTAACGTTTAGTGGCTCGTAAATCGTAGTTGCGCTCCTTCGATATCCGTTGGGCTATTGCGGATAATTCCTCCAGCGGATCCGTGATGATAGGAAGGAGTCGTTTCGCTAAAAGGAGAGAAGCGAGAAGCGAAATTGCCAAGACTATGGAATTGATGGCGGCGCTCGTTAGGAGCTGGCTCCATGAATCGCGATTGTCGGCTTGAAGTGTGATGAACCCCAGTGGAGCCCCCGCTAAGTCAATCTGTTCGCGGTAGGTAATGGTCGTCCCGTCGATGGTTGTGCCGAGCTTGCCTTTCTGTTCGATCGCTTGCGTGTCGCGTCTGCCGCGAAATTCGGCGAAAAGAGTACCGTCTGGGAGTGTTATCTGGGCTTTCGTGATTTGGTTTTCGCTCACGAGCGAAGACAAAATATCGCGGGCAGCAAGTTTGTCGGAAAAGCGAAGCGACGCTTCTAGGTTTTGGGAGAGGACGCCAGCGAGTGAAACCAGTCCCTCTACTTCTCGATCTGTGGCCGTCTTGTACTCGCGAATCAAACTAGACCCAGTTATCAGCGCCAGCGACAGGAGGCTGCAGGCTAGAACGATGAGCAGGATTTTACTCGAGATCGGGGCGGATCGAATGCGGTAGCTCAGACTAGTATCCGCTTGGTCCATGTATTCGACTTAGGGGAGTCACGTGTTGGCTTGCCTTGGACTTTGTCGTTTCTGAACTTTTTGAGTCACAGGGAGGAGATCCAAAAGCGTTTGTAGGAGGATTAAATGGGGAATTTAAGGAGAGTTTTTGAAAGTATATCACACACGTCTTGGCTGCCAGTCCTCGACAGTATTTACCTTTTAAAAACTTTTTAATTTAGGGCTATTTTGGCTGCGTTTGGCGAGTGGAAATTCAAAACGGTAAAAAAAAGAGCCTACATTGCAGAAACTACTGAAATGCAGGCTCTTGGAAAACTGGGGTTATTGCGGACTAGGCTAGGATAAGGAACTTCGCGTCGTACCAGTTTTCGGCATCGATCTTGGAAATTCCGGCCTTGGCGTTGGCTGCCATGTGTAGGGCGATCTTGTAAACCAGTTCGGTAGACTCGGGCTTGCCAAGCTTTTCGGCAATGGTCGGAGCATCCATGGCGGTACCCTTGGAGCTTTCAAGCGCGCCTACGATACCCTTTGCCAATTCGATCGCGGCTCCCGCGGCTTTCTTGCCTGCCTCGACGCCTGGTTGATGGTAGGCGTTGATGTTGGTCAAGGTGGCGTAGAAGCCGACCGCGCGCTCGTAGAGGGCGATGAGATTCGCCACGGTGGCTTCGCTCACTTCCGGAGTGGTGATGGTGATGGATTGGCGGCCTGTTTCGCCCAGCGCTTCGCGAGTTCCCAAAAGGAAGCCCTGCAGATAGTCGCCGGCTGTGATGCCTGGCTCTACATCGATGGAAGGACCATGGCGGTCTTTCAGGACTTCGATGAAGGTAGCGAAGAAGTTAGGCACCCCTTCGCGCAACTGCTGAACGTAAGCGTGTTGGTCGGTTGAGCCTTTGTTTCCGTATACGGCTATGCCTTGGTTCACCACATTGCCGTCCAAATCAAACTCCTTGCCCAAAGACTCCATGATGAGCTGTTGGAGATAGCGGGAGAAAAGGAGAAGGCGGTCTTTGTACGGGAGGATGACCATGTCTTTCTCTCCCTTGCCATTGGTCGCGTAGAACCAGGCAAGAGCGAGGAGGGCGGCTGGGTTTTCTTCGATGGATTTGGCGCGCGTGACCTTATCCATGGCGGAAGCTCCATCGAGAAGAGCTTGGATATCGATCCCTTGCAGAGCTGCGGCGACAAGGCCGACGGCGCAAAGAACGGAGGTACGTCCTCCCACCCAGTCCCACATCTCGAAGCGCTCGAGCCAGCCTTCGGAAACCGCAACCTTGTCCAGTTTGGAATCGACGCCCGTGATGGCCACGGCGTGCTTAGCGAAGTCGAGTCCCATATCGGAATAAGCCTTCTGGGCTTCTAGCATACCGTTGCGGGTTTCGGCGGTTCCGCCTGATTTGGAAATGACGAGTGAGAGGGTGCTGCCGAGGCGATCGCCGATCGCGTTGAGGGCGAGGTCCATTCCCTCTGGGTCGGTATTGTCGAAGAAGTGGATCGCCGCTTTGTCTTCGCTAGGCACACCCAGGGCGTGTGCGATAAATTGCGGGCCGAGGGCGGAACCTCCGATGCCTATTACCAGCACGTCGGTGAAAGTCCCGTTGGAGCCTTTAACCTCGCCGGAGTGAACTTTAGCCGCGAAGGCTTTGATTTTCTCAACGCTGGAGGAAATGGTGGTTTTCAGCTCTTCGTTAGGAGCGAGGTCTGCGTCGCGCAGCCAGTAGTGGCCGACCATGCGGCCTTCATCCGGGTTAGCGATAGCTCCTTTTTCGAGCTCGTCCATGGCGGCGAATGCTTTGGCGAACGCTCCACGCTGCGAATCTATATATCCTTCGGGCAAACCAAGTCGGCTTAGGTCGAGCGAAAGCTCCACTGCTGGGAAGTTGAAGGTGAGTGCTTTATAGGTGTCCCAAGACATAATGCTTATTTATTTTCTCTTTGGATATGAATGAAACTGATGCTTCAGAAGGGAATGGCCCAGAGCTAGGCCCGGGCTTTATCTCGATATGTTCGCTAGCCTTTGGAAGCCAGCTCAAAGGAGCAAAGTTTCTACAGGTTTTTTCCAAGACGGCGCCCATGGAGGTTGAGGTGGCCAGTTTTGCGAATTTCCTAAGGACGCATCGCGATTTTTGGGGCTCGGTCGTTTCTCTTTAGTGAAGTCGAGGAGTAGGGGCGTTTGCTCGTGGGTCTGTCCCTTGGCCTTGGATTTTGTTGAGGGAAAGTTTGAATTGCCTTCTTGTCTGCAGCCCGTAGCGGATACTGCTGCAAAGAGAACCTTTACATCGAAGGGCTGGATTGCGATCAACTTACTCTTTGGCCCAATACCAGTGACCGTTTCCCCATTTCCTAACCAATGGCATTTAGCTTAGATCGAGTTTTAAAAGCGCTTCTTTTCGGAGCTTCAGGACCCTTGTCTATCAAGGACATCCAAGCTGTGTTTACAAAGTATCATGCTGCCCTCGAGACGCCGGAAGGTGAGGAGGGTGAGGAACCACAGGACTACGAAGAGCCCGAGCAACCTTTTTTGCCCGGAGACGGAATGCCTACCACCGAAGTGCCATCGCTGGTCACTTCGGCCCAGATCCGCGAGTCGATGGATCGAATCGCCGAAAATTTGATCGAAAGCGACGATGTTTGCCGGCTGATCGAACGCCACAGCGGCTTTTTACTGGTGACTTCTCCCACGGTGGGGGAATGGATCAGCCTGCTTCGCGACGAACCACGTCCGATCAAGCTCAACCAGTCGGCACTGGAAACCTTAGCGGTGATCGCCTACCGGCAGCCGGTGGTGCGCGCGGAAATCGAAAAGATCCGCGGCGTCTCCATTGATTCGCCCCTTAGCAAGCTGCTAGAGCGAGAGTTTGTGCAAGTGGTAGGCCGAGCGGATCTTCCAGGTCGACCTATCCAGTACGGTACCACGGAGGCCTTTTTAGAGTTTGTTGGGATTCGTTCTATCGAAGAGCTTCCCGCTTCGGATGTCCTTTCTCCCGGCCAGCTAGACGCGTGGCTGCATGAGGTTTCAAACCAGCAGGAAGTGACAGAGAAAGAAATGGGGCTTCCTGAAAGGGAAAGAGATGACGAGCCTGAGCCTCGCGACGAAGCCGCAGATGAGAGTCAGGCTGCAGAGTCCGAACCCGATTCTGAAGAAAGCGACGAGCCGGAAGCTCCCGCCGACGAAGAAATTGTAGAGGAGGAATCCTCTGAAGATGAAAAGATAGCTGAGTAGTATGGATCTGGATACGCTAAGAAAGAAGATCGACGAAATCGATCAAGAGGTGCTCAAGCTTCTCAACGAGCGAGTTCGCACCGCCGCGCAAATCGGACATGTCAAGCGTCTGGAAGGTTCACCTATCTATGTGGCCAGCCGGGAGGAACAAGTTCTCCGAAAGTTGGGAGCCTTGAACCAAGGTCCTTTGAGCGACGAAGCTATCCGGGCTATCTATCGCGAAATTATGTCGGCCGCGATCGCATTGGAGAAGCCTATGCGGATCGCATACCTCGGACCGGAGGCAACTTATACGCATCAGGCGGCTCTCAAGAAGTTTGGAGCGAGCATCGATTATATCGCGGCCCCTGCCATCCCGGATGTCTTTCATTTGGTGGCGAAAGGCGATGCGGATCATGGCGTTATCCCAATCGAGAATTCTACGGAAGGAGCGGTATCGCACTCCATGGACATGTTCTTCGAGTCAGATTTGAAGATTTGCGCTCAGATTTTCACTCCCATTTCCCACAGTTTGATTTCTCTCTCTCAGCCAAATGAGATCGAGCGAGTTTACTCCAAGGATCAAGCCATTGGTCAGTGCCGCAATTGGTTGCACGCCCATCTTCCGAATGCCTCGATCCACACTTGCGACAGCACGACAAAAGCGGTGCAGATCGCCAAGGACGATCCCAAGGCTGCCGCGATCGCGTCTATTTTGGCATCGGATCTTTACGGAGTACCAGTAGTTGCGGAGGGAATACAAGACCGCCTCGACAACACGACTCGTTTCCTCGTTATCGGCAAGGAGTCCAGTGGGTTTGCCAAGGGAGTAGAGTTTAAGACCAGTTTCCTCATCTCCGTTGACCACAAGGTAGGCGCTTTGGAGAAGGCTCTCGGCGTCTTTTCGTCACGTGGCTTGAATTTGAGCAAAATCGAGTCGCGTCCTAGCGGTAAGACAGCTTGGGAATATTGTTTCTTCTTGGATGTGCTTGGCCATTTCGAGGAAGAAACGGTTGCAGCTGCTGTCGAGGATCTGAAAGCGTTTTGTCCCTTCGTCAAATGGCTAGGCAGCTATCCGAACGCGAAGTAGGGTAGGTCAAACCGCTGCGTTTACATTTTAGGCCGGGATGAGGAATCGTTCCGGCCTCTTTTTTATTACATTGTAGTTCTCGCTGGGATACGCCATTTTGGTTAAATGCAAAATTTGAGGATTGGAGTTGTCGGAGCCGGAACAAACACGCGTTTGCATCACATACCAGGTTTTCAAGCAATCGAGGGAGTCAGTGTAGAAGTCGTGTGCAACCGGAGTGAAGCCTCATCCCGCTCCGCTGCCGACGCTTTTGGCATCTCGCGAATTGCTGAAAAATGGCAGGATGTGGTCTCGGATCCGAATGTGGACGCCATTTGCATTGGGACCTGGCCCTACCTGCATGCGGAGATCAGCATCGCGGCCCTTAAAGCCGGCAAACATGTTTTGACTGAGGCTCGCATGGCTATGAACACGGAGGAAGCGGAAGCCATGGTAGAAGCATCTTTGGACAATCCTCACCTAGTCGCCCAGATCGTGCCTTCGCCGTTCACTCTGAAGTGGGACAAGACTATCAAGCGAATTCTGGAGGAGGGAACACTAGGCGAACTCCGAGAGGTCAGCTTTTCTAAGGCCTTAGGGATGAACGTAAGCTCGGAGACTCCGCTCAACTGGCGTCAAAACAAAGCGCTTAGTGGTAACAATACTTTGATGCTGGGCATCTACTATGAGGTTGTGCAGCGGTGGCTTGGAGTGGAGCCGGAACGATTGCTCGCCAGCGGTAAGGTATTCACCAAGCAACGACAATCCTCTGCGGGGGGAGCTTTGGTCGATGTCGAGATTCCTGAAACGATTGACGTGATCGCGGAGTACGAAAGTGGCATGCGGCTCGTTTGCCGTATGAGTGGCTTGGAATTAGGAGAAGCGACCGATGGTTATGTTATATCTGGCAGCAAAGGGACGCTGCGGCTTGATCTGGCGGCGGGCGTTTTGAAGCTCGCCCTCGCGGGGCAAAAGGAGGTCGTCGTCGAACCAGCCAAGGAAGACGTGTCCGCTTGGAACGTGGAGGCAGATTTCGTTGACAGCATCCTGGATGGAGCCCCGATCGAGTTAACAAATTTCGCGGATGGGCTGGCTTACATGCGCTTCACCGATGCGGCCATCCAGTCCATCGCTGAAGATTCAGCGTGGGTCAGCCTGTAGCCTGTTCGGGCGAGTCGTTTCGAACGTATTATTTATCGCCCTCTCCGGTTAACTCCGGAATGAGGTAAGGATTATCAACGTCCTCGCTAACTCCCATATTGTCGGGGGTTGCATTGAAGTCGAAGCGGATAATATCTACTGTACTGCTGCTGAGTGATGGCTTTTTCAATACGACTGAGAGACGTATCTCCTCGAGTAGCTTTTTTTGGCGACGAGCCGTATTCAAGTCATCGATAGGGCCGTAAAGGTAGGTGAGGAGTTCGTGTTTATAGCGAATATACCAGCCTTCGTCAGAGAGGCCGTATTGGGTCACGTCGATGCCTGGATACGTTTCGTCGAATTTCTGTTTTGAAAATCTGGCACCGTCTGCAATGGCTTCAAGCGGGTAAACGATCACTTTATCGGCTTGAGCCTGCAGTGTGGCGACTGAGAGTGCCAACATCGCTAAGGTAAGGAGTTTTTTCATACGTGATTGGAAAAGTGACCCTACAGGTTCGAAGGAACCGCAACGTCGTCAATGGTACCTTTTTCCCGTTTGCTGCCGGATGAGCCACCGATGTCCTCTGGCATGGCTTGTCCGTCGCCCTCGCTATCCTGCTGGTCGCCTTGCTGGTTTTGATTCCCATTCCGCTTGGAGTTATTTTGGGCTGTTTCGCTAGATTCGGAAGACTCGCCCTCGGATCCCGCTCCTTCGCTCTGAGAAGTACCGTCTGGATCGATTTGGGCCGCTTGGTCTCCAATCGCTTGTTCCGCCGGCGCTTCCGGAAGCTGGTCCGAAATAGATTGGCTACTTGCTTGAGCGGAGGCTGACTGGCTTTGGGCATCTGACATTTGCCCCTGGCTTTGCTGCCCTTGTTGGCCCTGCTGACCTTGCTGGTTCTGTTGTTGCCCTTGTTGGCCCTGCTGCCCCTGTTGTTGAGAGGAATCAGACATTTGCCCTTGGCTCTGACTCTCGCTTTGCGATTGGCTCTGCTGGCTTTGGGGTGGCATGGGGAAGGGGCTTTGCTGGCTGCTGCTTGAGCTAGATCCACTGCTTCCACCCATGATTGGAATGCTGCTGGAGCTGCTTGAACTGCTAGAGCTTTGAGAGGAAGAACCGCTCATTCCCGGTAGATTAAGTCCGTTCAAACCGGGGAGGTTGGTCTGAATGTCGAGCGGGGGAAGCTGGGATTCGTTGACTACATTGATCGAGCCGCCGAGTGGATTATTGTCTGACTGTATGTTGCCACCGCTTGAGCTGGCTCCGTTCACGACAGCGTCGTAGATCGAGGGATCCGGATCGATTTGCCCATGAAGAGTGGAAAGAAACGAGATGCTCAAGCTTGCGCAAAGCAGTCCTAGCCGGCGGCGATTTGGAATGAGTTCTTTCATAATGGGAGCGGAGTTGATTGTTGGTGGCTGCTAATCAGTAATCGTTTTTGATGGTGGCTGCTACGTTGATCGGGTCTTGGGTCATGCCTCCTCGGATTTGCAGCCCGAAGCGGACGTCTTGGTAGTTCTTTTTTCTGCCAATAATGAAGTACTTGCCCGGCAGGAGCGCCACGGTGGTGGACTCGAATTTTTCTGGTTTGCGCATGGTAGGCCCTTGGATACTGACCCAAGTGCTTCCGTCGGAAGTGAGCGTTAGGCTGACGGGTTGGCTTTGCAGTTGCAGAAACTTGCGGAGACGGTCGCCTTCTTCGGTGAGCGGGAGATACTCCGGCTTCGATTTCATGGCTTCGTCGAAAGTGCGGATAGCCATTTGGAATTCGGTGCGCTGGGCTTCCGTTTTGGCGACTTCGAGCAAGGTTTCGTAGCGCAGGATGCTACGAATCATGCGGCCTGTTCTCAGGAGGCCGTCTTTGGCTTCTTTTAGGTCTGGCTCCATGTTGACCAATTCCTGATAGAGGTCGCGGGCACTTTCCCAGTCGTAGACGCGTTCGTAATCGTAGGCTTGGGTGATCCGAGTGACGATGTCGTTTTGACGCTTTTCTGAACGGGCTTGAGAAATGGAGCCCTCGATATCGGTACGTTCAGGGAAGATGGCCAACGCGGCTTGGTAGTTGCGAATCGCATCTTCGAATCTAGAGTCGCTCATCGCGGTTTCGGCTGCGGTGTAGGCAGCTGTGAAGTCTCGCTCAGCGATCTTCCGTTTAAGACGGGTCACTCCCGATTGGGCCTTCGCCGAACCAGAGTCGATGCTAGCCGCGTTTTGGAAGTGGCTGAGGGAGGCTTCGAAATCGCCACTCTGCTCGGCTGAGACAGCGGACTGCAAAGCGGAGAATACTTTGTCAGCTACGCGAGCGCGCTCGAGCTGTTTGATGGCTTCTTCGTTGGTCGGCTCAATTTCGAGCACTTTGGTAAATGCTTGGATAGCTTCCTCGCTTTTGCCCTGAGCGATGAATCGCATGCCTTGGGAGGCGTTGGAGCGAATGAAGTCCGTGATGGATTGCTTGACTTGGTCGAGGTAGTCGTCGGCTTCCTCCATGCGGGTGAGAGCGGGCGAGAAGCTTCCGTCGTCCAAGAAATTCTTACCCTCCGATGCGGCGCCAAAGGCGGCCTCGAAACTATCGGGCGCGAGGTGCTTGCCTATCTCGAGCTCGCTGGAGCGTACGAGGAACTGGTTGTAGAGGTCGCGAGCCTTCTGCTTGTTTTCAACCTCGGTCGTGAAATCCTCTATCAGGGTGTCGACTTGATTGTATTGATTGATGGCTCTGGCGAAGCGGGAATCGTTCATGAGGTCGTCAGCATCTATCTTTTCCTTCTCGATTCTGATCAGCATCTGCCGGAGCACCTCGTTGCCGGTGATTGGCATTTGGCGAGCCGCATCCAACTTGCGATCGACCGCGTCCTTCACGCCTTGGGCTCTCGAAATGCTTTCGAATGCTCTGCGAGGATCGACTTCCACTATTTCGCCATCGGCCGTCATTTGTACCTCTGTCGAGGGCGGCGTGTAGAAAAAGAGGAAGTAGCTTATCAAGCCGATGCCGAGGATGACTAGCGTCGCGATCGCACCACCCAAGTACGCTTTCACGGCTGGTTTAGCGTTAGCGCTTTGGTCCTCTTCTTCCGGGTTCCAGTGGATTACTTTGTGTCGTTTGGGCGTTTGCCGTGATGGATCTTGAAGATCAGCCATAGTTTACTCTCCTTTGGTGAGGTCGCGTCGATCGTGGGGTCTGGTTGTCAGGGCTTTTTGAGAAGCAAATTTAGCGCTCAACCTATGCCAATTGTGGGCACTTGTGAAGCGTGGTTGTGTAAAAATACGAAAACCGTTTCCTTGCGGATTCAATTAAGGGACCGCAGCGGGCTAAATGAGCTCCTTTTATTGGTATAAATTTGTTCAAAGTTTGGCCTGAGTTGCGCTAGAGCGTTACGTGGTTAATGCCTTATCTATTGCAATGTTTGGCGGCTCGCACGAGTGTGCGTGAAACCGAATTCGCATTTCAGGCGTATCCTTTTTTCGTAGCGCCCAATCTCACACCGATTTGCCATGAAGATTTTCTTAAAAGGTACCCCGATCCTCGCTGCCGTCATGCTCTTGTGCTCTTGCAGCACCACGCCAGTAACCGGACGGAAGCAGATGAATCTCACCTCCGAAACGGAGGTCGCCAAAATGTCGATCGCCTCATTTGAGCAAATGAAGGCCGATATGCCGATATCGACTGATCCGGAATACAACGATATGTTGCAGCGGGTTGGTTTCCGGATTTCTCAGCAAGTGTTCTCGGCCATGCCGCTAGCGGAATGGGAGTTCGTCGTCTTCGATCAGCAGGACGTAAACGCTTTTGCCATGCCCGGTGGGAAGGTTGGCGTTTTCGAAGGGCTTTTCAAGATCGTGAAAACCGAAGATGAGCTCGCTTCAGTCGTCGCCCACGAGATCGCTCACGTGACGGCGAGACACACGCACGAGAGAATTTCGCAGGCGATGGTCCTCAACGGAGGGGGCACGCTCGTAAACGTAGCCACCGCCGTAACGGGCGCTGGGCTTCTCGGAGTGGGAAGTGGCAGCTATATAAACATGTCTTCTGTCATCACAGGACTCTACGGAATGAAGGCCGGTCAAAGCGCTGCAAAATGGGACCAAAACAAGGAGGCGGAAGCGGACCACATTGGCATTATTTATATGGCCCGCGCGGGATATGATCCGCATGCGGCGATTACTGTGATGGAACGAATGGTGGAGCTCGACTCCGGCAGAGGTGGAGGCACCTACAATTCGACTCACCCTTCATCGGTCGACCGTTTGAACGCCTTGCATGGCTATTTGTTCGATGCGATGGAAGAGTATGAAAAGTCGAAGGACTTTTACTTCCAGGAGTTTTAATTTATTTTCCTTGTTTCGGGAATGTTAAGCAGGGGTGACGCCTCTGTTAATTCGAACGAGCCGTATCTCGGCGCTCTTGACTGCTGCTTTTCTCTCGGGAGAATTTCAGCTAAGTTAAGGCTTCCGAGCCACTTGCTAATCCAACCTCCGAAACAATGCCACTTAGTGCCACCGATCGCATTCGTCGCGTCCAGCAGTTTATCCCGCCGTCTCCAACTTCTGCTTACAAGGTTCGCATCTCGGGGACCGATTTGGACGTAGCCGGAGCTCAGCGTCTGCGCTACAAGGTTTTTAATGTCGAATTGGGAGAAGGCCTCAAGGAATCCGAGGCTACGGGAAAAGATGAAGACCCCTTTGATGCGGTTTGCGACCATCTCCTGATCGAGCACGTGACAAGTGGTGAGATCATAGGAACCTATCGTTTGCAGACTGGTCGCTCCGCGGGCGATCACATCGGATACTACAGCGAGCAGGAGTTCGATTTCGCCCCTTTTGAGCCGATACGCTCTGAGCTCGTTGAGCTCGGGCGGGCATGTATCGCCAAAGAGCATCGGAACATGGTGGTACTTGGCCTCTTGTGGAAAGGGATCGCTCAGTACGCTAAGATTTTTGGCGCTCGATATCTTGTGGGGTGTAGCTCGATCACATCAACCGATCCAGTCGTGGGGCAGGCCGCTTTTTGCAAACTGTCGCGCTACTTGGCGGAGGCCAAGTTCCTGACTCGCGCAACGCAACGTTACCGCTGCGACGTGGAGCCAGAGAGAGAATACGAGGTAATCGAATTATCTCGAAGCGTGGATATCCCGAGACTCATGCGAGCCTATCTGACCTTGGGCGCCAGAATTTGTGGGGAGCCCGCGTTGGATAGGGATTTTAAAACCATAGATTTCCTGACCTTGATCGACTTGAGATCGATGGGCCCTCGGGCCATGGCGAAGTTTCTTGGCTAAAATACGCTCGGTTTAGGCGTCGGTCAAAGCTTGTCATCGCAGCGTCGCTGGGCTTTGTCAGGGGCGTGAATTCTTTGCTTAAACGCCTTCGTCAGACTAAACGCTTGCTAGCGGTCTTGGGCGTTTTCGCGATCGCTGGAGCGGATTTTCTTTTTCGCGTCCCTCGCAATCCGAGTCGGAAAGATCGAGCCGTTTGGCTGCAGCGTTCTGCTCGCAGACTTTTGCGAGCCTTGAGGTTTGAAGTGCGGCAGATCGGCGAGGCTCCGCCTGGAGGGTTTATCGCACCGAATCACATGAGCTATATGGATATCATTGTTCTGTCTTCAGTGGCTCCGCAGGTCTTTCTTTCCAAGATCGAGGTAGATGATTGGCCGGTCGTGGGCCGATTCACCCGCATGGCTGGAACGCTTTATATCGACCGAAAACGCCGTAGCGATGTGGCTCGCAAGGAAGCGGGCTTTTCCGAGGTGATCGAAGAGGGGATTGGCATGACTTTCTTTTTGGAGGGGACATCTTCGGATGGCCGGGATGTGTTGCCGTTTCGTGCTTCGCTCTTGCAGCCGCTCATTGCGAACACTTGGCCGATTACTCCGACTTATCTCAAATACGTCTGCGAAGGAGGAGATGTGAGCCAGGACGTTTGCTGGTGGGGCGATATGGCGTTTGCTCCCCATTTGTTTCGCCTGCTCGCGGTGCGTAAAACGCTAGCGACCATCGTATTTGGTAATCAACGACAAGCGTGTGGAGACCGGAAGGAGCTCGCCATCGAATTGCGAACAGAGGTTCAACGCTTGGCAGAGCGAGCGGAGTCGCAAACTGCGTTTGAGATTTGACGCTTAGGCGGATCGAAAGCTTGCTCCTATTTATGGCGACACCGAGCGAGAAAAATTTCCAAGATTACAAAAAGGCCGAGAAGAAGGCGATGGAGCTATTGGCCGAGATGAAAGCCGTGTCGCCCAAGAAGAACGATATCGAACTGTCTCTCTTGGTCGCCATTTTCGAGTTGCACAAGCGGGAGCTGCCGGCGGCCAATATCGCTAAGATCATCCAGGGGCACTTAAACGAGCTCGTGCCGTTTTATTCAAGAGGCCCAGAGGGCAACTAACGGCCGTCGGGGAATTGGTGCCTTCTTTAGAGTAGGCTACCGACTAGTTCAGCATCGCCGGGCAAAACTCTCGAAGCCGGGAATTGCCAAATTCGTGAAATGGGGCGATAATACAGTTCTTGTATGCCATCTCGTCTTGTTCGTTGAACAAGGCCAACCCACTACCCCGTTTGCTGCTATGCCAACTTCCGTTGAGATAATCCACAATGGTGAACCGCGTCTGGATGCGTCTGATCACCTGCTAAAATTGGAAACCTTCGAAGATTGGCTGATCGGTCGATGTTCGAATATCGTCTTAGAGAATCGTCTGCCCTTAGGAAGCAAAGCGACCGATGAGCTGCCGTTTTTTAAAACCCCGTTTTTGATGGGAGACGTCATCGAAGTCGTAGTCGATGGGACTCGATTGATGAAGGGGTTTGTCCGAGGGCTCGAAGGAATATACGAATCGGGAACCCACCCTTGCTTAAGGTTGTATGTAGGTTCGGAACTAGAGCGCTTAGCGGCAGATGAACGATCGGAGCTACATCAAGAGCTGGGCCTTTCCGACCTAGTGGAGTCTGCCTGTTCCCGATGTGGTCTTCAGCTAGATTGGAAAGGTGGCAGTGGGCTAATGGAGACACTGGCTCAAGAGAGTGAAACGGACTATGACCTGTTGACGGATCTCTTGGTCGAGTCAGACTTGTATTGGTACATTAACGACGAGGATTGGCTCGTAGTTGCGAAGCGTCATGTTTCGCCCCCTAGCTCATTGACGCTCAATCCCAAAAGGAAATTGAAGTCGTTTCGTGCCGTAGCGGATGTGGGAGGTATGGCTACTGAGGTTAAATCTGAATTGATGGATGAGTCTACGGGGAGCCCTGTTCGTGTGAGTGTAAGTGCAAATTCCTTACCGAATCGTAGTAGTGGAAGCAACGCCGGGCCGGCCGCTGCGGAGTTCGTTTTTGGCCCATGCTTGCACTCCTGGCCCGGCGGACGAATGGGATACAGCCATCTGCAAGAAGGTGCGGTCTCTGTCTTTAGACAAATCTGCCGGCAGTTTATTTTGGGCGAAGGAGAGTGTGTATTCAGTCCCTCGATGCAGGTTGGATCTCGACTGCGGTTTTCAGGCTTGGGAGGTCCGTATGATGGAGTCGCGTTCGTTTCAGAAGTCCGACATTGCTATGATCGGGATCAGGGATGGAGAACTTACTTTGACTGCGAATTTTCAGAGTCGGGCTTGTTTCATAAAAAGAAGCTGGCGAAGCCCAAGGTTCGACGAGCTAGGGCGACTCGTTCGCCCTCTACGTCGTCCAGAATCGTCTCGAACCGGCGGACCCGGAGCGTGAGGCCTTCTGGCTTTGGAAATGTGAACCCTGCAAACTGATACGGAGATTTTGAAATTATGTACGAATCAATAGGTAGTGCGGAAGTTATAGATGTTGAAGATCCTCAAGGGCGGGGACGAGTGCAGGTGCTTCCAGTCGGAGTCGCTGGCGGTATTGCTCGTTGGGCTCGAGTGTCTACACCGTATTCGGGCAATGGATATGGCATGTTTTTTACTCCAGAAGTTGGTGATGAGGTACTGGTTGCTTTTGCAACGGCGACATCCAGCGAGCCGGTTGTTCTTGGGTCGCTCTCCCGGGCGAGCGACGCTCGAGTTGAAAGCGATCCTGAAGTAAAGTCGCTCAAAACCAAGGCCGGGCATGAGTTGGTATTCAGCGACCAAAAGGTCGAGCTGAAGACCGCGAGTGGACATTATCTGAGTTTAGATGATTCCGATGGTTCGGTGACTCTCTCCAGCGAGCAAGGGGATTTAATCAAGCTGGACAGAGGAACAATACAGCTGGAAGCGGGAATCAAAATTGAAGCCCGAAGTTCCACGCTGGAAATCGATGCCGCCAATATATCAGTCAATGCGCCGGTGGTGCAATTTTCCGGAGTTCTGCAGTGCGATTCGCTTCTAGCCAGCTCAGTAGTTTCTGCCAACTATTCTCCCGGAGTGGGCAATTTGAAGTAGGGGCATCGCAGAGCCTAGTCGTCGTTTAGGCCACCGTTTTCGTTGAGTTCGATGGCTTGTTGGAAAAACGTTCTATGCTCAGGGCTAGGCCGGTTTTTGATCCAAGGACGGAGCACGAATCGCAATTCGCTCGCTCCTTCTTCGGTCAGCTTGCAGGCAAGTTTCTGGGGTCCTCCCGTAAAGAGGAGTTCCTCTCCGCTAAGGTTTATGAATACGAGGATGGGAGTGGTTTCCCTTGTCTCGAATTGGACTCCGTAGTCGGCGTGGAATGGTGCAGAATTTCTTTTGTATCCAGATTTTTCGATATACCTAGGGTTGGTCAATAAATTGGAAAGCTGCATCTTTTCCAAATCTCCAATCCCCATTGGTTGGGCGTAAAGGCTGAGCTCTTCACCTTTCGAGAGGTCTGCATAAGCTCGAAAGTCGGGACGCACGGATTCAACCATGTATAGGTCCGGTTCGCTGCTAGGGCTTGGCAAGCCCTCAAAAAGCACCGTTTCATCTGAGCGCTCAATGGCACTCGCATAGCTTGAAAACTCGCTGAGGCTTTTTTCGGTGTAAGAATCGACCGTTCGGTTCATGTAGAAGCGAATGAATACAAGCGCTCCCAAAGAGGCCAGCACTCCCAGAATGGCCAAGACGGATGAGACATTTCGGATTCCGGGAGCTTTGCTTTGGTAGGTTTTGACCATCGTATCGAGAGCTTAGTTCAACCCTTCTTGCGAACAAAGCTTTAAGTTAATTCTGTGCGGAGTTTCAAGTGCTTGCCATTCGGTCGAGAGAGCGGAATTGGATCGCTTCCAGAAGGTGGGGCGCTTCGATTTCTATCGATCCAGCTAGGTCTGCTATCGTACGGCTCACTTTTAGGATTCGGTCGTAGGCTCGGGCCGAAAGAGACAGGCGCTCCATGGCGGACTGAAGGAGATCGCCCAGTTCGGACGAGATCTTGCAATGGCTTTGGATTGCTTGGTGACCCATATCCGCATTGGAGCGAACCGCTGTAGCGGAAAATCGACTACGCTGTATAGATCTAGCGGTTTCAATCCTATCGCGAATCTCCTCGGAGCTTTCTCCTTTGCTAGCCTCGCGGAGTTGGGAGATCGATAGGGCAGGGGCTTCCACATGAAGATCTATCCGATCTAGTAGCGGTCCGCTGATGCGGTTGCGGTATTTTTGTACCTGATGGGGAGAGCAACTGCATTCTTTCTGTTGAGAGCCCAAGTAACCGCAGGGGCAGGGGTTCATGGCGGCCACGAGCATGAAATTGCAGGGGAGGGTGACTTTTCCAGCGGAACGAGAGATAGTCACTTTTCCGTCTTCCAGCGGCTGGCGCATAACCTCCAGGGCGGAGCGTTTGAATTCAGGCAATTCGTCCATGAAAAGTACCCCGTTGTGAGCGAGGGAAATTTCACCGGGACCGGGGATGCTGCCTCCTCCCAAAAGGCCGACGTCCGAGATGGTGTGGTGAGGGGACCGGAACGGGCGGCGCTTCCGTAGTTGGTTTTTGTGAGAGACTCCTGCCGCGGATTCGATCTGCAGGATTTCAAGAAACTCGTCTAAAGTCGGCTCCGGCATTATCCCCGGGATCCGTTTGGCGATCATTGATTTTCCGGAACCAGGAGGGCCGATGAGCAGGAGATTATGGTTGCCCGCCACCGCTACTTCGACTGCTCGCTTGACGGTAGCTTGCCCTTTAACTTCGGAAAAATTGTCTTCTGAGGCTTGTTCTCGCGCGTCGAAAATCGAGGCCCCTGAAAGGTTTTGCAGCTCTAGCTTCCCCTCCACGAAACGGAGAGCTTGGGTGAGGGATTCGACGCCGTAAACCTCGATACCGGTTACGAGCGAGGCTTCGCGAGCTGAATCGAGGGGAAGGATGACTCCGCGTTTGCCTGCCGCTTTGGCTTCCAGTGCGAATGCCAAACCGCCACGGATCGGTCGAGTTGCCCCAGAGAGGGAAAGTTCTCCGCCGATAAGGAAGTCCTTCAGGCGCTGGTCTCCGCTTAGCTGGTTGGTAGCGGCTAGGATTCCAAGGGCTATTGGCAGATCGTACATGGGGCCCTCTTTGCGAAGATCCCCGGGCGCGAGATTTATGGTGGTGCGAGTTTGCGGCTTGCGGAAGCCGGAGTTGGCGAGGGCTGAAAAGACGCGGTCGTCGGATTCTTTCACGGCGGCATCGGGAAGACCGACCATGATGAGTCTGGGGTCTCCAGATTCGCCAGAATTCACTTCGACCAAGACGGGCACCGCCTGGATTCCTTGCAAGGCGGCGCTAGAAACGGTGGCTAGCATGCGATAAACGGGGCTTGGGGTTTATGAGGGTAACAGTGGGCTAAGCTGTTTTATCAAAGCATCTTAGGCAAGCGGTTTTGAGATTGGGTAAGAAATCCATAGAGTGAGTACCTCTGTGGCATCTGCAGATCGAGACTTTTGAGCTAGACGGCGTTAAGCCGCTGCTTAGGGATGACAACTTGTGAAAATCGGTCTCACAGGAGGAATTGGCTGCGGAAAGTCGACGGTTTCCAAGTTGTTTGCGGAAAATGGATTTTCCACCCTCGACGCGGATAAGGTTGTCCATGAGCTGTTGGCTAGTGATCCAGGCACGATCGCGGCCGTGGTTGATTTGTTTGGGCCTGAAGTCGAAAAGGAGGAGGGGGGCATCGATCGTGAGGCCGTCGGGAAATCAGTGTTTGGCGACGAACCTAAGCTCCGCGAGCTGGAGGCTATTTTGCATCCCCGGGTGCGCGAGAGATGGCAGAGCCTTCCGGATTCAGGAGATTGGCTGATTGAGATACCGCTTCTCTTCGAAAAAAAACTGCAGAAAAGCGTTGATCTTAGCATATGCGTGTTCTCTGATCCGCAAACGCAGGTCGAGAGACTGGAGCAGAGAGGAATGAATCGAACTCAGGCTCTGGCCCGCATGAATCGGCAAATGCCAGTGGCGGAAAAGGCAACGCTCGCCGACTACGTTTTGCTAAACGACGGAAGCCAGTCATTTCTCTCCGAGCAAGTCCGAAGCCTGCTCTCGAAAATCAGAACTCCTCAATAATCAACGCTCCCTATTTATTGCATGCGCGACCGACGTGGTCGGCATAGCGGGAACCCCAAATTTCCCAGCATTTCCAGAACTATATAATCATGTCTAGCGACTCTGAACACAACAACGACGACGGCTTGCCGTTGGATTACGGTTTTGACGATCTACCACGTGCCGCTGCCAAAAAGGTAGCGAAGAAGGCAGCCAAAAAGGCGGCGAAAAAAGCGGCCAAAAAGGCAGCCAAGAAAGCCGCGAAAAAAGCGGCCAAAAAGGTGGCGAAAGCGGTAGAGGGAGAAGTTAAGTCCGAAAAAGCGGATGCGCCGTCTGCTCCGGAGAAGGAAACCGTGAAAGAGGTGTCGGCTCCCGCGAAGGCGTCTCCTAGCGGCGATAACGAATTTAGGCCTACCGATTTCAAGGGCCGTGGATCCCATGCGGATGGCAAGGAGACAGTGGAAGTCGTCAAGGATCCCGATGAAACCCCTCAAGAGCGAAAAAAGGTGACTGCCGCGTCGAACGATGACGACTCGGATTCCAAAAGCGAAGACAAGAACGACCGTAACCATAACCGCCACGATGGTGGAGACCGCTCTCAGAAGGGCGATCGACAGCAGCAGCAAAAGGGCAAGTTCTCCAAAAACAAGAAGGGCGGCCGCAACAATCAGCAGCAGGGTGGCAAGCAGCAAGGCGGCCGTAATAACAACCAAGGGAATAAGAACAATAACCGGAACCAAAAAGGAGGCAAACAAGGCGGATGGCGTCAGCCTCCTCCACCCGCGGAGCGAGACCATATCGAGGGAGATTTGCCCGCAGCATCCCGCTTCTCGAACAAGGATGCCTGTGAGGAAATCCTTAAGGAGCTCGATGGTTCCGAACCGATAGATTTGACCGCTCTTTACGAGCAGAAGGTGGAGCCGATGGCTGCAGCTATCCGTGCGCTCGGCGCGGAGCTGGAAGAGAAGTGTAGCCGCAAGCAAGCGATCGAAGCTCTCTACAAATTTGCCCGCGAAGGAAAGCGAGTCCTAAAGGATGCTGGCTTTTTGGATACAAGCGACGATGGCCATGGTTACGTGGTTCACCAGGTTAGCAATTACCAACTCAAGCCCGAAAGCGTCTACGTACCTGCGTCTTTGATCCGTGAATACGGACTGCAGAGAGGACATGAGGTTGAAATCCTAGCGGTCGCGCCGGAAGAGGGTGAACGCTGTCCCTCGGCCTTGCGAATTGTATCCGCTATGGGTGGCGATCCTGTCGAGCTCGCCAAGATAACGCCTTTTGAGGATTTGATTCCTTACTATCCTACTGAGCGCTTAGTTCTAGAGACTCCCGATCCTGGAAACAGCAAGAAGGATGTTTCCATGCGAGCCTTCGATTTGCTTACTCCGATCGGATTTGGACAGCGCGGATTGATCGTCGCTCCTCCTCGCACCGGTAAGACTATCCTGCTGCAAGGCTTGGCCAACTCGATCCAACAAAATTGGCCCGAGGCGCATTTGATCGTTTTACTAATCGACGAGCGACCGGAAGAAGTTACTGACTTCAAGCGTCGAGTGAAGGGCGAAGTCGTCAGTTCCACTTTTGACGAGACGCCGACTAGCCACGTGCATTGTGCGGAGATGGTATGCGAAAAGGCTCGCCGCATGGTAGAGCAGGGCAAGGATGTCGTTATCTTGCTCGATTCGATTACCCGCCTTGCCCGCGCCTACAACGCGCTGGCCAGCAACAGCGGTAAGATCATGTCAGGTGGTATCGAGGCGACTGCGATGCAGAAGCCCAAGCGTTTCTTTGGCTCGGCTCGAAATATCGAAGACGGCGGCACTCTCACCATCATGGGTACTGCTTTGGTGGATACCGGGAGTAAGATGGATGAAGTGATCTTCGAAGAGTTCAAGGGTACCGGTAATATGGAAATCCACTTGGATCGCGAATTGATCAACAAGAGAATCTTCCCCGCTATCAACTTCGAGAGAAGTGGTACCCGAAAGGAAGAGCTGCTCTATCATCCGCAGGAGATGGAAAAGGTCTATGGCCTCCGTCGAGTCATGCAGGGTGTGCCTGGCGTGGAGGCTATGGAGATGTTGATCAAGCGCCTCAAGGTGACGAAGAACAACATCGAGTTCCTGATGTCGCTGAAATAGCGATCCGTCCAAGCGTATTTTTGAAGAGTCGGTTGCCATTTGGTAGCCGACTCTTTTTTTGCGGAAAACTTGTGGCAGAAAGAATCGCAATTCCGAGAGAAGTATATGAGTTTCATTCTCGAAGATGGCTGATTCCACTCTGACATTGCAGATAATCGAGACAAGCGGGCTAGTCACCAGCGATCAACTACGTGTCGTTCGAACATCATTGCCTGATGCAAGCGATGATGAGGTTTTGGAATCTCTCTATTCGAAAGGTTACGCGGACCGGAAGTCAGTCGTTCGCGAGCTTGCTAACGAGTTCGCGATGGAATGGATCGATCTATCGGAAGCCCCTTGGCCTCAGGATGCCAGAGCTCTTTTGGACGAACCCTTGGCACGGCGATTTCAGGCATTTCCCCTGTCCTCCGGAGTTGATCGTATTCGAGTCGCTATCTCGGATCCTCTCCAAGAGTTGGATACGTTGTCTCACTTGCTCGGAGTTCAAGTCGTTCCGGTTTTGGCGGCGGAGGAAGATGTAGAAATCGCGATCGATGCGTCTTATCTGGATGCCCGCCAAACGGCTTCTGCTCGACTGAGTATTGAGGAGCGTAAACTGGCCGAGGAGGTGCGTGTCGATGACAGTGAAGTGGAGATCGCTACCAACCTTACGGGAGAGGATGACGCTCCTATCATTCGTCTGGTGCAGGTCATCATATCGGAAGCGGTTCGTATTCGAGCTTCCGACATCCACTTCGAGCCGCTGGAAACCCGGTTCAGGGTTCGCTTTCGCGTAGACGGGCAGCTGCAAGAGATGCCCAAGCCTCCGCCTCGCCGCCTGCAGTTGCCTGTCATCTCTCGCATCAAGGTGATGGGGAAGATGAGCATCGCGGAAAAGCGATTGCCGCAAGATGGGCGAATCCAAGTAAAGGTCGAAGGAGTTGAGTACGACTTGCGTGTATCCTCTTTACCCACTGCCTATGGCGAGTCGATCGTGATGCGTATTTTGGACAAATCCAGTTTGATGCTCGGTTTGCCCGAACTCGGTTTCCTGCCAGATGATCAAGAGACTTACGAGCGGCTTATTACCATGCCGGATGGGATGCTGCTGGTCACGGGACCTACCGGTTCAGGTAAGACCACGACTCTCTACAGCTGTTTGCACTTCCTTAATAAGTCCGATCGAAAGATCATCACGGTGGAGGATCCGATCGAGTACCAGATGCCAGGAATCAACCAAGTGCCGGTAAACAAGGCGATCGGGATGAGCTTTTCGGCGGCATTGAAGGCGATACTTCGCCAAGCTCCGAACATCATCATGATCGGGGAGATTCGCGATCTGGAGACGGCAGAAATAGCCATCAACGCCTCCCTCACTGGGCACATGGTATTTAGTACGCTACACACGAATGATGCTCCTTCCGCGGTCACGCGTTTGGTAGATATCGGCGTAAAGCCGTACTTGGTGGCCACCTCAATGCGGGCGGCCTTGGCGCAACGTTTGGTCAGGAAAATTTGTCCAGCCTGTTGCGCTCGTTACAAGCCAACCGCTCGGGAGATGAATGCCATCGGGCTCGACCCTTTGACATCGGGGCAAACGACATTGCTGCGCGGAAAGGGCTGCGACGAATGTCACGATCTAGGGTTTAAGGGGCGTATCGGCGTTTTCGAATTGTTCAAAGTGGTGGATGAAGTGGAGCGACTTATCTATTCGAATGGTACCTCTGCTCAGCTTCGTTCCCTTTCGCGCCAATTAGGCATGCGGTCCATGCGAGAGGATGGAATACGTAAGGTCATGGCGGGGCTGACCACTGTAGAGGAAGTTCTGTCGGTGACGGTTGATGAGCCGGCTCATATCTAGGGTGATTTCGGCCAAAACGGCTGGAGGCTAGGCACCATTTTTCAGGAAATATCTCTGGCGGTGATTCAATGAGCTGCATCACTCAGGTGCGTCCGGTTTTTGACGATAACTCTGCTATATGAGTTATGAGATGAACGAGCTGCTGGAGCTGGTCTTCGATGAAGGGGCTTCCGACTTGCATATTCAGGTAGGGCGTCCGCCGACGATTCGCCTAGGCGGTGAGATGATATCGGTGGATGGGCCGGATCTGACTCCGTCCGACACCGAAAAGCTGATGCAGTCCATTACGCCGGACAGCTACATTCAGAGCGTCAAGACGACTGGAGGCGCTGACTTTGGATTCGCCTATCTCGACCGGGCTCGGTTTCGCGTAAGCGTAATGAGAGCCAAGGGCACCTATGGATTGGTGCTTCGTATGATCCCTGCGGATTTCATCCCTTTGGATAAGATCGGAATACCGGACAAGATCCGCGATCTCTTGTATCGTCCAAGAGGCCTCATTTTGGTTACTGGACCGACTGGTTCTGGTAAGAGTACCACGCTCGCTTCGATGATTAACTACATCAACGAACGCCGTAGCGGTCATATCATAACCATCGAGGATCCGATTGAGTACTACCATGATCACAAGAAATCGATCGTCACTCAACGTGAAGTAGGGGTCGATGTAGATAGCTTTTCAGGGGCGATCCGCTCCGCTCTTCGTCAAGACCCGGATGTTATTCTGGTGGGTGAAATGCGAGACCTTGAGACAATCGAAGCTGCGATCAGCGCGGCAGAGACGGGTCACTTGGTTTTTGGCACCCTTCACACCAACAGTGCTCCGAAGACGATCGACCGTATCGTGGACGCTTTTCCGGCCAACATGAAGGAGATGATCCGAACCCAGCTCGCGTCTTCCATTGTCGGAGTCATCTCACAGGTACTCTGCAAGAAGATAGGGGGAGGCCGCGTGGCGGGGCTCGAGATCATGGTTACCACCACTTCGATTGCAGCCCTCATTCGCGATAATAAGACTTATCGGGTAACATCTGACATTCAGACTGGGGCGGCTCTTGGCATGATAACCATGGATACGCATCTCTTGAGTCTCTACAACCAAGGGCTGATCACCGCGCGTGAAGCGTTTGAGAAATCGCAATCGCCGGAGGACATGCTGAAACGACTGGAAGCCCTAGGGGCCACGGTCGAGGCCAGCTAGCCAAACTGACACTTTAAATCTCTGTATGGACAAAAGAGGACGCCTCTCAGGAGGCGTCCTCTTTTTCGTTTTAAAGTGATTCTTCTTCGCTCGCGATTACGGAGCAAGGGAAGGATTAGTTTTCGTTGAGGATCTTGGTAAGGCCCTCGCGGAGATTCATCAGCTTCTCGCCGTCCGACTCCTCGCTGTTATCTACCTCGATTAAGTAAAGCGTGTCGATCGCGATGCCTCGCTCTGTGTTGATGCGGGCGAAGGTTATATCGAAGCCGTGCTTGGAAATCTGGTTCGCGATCTGGTAGAGCAATCCCAAGTGGTCAGGGGCTTGCACTTCGAGGATCGTACGCTGTAGGGACAGTTCGTGGTAGACGTCGATCTGCGGTTCGAAGGACTCTGCCAGCGGGTTTTCGTCCTTTTTGGAAAAGAGTTCGCTCGCTTCCTTTTTGGCCTTCTCGAGGATTCGAGGATACAAGTCTTCGTTGGATACGAGTGCATCCTTAACGGCCGCCGTAAAGGCTTCCATGGCCAGCTTCTCATTGGAAGGGCCTCTCCCATTTTCGGCCACGTAGAAAGTGTCGATCGCTATGTGATCGTCGCGGGAAATGGCTTTTGCGCTTAGGATTGAGTATCCGGCTAAGTTGAGAGCGCCAGCCAGTTTGTGGAAGAGTCCGGCTCGGTCCCATGTGACCACGTTTACCACCGTGAGGGAGCGGTTCACGTCGTGTCGCCAATCAATCACTGGCTTGAGGGCTCCCAAGGAATCCGCGGCCGAGATTTCCTTGATCAACTGGTTGATCATCTTGATGTGCTGGATGATCTCTTCTTGCGAAGTGTTAATGAAATAGCGATCCGGCAGCAGCTTGAAGTGGGCGTCTATTTCCTCGGAGCTGACACCCTCGATGTCGATAGAGATGAGTTCCTGTTGGGTCATCGCTCTTTGCTCCTTGTAGTGCTGCTCGAGTTTGTCCTCGGCTTTAAATACCTCCAAGGTGCGAAGGTAGAGGGTGCGGTGCATAGTGTCCTTGTACTGGTTCCAAAGGCCTCTAGCCGTGCCTCTTGCGTCACAGAATGTGTGCACGTAGAGAAGTCGCAGGAGCTCTGGCGATCCCACTTGTTCGGCAAATGCTTTGGCTGTATCAGGGTCATCAATGTCGTACCTTTGCCAAAATCGCGCCATCTGCAGGTGATTCTTTATAATAAATCGAACTGATGCCTGATTTTTTTCGTCGATCTTGAATCGCTTGAGAATTGGGCCAGCTATTTCGACCCCTGACTCCGCATGATTTTGGATCCCGCGAGCTTTTCCGATATCGTGCAGGAAAAGAATCAAGTAGATGAGGTTGGGTAGGCTCAGTTCGCGAAGCGCTTCAAGGTAAGGCCTGTACATCCTCTCAGCGTTTGAAAAAATTTCATCCAATTCTCTGATTGTATGAAGCGTATGCACATCTGCAGTGTAGCGATGGTAGTACTCATGCTGGACGAGGCATGTAAGCTTTCCCCATTCGGGAATAAAGGCTCCCAGTACGCCCAATTCGTGCATTTCATTCAGGGTAGGGTACACATTTCCCGATTCTTGAAGAATGGTGCGGAAACTGAGATTTGCTCCTTCTGATTCGCGTATGCTGTCGTCGATCAGGTCGAGCGATGATCGAATTTGTGCATTCAGCTCAAAATCTATCTCGACCTTGTTTTGCTGGCAAAGACGGAAAATGCGGATCAAACGCACGGGATCTTCCTTGAAGACGTCCGGGGTCTCGTAAGTGATTTCCTGCCCTCGGATCATAAAGCCATCGATACGACGAACTTTCTCCGCCCTGCGGGCGAGGAGGAAGCTCTTCACCGATTCCATAGGGGTTTTGCTGGAGGGCTTGGCGCTGAGAGCGAGTCGTTTTTCGATGTTCTTGGTTACGCGGAAAATGGTCTGCGCTCGGCGGTAGTAGTCGCGCATGAAGACCTCGACGCGCCCGAGGATGTCGCGCTGCTTGTACCCAATCCGGTAGGCGACTTTCGGCTGTAGTTCCAAGGAAAGCAGATCGCTGGGCCGCTTCAATCTGAAGTGCAGCTCGTTTCGGACTCGGATCAGGAATTCGTAGGCTTCTTTGATGTCCGCGAGCTCTTGCTTGTTGAGGTAGCTCAGCGGAACGAGTCCATCTATATTTTTGAGGTTTAGCCGTACCTGGGCCATCCACAGCGTATTGTGGTAGTCCCGAAGTCCTCCCACGCCACTTTTGATGTCCGGTTCCTGCATGTAGATGGAACCTCCAAATTTTGCTCGGCGGCTTCTTTGGTCGTCTAGGCGTTGCTTGATGTAATCCTTGGGGTCGTCCTTGCGATAGAAGAGATGATAGGAGGATTGGAACCCTTCAAATAGGGCAGAGGATCCGCAGATCAAACGCGCTTCGAGGAGGGCGGTTTTGGTCTGTATGTCGGACTTGGCCTCCTTAAACGCCTCGTCGACAGAGCGGGTAGAATGCCCCACCTTCAGGCCTGCGTCCCAAAGCGGATAGAGGACTTCCTGCACTAGGAGCTCCTGAGCCTTTTGCAGTAGTTTGCCATCCGTATTGGAGGGGTAGAGAAACATGATGTCTATGTCGCTCAATGGGCAGAGCTCCTCTCTCCCGTATCCGCCTAAAGCAACAACGCTGATGGCTAGAGAGGCGTCATCCACTAGGTTTTGCACGCTCTCGATTGCCGGCCCGGCTAGCTTGGAAATCAACGCGTCAATCATCATCGTCCGCCCCTTGGCGACATCCAATCCAGGCGCTCCAGCGCGATGATGGCTCAAAATACTCTCCGTGCCCTCCTTTAGGAAGCTCTTGAGCGCTCCTAGCTTTTCGGACGGTTTTGCCGTGTCTTCGAAGGAGAGCTGCTTCGCTATGATGCTTTTAAGTTGTTTTGAGAAGGCTTGAATCATCGCTTGAAAGGCTTGCGATCCTTTGGCCTTGAGACAGCAAGCGTGAGCAGCAAGTCCTATGAGTCGCTTCGGGTCAACAGCAAGCTATCGCCCCGACGTTTATCTACGAACTTCCGAGAGAACCTATGATCTCTAAGCCTTGTTTTGACCTGACGAGAAGGTACTGGCCGACCAATTGCCGAGGCGATCCCTTCCGAGGACAGGCTTAGCTGAGCCAAGGTTTGCCAACCGGCAAAATGGGGCGGCCGAAGACTTGGGCATAGATCGCTGCAGCCATCATGTAGAGGGCGCAAAGGGCGCAAGCCATCAGCTCAAAACCGGCGACTTTGGTGAGTTGCGGGAAACCGAAGTGGGCTAGGATAAGCAGGACGAAACCAATGGTCAGTAGCAAAAAAGTCAGGGCCATCATGCCATGTACCCGCATTGCCGCCACCAACATGATCAGAGTGTAGACTGCGAATCCAACTAGGAACCACCCGATGTCCTCGCCGCTCGATTCGTAGACGCCATAGTGTTTGCAGAGCAGAATGATTGCAAACGCTATCCAGAACGAACCGTAGGCGGTGAAGGCGCTGTAGCCGAAATTATTGCCGCATTTGAATTCTTGGAAACCAGCGATCAATTGAGCCAAGCCGCCGAAGATGATGGCACAGGCCAAGACAGGGCCCATAGCGCACCAGCCAACGTTGTGGAACTGCAATAGCAGTGTTGTGACTCCGAAACCAGCCAGTCCCACGACGGCTGGGTTTCCTTGTGTATTCGATCCTTCTGACATCTTCGTTTAGCTCTGTTTGCGTTTTCGAAGCGAGCTGGGTGGATCGATGTAGGAGCATCGTCAACTTTCCTCGTATTCAGCTCCCAAGACAGAAGAATCTCGAATGAGACCTGTAAGCACGGTGAATGCTGTGTCGACTTAATATTAGCGCGACTCGCGTGGTGTCATTCTTCCCCGTGGGCGGCCCGATCGCCTGGCTGCCATCTTTGGGCTTCCAAGAAGGCGACCAGGTCTCGGATTTCGCGCTTGCTCAGCATGGAGCCAAAGACGGCAGGCATGCTGGACGGCATAGAAAGCGTGTTGGCGATGTCGCTTTTGCGGAGGGTTTCCGTTTCGCCGCTGACCAGTTTCAAAGTGATCCGATCGTCGTCCTCTGATTCCAGTATTCCCGCTTTGGAGCTTTGATCCTTTAAGGTGACGATAACGTTGTTCCAGCCGTCTGCGATTGAGGCGTTGGGAGCGACGATTGCTTCGAGCAGTTGGCGTTTGTCTAGCCGTAGTCCGATATCTGCCAAGTTCGGACCCGCCGACTCGCCAGGGCCATAAACGATGTGGCAGCGGACGCAGGCCATGATTTTATTATCCATAAAAGCATCGCTTCCTCCCGGGCGTCTCTCGCCTCCGTCCAGAGCGAATCGGTAAGGCGCGATCGGATCCGGATCCGCCGCGATAGCGGACTGGTAGGATTGGTAAGCGGTTTTGATCGTCTTTGACGGATGGCTCTCGGTGGCCTCGAGTAGCTCGAGTTGAGCTCCGTAGGGGACTTTGCCATCGGTCAATCGAGTGAGGCTGTCGATTAGCAAGGTTTCCGCGAAGGCTTGCTTGGATTTGGCCAAGGTTTTGTAGGCGACTCGTTGTTCCTCCACGCTGCCCTTGCTCATCAGTTCAAGGGTGACCTCCGCCTGCTCGGGGGCGGTTTCGGTTAATATCGGCAGAGTGGCGAGTCGGAGTTCCGAAGCGTTCGATTCGCTCGCCATCAGCACCAGTTCGTCGAGGCGAGGATCTTGTGCGGCGACGAGGGCATTGAATGCGGCGACTCGGGCAGTGCCCGGACGCTCGGGATCGGAAGCGAGCGTGCAGAGCGAGTCAGACAATTCGGTGATACCGAGTGCTCCAATTGCTGTAATGAAGCTCGCAACGATTTCGCCCTTATCGGAGGCCAAAATATCGTCTGCAACAGCGGTGAGCGCTTCGCCAGCCACGGAGGCAGGACGACTTTCGAGGGGTTGATAGACACCCATAATCCGGTCGCGCTGGAGTGGGCTTCCCCAGGTCGCCATCTGTTGCAAAACCTCGAGACGGAGGTTAAGGGGACTTTGCTCGTTAGAGGCGAATTTGGCCAAAGCCTCGGCATTGGAAGCTTTGCCAAGTCGAAAATGGGCGTTGATGGCCCGCAGTCCTAGGATCGGGTTTTGGGCCAGTGGCGATTCCAGTATGGCGGCTAAGGACGCATAAGCGGAAGTGACCGGCGCGTCGTTGATCGCTCGGGCCGCATCGAGAACGATGTGTTCGTCCTCATCGTGAAGAAAACGGGCTATGTTAACGTCTCCAAGTCTCCGATACGTGAGGAGGATCGCTGAGCGGACAGCATTTGATTCATGGGTCACGTTCTCCGCCATGACGTAAAGATTCTTGCTACCGACTAAGCCCATGACGATGGCGTGGCTCAGATAAGGGTCTTGGTCGGCGTTCTCTTCGGCCGCTTTGAGAAGAGCGGGCGTTGCTTCCTCTATGCCCAGTTTTCCGATACTTTGGGCCGCGAAGTAGCGAACGCGAAGGGATTCGTCCTGAAGGTGTGAGACGAGAAGCTCCTGTTGGTCGCCAATTTCCAGGTCGCCGATCAGCTTGGTGGCTTGGGCTCGGATCTCCGCGTCCGACGAGGAAGCGAGTCCGACGATGGTGGCGTTGAGCGAGGATTCCTCTCTCGCTGCAATGCCCAATCCCCAGGTGGCGTGAAGGCGTGGGCGGAGACCGGCCGATTCATCCGTTGCGATGGCGCTTAGAATCTGAATACCGGTTTCTCCTCTGGAGGCGAGCTCCAGCTGGGCTTCGAGTCGGACATTCCAATTCGGGTGGGAAAGCAGTTCTCCCAATTCGTTAACGGGCCGCTCGCTCATGCCGGTGGCAATCAGTTCTTGGGTCTGTTTTACGATGGGCGTTTCCAGATAGTTAGGATTGGCCAATGCGTAGACGCGTCCTTTTTTGGACTTTGGCCAACCGTTCACCCAATCAAGAACGTAGAACTTTCCGTCCGGAGCGAAAGTAACGTCGGTGGGGAGAATGCCGGATAAAAAGTCCTTTTTCTCGTCTAGCTCAAACCAGGCTCCATCGGGCTTCAGCTTGTAGGTGGTGATGCCGCTGGAAGCGATGCTGCCCTTAAAATGTGTCATGAAGAGGTGCCCTTCATATTCGGGCGACAATCCAGTTCCGGGGTGGAAGGCGATGCCGGAAGGGCCGTCGTCCACGTAGGAAATCGGGGGGAGGGCAAACTTGGTACGACCTTCGAAGCGTGTCTTCCACCAACCTTCGGAAATCCAAACTCCGCCTCGTCCCAGGGGCGCTTGCTGATGGCCGACCCGCCAGCCTGAATCGCCGCCCTCGGCGATGAGGACTAGACGTTCGTAGTCACCGTTGTCGCAATCGTTGTCGCCTGTGAAGAGGTTTCCAAACTCGTCGAAGGCGAGCTCTTGCGGGTTGCGGAGTCCCCAGTGAACGATCTCCAAATCGGTTCCGTCGAGATTGCAGCGGTAGACGGCTCCGGTGTCTTGATAGGCGATGGTTTCGCCCTCTTTGGTTTCAACATTAGCTCCGCGGTCTCCGATGCTGAAGTAGAGTTTTCCATCCGGACCTAGGATCAGTCCGTGCAGATCGTGTCCGGTGAAACCGAAGTGGACGCCGAAGCCGCTCAGCAGCTTTTCCCTTTGCTCGGCGGAGCCTTCCTCGTCGATCCCGTCGAATTTCCAAAGGTTCGGGATGTTGGTGAAATAGACGTCACCCTGTCTCGCTAAAACGCCTGAGGCGATCCCATCCACGGATGTGTTGAAGCCGTCGGCATAAATGGAACTATGATCCGCCACTCCGTCTCGATCCCGATCCTCCAGCAGGCGGAGGATTTCCCCTTCGATGGCAAAGCCTCTCGCGTCCTCGCCGAAGAGTTCTTCGATTCCTTCCCGTCGGTCTTCTACACTACGGAAGGCGAGGTCTTCCTCTACCATATCCATGTAGTTTCGGATATCGATGACACTCGTGAGGTATCGGTAGGTTTCAGTGACGAAGAGACGCCCTTGTTCATCGAAATCAAAAGCGACCGGATTGGCCAACATCGGTTCCGCGGCCCAGAGTTTCGCCTCGATTCCCTCGGGCAATTTCAGTTGCTGCACGGCGAGAGCAGTCTCTTCGCTGGCATCGTCGATTACTGGGTAAGGAACGCGATCATGCTCCTCGAGGCTCATTTTCGCAGCGGATGCGAAGGAGACGGCGAAGCTGACCATCGCTAGGCTGGCGAGACAGGTCTTCATAGTGGGGGTGGATTTTGGCTGGCAATAACAAGGGGGGTAACGGTCAGTAGAGGGAAGCTCATGCGTTCAGGCAACAATGATGTGGGTTGCCATGTCTGGGAGATAACTCTTATATACCAATCATTAACCGCATTTAGCCGTTAACCACCTTGTTCTCCGAATTATGGATACTCGTCGTCATTTTCTCAAAGGGGCTTTGAGCCTCGCCGCTGCGTCCTTGATCGCCCGTCCGAGTTTGGCGGCCGATGTTCCCGAAAAAAAGAGTCCGATGGATGGGAAGTGGTTCGATATTTCGCTCGCCCAATGGTCGCTCAACAAGGCTTTTTGGAATGGTGAAAAGGATCAGATGCGCTTTGCCCAGATCGCGAAAAACGAGTTTGGCGTGAAGGCGGTCGAATATGTGAACCAGTTTTACATGAAGGATTTCTCCTCCTCTGTAGTTGACGAGCTGGTACGCGTTTCCAATGGGGAAGGCGTTCGCAACGTGCTCATCATGTGCGACAATGAAGGGCGTTTGGGAGATCCGGATGAAACGAAGCGCTCCGCTGCCGTGAAAAACCATTTACGCTGGATCGAGATGGCTCGAGCTCTCGGGTGTCACTCCATCCGCGTCAATGCTGCTTCGGAAGGCAAGTTTGACGAGCAACTAAAGCTGGCGGCGGACGGACTGCGTCGATTGACGGAGCTGGCGGATACTTTTGGGATCAGCGTGATCGTGGAAAACCATGGCGGGCTATCCAGCAATGGAGCTTGGCTCTCAAGCGTGATGCGATTGGTCGATCATCCGTCCTGCGGGACCTTGCCGGACTTCGGGAATTTCACCATCAATCGGGAAGAGGGCGAAACCTACGACCGCTACCTCGGCACGGAGCAGCTAATGCCATTCGCCAAGGGTGTGAGCGCCAAAACCTATGGATTCAATCCCGAAGGCTTCGAAAAGGATTTAGACTATGCTCGTCTATTGGAAATCGTGAAAGCGGCTGGCTATCGCGGCCACATCGGCATCGAATGGGAGGGCAGTTCGCTCGACGAGCCCACTGGCATTTTGATGACCAAGAAGCTGCTGCAAAAGCTCGGCGGCCGAGTGTAGGAGGTAGGAGTCGAGCTTGCTCGCGATTTCAATCCGCTTCTCTAGTCGGTAGGGCAATTTTCGCGAGCGAGCTCGCTCCTACCTAATCGCCTTACACGTCGCAAACGCGGATGCCGTGGGCGAGGGCTTCGATCGGATCCTCCCAAGTCGGGACAAATTCCTGAGCCACATAGCCGTCGAATCCGGTTTCTAGAATCGCCTTCATGATGGCGGGATAATAAAGCTCCTGCGTTTCATCGAGCTCATTGCGACCCGGAACGCCGCCGGTATGGTAGTGCCCGAAGTACTGGTGATTCTCCCGGATCGTATCGATGACATCTCCATCCATGATCTGCATGTGGTAGATGTCGTAGAGCATCTTAAAGTTTTCCGAACCTACCTGTTTTACCAGCTCGACGCCCCAGCTGGTGTGGTCGCACTGATAGTCGGCGTGGTTGCGCTTGGAGTTGAGCAATTCCATAACCACCTGGATCTTGTGCTTTTCGACGATGGGCATGATCCGCTCCAAGCCGATGCGGCAGTTTTCTAGACCTTGCTCGTCGTCTAGCCCGTCGCGGTTGCCTGAGAAAACGATGATTCGCTTCATATCCTCGGCTGCGACCTTGGGGGTGACGTCTTCGAAATAGTTTAGAATCTCATCGTGGTTTTCCAGGCGGTTGAGGCCCTTGGTGATACCGCCCGGAACGCCCCAGACGAGGGAGGCGGCGAGCCCGTGCTTTTTCAGGATCGGGATTTCGTCCCAATTGACCAAATCGATGGCCTCTAATCCGGCTTCTTTGCCGCGTACGCAAAGCTCCTCGAGCTCCAGTTTTCCGTAGCACCAGCGGCAGGCGGAGTGGTGGATATTGCGTTTGAGCGGACCGCTTTTTTCCATGGGTTCAGAGTCTTGGTGGTGGTTAGCGAGCCCTCGTGTGGCAGCGATGGCCAGGGCTCCGGCGGCAGCTTTCTTCAGGGCGGATCGGCGGGCGATAGGATGAGTCATAGTTTTTGGGGGTGGGATTAGGCTGTTTCAAAGTAGGAAAATCTGTTCGTGCGCCAACGTTATTATCCAAATCGATCGAGCAATTGAAAGCGGCGGAACGGGCTTGCCCTCCCTCTAGGCCAGCCTTATCGCTAGGCCCTTTTTTTCGAAAACCGCTTATAAGCTCATGGCACAGGAAATCAATCAAGGCTACGACCCGAAGGAAGTTGAAACCAAGTGGTACGCCGCTTGGGAAAAAAACGGCTGCTTCGAAGGTGAAGTGGAAGAGGGCAAAGATGCCTATTCCATCATGATCCCGCCTCCCAATGTGACCGGGATCCTGCACATGGGCCACGTGCTCGACAACACCCTGCAAGACATCTTTATCCGTCGGGCCCGCCTCGAAGGAAAGAGCACGCTCTGGTTTCCCGGCACCGACCACGCCTCTATCGCGACTCAGACCAAGGTGGAGCAGGCCCTTCGCAACGAAGGTACCTCCCGCCGCGAAATCGGTCGCGAAAAGTTCCTCGAGCGGGCGTGGCAGTGGAGCGACGACCATGGCGGCAAGATCCTGAATCAGCTCAAGAAGCTCGGCGCTTCCTGCGATTGGCGTCGTACGACTTTCACCATGGACGAAAGCTACGAACGCTCCGTTCGGGCTGCCTTCGTGAAGCTCTTCGAGCGCGGCTACATCTACCGCGGCAAGCGTTTGGTTAATTGGTGTCCGAGCTCTCAGACCGCACTCTCCAACGAAGAGGTCATCATGAAGCCTCAGAAGGGCAAGTTCTGGAAGATGCGCTACGAGATCGTCGAGGAGCCAGGCCGCTACATCGAAATTTCCACCACTCGTCCGGAAACAATCATGGGCGATACCGCGGTTGCGGTTCACCCCGAGGACGAGCGTTACACGGATCTCGTTGGCAAACATGTTTGGCGTCCCTTTCCACGGGCGGAGATTCCCATCGTCGCGGATCGCGCGGTTGAGAAAGATTTTGGAACGGGAGCTTTGAAGGTAACTCCTGCTCACGACCAGGTCGACTTCGACATCGGCAAGCGTCACGATCTTCCCTTGATCGACGTCATGAATCCGGACGGCACGCTCAGCGATGCGGCCGGACCGGAGTTCGCTGGCATGGAGCGTTTCGCGGCTCGCAAGGCTGCCGCCAAGAAGCTCGAAGAGCTCGGTTTGCTGGTCGATACGGAAGATTATGAAAACAACGTAGGCTTCTCCGAGCGCGCCGACGTACCCATCGAACCGCGTCTCTCCGAGCAATGGTACTTGAAGTACCCGAAGGTCGAAGAAGCGAAGGCTGCGGTTGAGAAGGGGATCATCAAGTTCCACCCGAAGCGTTGGGAAAAGGTTTACCTCCATTGGCTCAACAACATCCAGGACTGGTGCATCAGCCGACAACTCTGGTGGGGGCAACGTATCCCTGTCTGGTACAAGAAGGGCGAGGATCGTCTCGACCCCAAGAACTGGCACGTTTCGGTCGATGGACCAAGCGATCCGGAAAATTGGGAGCAGGATGAGGACGCGCTCGATACCTGGGCATCTTCCTACATCTGGCCTTTCGCTACTTTCGGCTGGCCAAACGAAGACGAGAAGACGCTCAAGGAGCTCGCTCATTTCTATCCGACCAGCACCTTGGTCACTGGCTTCGATATCATTTTCTTCTGGGTGGCTCGCATGATCATGGCTGGCCTGGAGCTTTACGGAGAAGACAAGAAAGAGCTTACGGACGACGAGATCGCGGCAAGAATCCCATTCAAGGACATCTTCATCCACGGCCTCATTCGGGACTCCAAGGGACGCAAGATGTCCAAGACCTTGGGCAATTCGCCTGATCCGCTCGACTTGATCGAGCGCTTCGGTGCGGATGGACTGCGATTTGGCATCATCAATATTGCGCCAAGTGGTTCGGATATCCTCTTCTCCGAAGAGCGTATCGAGATTGGTCGTAACTTCTGCAACAAGCTTTGGAATGCCTGCCGATTCCGTCAGATGAACGGAGCGGTCGATTCCAACGCCTCGCTTGACGCGATCCTAGGTCGCCTCAAAACGTCGCCGCTCGACGGATACAGCAACTGGATCCTGTCTCGCTTGCTGGAGACTATGCGTGAGATCGAAGGTCAGTTCGCCAAGTTCGAAATGCACCAGCTTACCCATTCGCTCTACAACTTCGTTTGGGGAGATTTCTGCGACTGGTACGTGGAAGCGGCAAAGGCACTTCTGCAAAAGAAGGAAGACCCACGCCACGACATGGCTCTCGCAGTATCCGACTTGGCTATACGCCAAGCGCTTCAATTGCTTCATCCGGTCATGCCGCACATCACCGAAGAACTCTGGCATGCTATGGGTTACTGCGAGGAGGGTGCCTACATTCAGGATACCGTTCTTCTGAGTGCAGATGAATTGGCGGCCAAACTCGCCGAAGCGGGAGTCGTGGTAGATACGACCGCCGCTAATGACGTGGAGCAGGTTAAGGAACTTATTACCAAAGCCCGTTCGGTTAAGTCCGAGTACAATGTTGCTTCCAAGCGTGACGTGACCCTGTTCGTAAGCGCGACCGATGAAGCCAGCTCAAAAATCGTGTCCGAAAACTTGGATACGATCAAGAAGCTCGCCGGAGCGGCTACAATCGAGCTCAAGGATTCAGTCGATGGATGCCCGGGTGCGGTAAGCACGCTCGGCACTGTCTACCTCGATCTCTCCAGCGCTATCGACGTGGCTGCCGAAAAGGAGCGTTTGAGCAAAGAGCTCGAAAAGCTGAACAAGCAGGTCGCTGCGGGCGAAGGAAAGCTCAAGAATCCGAAGTTCGTGGACAAGGCTCCGGCCAATGTGGTCGAAGGGGCTCGCAAGCAGCTGGCAGAGACAGTCGCCAAGCGCGACGAAATCGCCCGCTTGCTGGAAAGCCTGTAGGCGAAGCTTTACTGATCCTTGGATTGGTTGAATTTACGAAAGGCGTTTCGACTGAAGTCGGAGCGCCTTTTTTGTATTCACATTTCAGGTATGGGCGTACCTTGAGCAGCCAGGGCTTCGAGCACGCGTTGCTGAGTGGCTTCGAAAGAAGCTTCGCGAGCCTCGGATTTTAGCCGTTCTATTCCCGCCGCATCGTAGAGTTCCCCGTGAAGAATCACTGCTGAAAGATCGCGCAGGTGCTCGATATTCGCCAGAGGGTTGCCCTTTACGAGGATTAGATCTGCGTCGAAGCCGGGTAGGATCTTGCCGATAGAATCTGATAAACCAAGCGCTTCCGCGGCGGTGGTCGTCGTGGTTTTCAAGATTTGCTCGGGAGTCAGCCCTGCTTTGTCCAAAAGCTCGAGTTCCTGCAAAAGGGCGTCACCGGGGATGTTTGTGAATATGCCAGCGTCGCTGCCGGCTACCAGAGGGATCTCGTGATCTTGGAAAACTTTGGTCGCTTTGAGGTAAAACTCGGAGAATTCGATTCGAGTGTCGCGTGGTTGCTTAGACCAGCGACGAAAGACCATTTGTTCGAAGGAGTTGATGAATGGATTCAGGAAATCGACGTTAGGACGTTTCAGGTATTCGCCTTGGCTGGCCGCGACACGGAGCAAATTTTCGTGGGCTACGAGGGTAGGGGTAATCACCGCTCCTTCATCCGCGATCTTGGCGGCCAAGGCTTCCAGCTTTTCTACGTCGAGATCGTCTCGTAAGGCGTGCCAGACGATGCTTTCCATATGTTCGATACATTGGAAGTGATCTTCGAGAATTTCGTCGAAATGGATACGAAATGGCTTTTCGTAGGGGATACCTTCATCTCTGAAACCCTCCGGTGTGTGTCCCGTCAGTTTCATGCCGAGAAGTTCTGCTTCCTCAACCAAAGCCTCGTAGGCCTCTCGGTTCAGATTCGAGTAAACCTTGATCAAATCGTAGCCTTTTTCTTTCTGGGCACGTGCCTCTGCTCGAGCTTCCTCCGCGGTATGGATCAGCTTGTGGTTTAATTGGGCGTTGGGTCCGGGTGAGTTCACGATGGGACCGGTGGTTATCAATCGAGGTCCAACCATTTCACCAGCCGCTATCATTTTGGCTGCTTCTAGGTGAAAGGGCATGCCGGACATGTTTCTCACCGTGGTGACTCCGAAAGCTGGATACGCTTTCAAATCGGCGGGACCCCATACATGTACGTGCATATCGATAAGTCCGGGCAAAAGAAAAAGTCCATTACCTTTCAATATTTCAGAGTTCTCAGGAGCGACTATTTCTTGGCTCGGACCGACCTGGACAATCATGCCGTTTTCGATCAAAACGGAGTAACCGAACTTCGCCTCGGCGACTTCATCCGCCATGCTTATCAAGGATACGTCTTTGATCAGGAGCGAATCGGCGGAGATGATCGTGACGGGTCCTAAACTTAATATAAGGGCTAGAGAGAGGAGGCTCTTTGTAAGCATGGAAACTGTAGTTGAAACCTGGTGAGTGAAATCGTTGCTAAGTCTGCTAGACAGATCCCTCTCGCTTGCGGGTCAGGTATTGGCTGGAAAAGTCAATTTTTAGTTCCGCCCATAGAGGGAGATGGTCTGACATTTGATGGGTGCGCCAATAGGTTTTGTAGTAGCGAGCTTGCCCTTTCTCATCCCTGATCTTTCCACGAGTGTTCCGCAGGTAGGCTTCTCCCATTTGTTCGATGTAGAGTGCCTGGTCGGCTTCGGTGTAGATATGTTTGAAATAATCGAAGACACCGGCTCTCCCGGTCCAGTCGAGTCTGTCTTTTTGGATACGGAAAGCAATTTGGTCGTAGCAGCGGTTTTGGGCTGCATTGGTGACGAACTCTCGATGGCTATCTGGAATCGTGAATCCGCCCGTTTTCGTGAGCTCTCCAAAGGCTCCGTTTTCGTTGCTGGAAAAAATGTTGAAGTCGCCCAGCAGGATGAGGTTTCGCGACCAAGCGGTGGGATCCTGCGTTCGCTTTTTGAGGAACTTTGCGATCTTGCGGATTTCTTCGATGCGGTCGGCCGGCTCGATTCCTCCGCGGGACGGCTCGCGGCCCCAGAGAATGTGAGCGGAGCAGAGCATGAAGTTGGACCAGCCTGCTTTGAAGCCGCAGATGTAAGGGGTTCGCCAAATTTGGCTGGCGGGCCGTTGCGTGCCATCCTCCGCTTTTACGTCCGGCAGCACCAGTTCTCCGGCAAGTCCTCCAAATGAGACCTTTCGGGAGTCGTAGAGGTAGACCATGCGCTCGTTGTTTCCTTGGCGACCTTCGGTCGTATCGCTGATCAGCGGTTTCCAAAACGGGCCGAGGATGGATAGGACTCTATTTAAGGCTTTCAGGTCGCGATAGACCTCTTGGATTGCGACGATGTCGAAGCGGGAAATGATCTCGGCGATGTAGTAGATCGCTTCGTCGGAGCGTTCCCCGTAGGCAGGCTTATCGAAGTCCCGAATATTCCAAGTGGCTACGAGGAGATTCGAATCGGTAGTTTTATCAGGGATTTCTCTTAGTGCCTCTTTGAGCAATAGGAGGCGATCTATGGTTCTGCGGCCGCTTACGCTACGGGCATCTATTCCGTGGTAAAATGACATGGAAAGGGAGGTTCAGAGTTGGAAGGCTTTTCGATGGTGCCTGTTTCCCAACTCATTGTCACGCTCCGCTTTCAGACAATTACACCACGAAAAAAGACGCCACGAATAAAGTGCCCCGCGACTAAACTTTCCTATGGATCCTCGCATGCCGTGTAGGGACGAATCTCATTTCGTCGATGACTGAACCATCCATTTCCGTCAAATTCTGATCAGCATGGCATTACGTTTTGGTGGTAACGAAGCAGGGTGAATCTCCTAATTTTTTCAGATCTCCTAGGTGACTCTCCTTCGGTGCTCATTTACTTTCTTATGTTCAAAACCTCAGTTTTGTATAAATAAATTCTATATCGGGTGTCACACCTGTAAAAGGGCTCAAATAAAGTAGGTTCGATATATCACGTGTTAAACGGGCAGCTAAGGCGGCCGTGGTAGTAGGGGGCAACGATCTATATGAAAAATCCACTTACTACCATCCTCCTCATCGCACTTGTAATTTCATCTTCTCTCCGAGCTGAGGTACCGACAGCTGCTGAGAGCGGACGCATCCTAAACCTATCGGGACGCCAACGAATGTTATCGCAGAAAATGACGAAAGAGCTCCTTTTCACAGCGGTAATGCCTCAGTCCAGCGCGAATCTGGAACACGCCGAGCAAACAGTGAAGCTCTTTAACGATACCTTATATAGTCTGCGTGACGGCAATACGGAGCTGGGTCTCCCTGCAACCACTGATCCGCGTATTTTGCGTCAGATCGGAAAAGTAGACGAATTATGGATACAGTATCGAACAGTAGTGGAAGGTATCATTGCTAGTAGATCTATCGCCGAATCAGATGTAGCTGCAATCGCTAAACTGAATCTCCCGCTTCTCAAGGAGATGAACAAGTGTGTGACTCTCTATGAACGGCAAGCGAGCGGGGCATCAATGCAAGGGAATCCGGCCCTCGCTGTCGCAGTGAACCTTTCGGGAAAGCAGCGCATGCTCTCTCAAAAGATGACTAAAGAGCTGCTGCTGATCACCTACGGGTTCGATACTGAAACCAACATGCTTCTGCTCACGGAGACTTACAGCCTTTTCGATCGGACTTTAACAGGGCTGGAAAGAGGGGACGATTTACTAGAGCTTTCCGCTGCGGTTAACACTCCTGAGATATTGCAGCAACTTGAGGTGGTTAAGTCGGTTTGGGCCAAGTATCTACCTGTAGTGAAGTCTGCTGCTGATGGAGAGGAAATAAGTGCTGAAAGGCTGGTTCTAATCCAGAAGCTGAACATGACCCTTCTTAAGGAAATGAACAAGGCTGTCGGGATGTACGCTGAGCTTGCTTCGTAGCCTAGACCAGAATCTCGCGAATACCCCGCCCCATGACTATTTATAACAAGCAGAAGCTGAACATGGTTGTAGCTGTCGGCTTCATGCTGGCACTCGCTGTGGTGGCCGTTTTTTTCCTACATAGCATTTCTGACAAATCCCAAGAGCTGGCAAACGCGACAGAAGGACAGGCTTCCCGCTCCTTGCTCTCAGTACAAGAGATTGAAGACAATTTGCAGCGAACGGTAGAAGTTCAAAAAGAGAGCCTTGCTCAGCAAAGGGAAGTCGAAAGACAAATCCTTTTGCTAGGCGAGCGAGTCGATGCGCTCTCCGCTGAATTCAATCGAGTCGCTCAAGACATGGAGGAAACGAGTCGCAAAGTTCGGATCGTTTCGATGAAGGCTTCAGATTTAAATGAGGTGATAAGCGATTCGGTAGAGGATCTATCTTTGGCGTTTGAAGCTCTCCCGGAAGGTGACGTTCGCTTCGATTTGGAAGACGTCTGTGACGAGCTTTATGACAGCCAGGATCTACTGCAAAAAGAGGTCATTTTGAGTCTGCAAGGGTCAAGCCGCTCCATTGACGATTTTCGAGAGAAGATAGCCTCCACCGCTAGTGCGATGGCATCGCTATCGCAAATAACTCATGAGCAAATTGCTATGGTCAAAGTAGCTAGCGACCAGTCTGAGGAGACGAGTCTTTTAGCTAACAACGCTATTAAGCTCACGCATTCCACGGTTGAAGACCAATCCTCTGTGTTAGCTCGTAGCAAGAAAACAGCGAATGAACTAAAGGCCTCAACGAAGTCGAGCCAAGTAGCTCTGATTGCAGTTAGTGTTTCGGCAATAATAGTTCTCGTTTTCGCAACCTGTTTGATTGGGCGAAGTATCGTGAAAGGACTCACGGCCCTTCTCGATTCGCTCATGCACAACAAGGACGACACCATTGTTTCGAGCGACGAAGTATCACGTATAAGCGGTGCTCTGGCATCGAGTTCTGAACAGCTTGCGAGAGTAAGTGAGGAGACATCCGCTGGAGTTGTTGAGGTTCGCTCCATGAGCGAGATGAACGCTCAAAAAGCGGAAGAAGCGAAAGACCACGCCGACGAGGCGGTCGCCTCTACCGAAGAAATGTTTGAGAGGATGGAACGTTTGCAGAGCGCTATGGATGAAATTAGCGCCTCCAGCTCGGAGATAGGTGGAATTCTATCCAACATCGAAGATGTCGCCTTCCAAACGAATTTGCTGGCCCTAAACGCCGCAGTGGAAGCGGCGCGAGCAGGAGAAGCCGGGGCTGGTTTTGCGGTCGTGGCCGATGAAGTGAGAGCATTGGCGATCCGTAGTTCTGAGGCGGCTAAAAAGACAGCTGAAGTGATTTCACGAACTCAGAAATTGACTGAGGAAGGTTCAAACAACTGCAGTATCGCTACCACCAGCTTACAAGGTGTTCTGGAAAAAATGGGAGTTATGCACGAGAGCTTCGGTTCAATAGTCTCTGCATCGGCAGAACAACTACAGGGAATGGTCAGTCTAAGTACTTCGATTAGAGACGTAGAGTCGCTCTCGACCGAGCTGAAAGAAAAGTCTCAAAATGCCTCTCATGCGTCCAACAGCTTAAATGGCCAGATCGAAAATCTAGACGGCCAAATCGCGGAACTCGAGCTGATGCTGAAAGGCTCCCGGAGCGGCCCCAACTCCTCAGACGCGGACCTTGACGATTTTCAAGTCAAAGATCGCTCTGGAGTGTCTGAGCTCTCTCTTAACTGACGTAGTTGAACTTTGGGTGCGGGTAGCGACCAGCCAGATGGCCGGACGATGCTACCTTCCAAGGAAGGCCACCTTCAACTCGTCGATGGCAGGATCGTCCATTTCGACCAAGCCTCCCAAGGCGTAGGCGTCGATGAGGGAGCCGGCGCTGAACTCTGCTACTTCCAGGCGATCGTAGGCTTCCAGTAAGGATTTACCAACTACAAGCACAGCTTCGTTCTCGATCAAGATAACCGGGCTGTCCTCGCCGATAACCCCTGATACAGCTGCTTCGTCGGTGTATTGGGCTCCGAAAGGGAGAGTCGGAATATCCCGCAGCAAAATGTAACTTTCTGGAATCGTCCGAGTCGCAAAAGGCGTGTCGGTCAGACAGAAGGCGGCGCTAGAAGGAGGTTGAGCGGTGATGATTGAGTTGATCCACGGATGGTCGCGGTAGACGCGCTCGTGGAGTTGGACCGCTCGGCTAGGGAGCTTTCCGCGTTCGCGTTGTCCGTCTTTTATCAATACGACTTCCGAGACATCGAGGAGCTGCCTGTCGACTGCGGTTGGGCTGATGAGGAAACTGTTTTCGTCCAACCTGGCGGAAACGACGCCTTCTAGGCTGGAGACGAGTTGATGGCGGTAGGCGCGATGCATGATCTCGCAAATATGGTGACGCAGTGCTTTTTCTTCGCTCGTGCGTTCAGTCGGATCGAACTCAGGGAGAAGGTGCTTTCTCTGGTGACGAAGATCGACTTGCTCTTGGGAAAGCTCTTTCACTTTGCCAAGACGTTTAGCCTTGATGGCGAGCCGTCCGCAGAACTCCAAGGTCTCGAAACGTGAGAAGGCGTCCAGCATGTCTTTTCCGCCACAGACCACGCCATGATTTTCTAGGAGCACGGAATCATTTCCACGGGCAAAGGTCTCGGCGATATTCTCACCTAGCTTAGCGCTGCCGGGGAGGGCGTAGGGGGCGAAGTCCACGTTTTGGCAGACTTCATAAGCCTGTGGGATGATCCGAGTAGGAGGCGCCTTGCGTACGATGCTGTAGGATACCAGAGCGGAGGGATGGGCATGAACAATGGCCTTAATGTCTGGCCGGGCATCGTAGATGGCCTTGTGGAAAGGGAACTCGGATGAAGGGCGATGCCGCCCGCTTACAGTTCCGTCCGGCAGTACCTTCACTATGTCGTGCCAGGTTAGAGATCCTTTGTCCACGCTGGCTGGAGTAATCCAAATGGTCCCGTCCGGTTCTTTGATAGAGATGTTGCCACCTGATGTGGTGGTCATGCCGAACTGGTAAATGCGATCCATGATGCTGAGCAACTGTTCGCGTGGATGAAGGAAATCAAAGTTCATAAGCTGTGGGTTATGGGGTACAATTAACGCAGTCCTTCGCCTCTCACAACTCAGATTATCGTAAATCCCACTCTGATCGTCAGAAGGTCAATCTAAACGGGCTAAGTCGCTTAGGCTAGAGGAGTAGGGAAGGGCAATTGGTCGAAATGGTCCAGCTCTAGATCAAAGCGTGTTTTGAGCAGCTCCTTGAGCTGGGCTTTCCCCTCGATCGCCGTCCTTACGGAATGTCCGTTCCAGTCTCTTGTGATTAATTCGGTATCGGATATCATGATACGCCCATTCGAAGAGATTTGGGCGACGAGCAAGGAGTTGCGGAACCGAGCTTTGGGATGGGTGCAAGAATACCAATTGCCAATTTCCAAGTCGACCGGAGCAACACCTTTGGCCTCAAATAGATAAACGTCCCGCCATTCCTCGCCAACCATCATCTGGTGAAGATGGCCTCCGTCTGTATCAACTACACGTCTGGGTTCGAAGTCTAGGTGTTGAGTCGCTTCCGACTGAAGCGAAATAGGCTCGATCAAGCCGGGGCCCCCGAATCCCACGTCCGCAAGGTAGGGACCCTTTTCGGTTTCGACTCCAAGGATCATGTGGGTGAGCGGAGTGGTCGTTCCTACCGGAGCTTGCCAGCGAACTCGAGCGATATAAGGCGTAACACGGAAGCCGATCTTCCTCAAAACGTCCGAGAAAAGGGTGTTTTGCTCGAAGCAATAGCCGCCTCTTCTTTGCTCTACTAACTTTTCGAAAACGCTATCGCTATCGATTCGAATTACGTGACCGAGTAAAACGTTTAGGTTCTCGAATGGAATACTCTCTTCGTGCAGGCGATGTAGAATCCTCAGGCATTCAAGGGTTGGGGTTGCTAGGCCCGTGTATCCAATTCTTTGGAAGTATTTCTCCAGGAAGGAAGAGTCGCTTTGTTTCATGGGATTAATTTCTTCTTTCACACGGCGGCGTAAGCTTATGCCATAATTTTGAAGGCTGCTTTTGAGCCCTGGCGTGTGCTGGTAACTTCGAGTCGAACATCAATGCGCTCTTTCAACTCCGGAACGTGGGATATGATTCCAACCAGGCGGCCTTTTTCTCTGAGATCCATGAGGGCCTTCAAAGCCTCGTCTAAGGCTTCTTGGTCTAGAGTGCCGAATCCTTCGTCGATAAAGAGGGCATCCATTCTAACGCCGCCCGAGTAGCTTTGCACGACGTCCGCGAGACCGAGAGCGAGAGCTAGGGAAGCCAGAAAAGACTCTCCACCGGAGAGGGTGTTCACGCTGCGCGATTGCCCGGTGAATTCGTCGAAAACATCTAGATCCAAGCCCGAGGCCCGTCGCATGTCGTTTCGCTCCCGACGTCTCTCCAGGCGAAAGCGGCCGCGGCTCATTCGCACAAGTCGCGAACTAGCAGCAATCAAGGTGTCGTCCAGAAAGGCGGTTAGGACGAAGCGTTGTAGTGTGATACCAAGGACGTTTTTACCGTTTACGGCGTCGGCCACTTTCCCCGCGGTAGAGTAAGCTGTTTGTAGCTCACCGAATTCCTTCTCCATTTTGTCCAATTGCTGACAAGCTCGTTTCAACGTATCCAGATCTTTGCTAAACCCTGCTTTCAGATCTCTCGTTTCTTGCCACGCTTTTTCGGCCGCCTGCTGCTCCTCGCTATAACGGGTGAGTTGAGGACGTTCGGCAGCCTTTGACTTTGCGAGCTCCTCTTTTGCTCTGGCACATCGGCTTTGTGCGGCAGCCATCTCTTTTGCGAACTGCTCTAGCGTTTTCTCGAGAACCAGCAGTTCCTCCGAATCGAGCCGAGCCTTGTGCCACGCCTCCTCATTTTCGAAGCCAATCGAGCTAAGAGCTTTTTGCCATACGCTTTGCAACTCCGCTTCCGCTTTTGCGGCGTCTTTCGTAGTCTTTTCCAAGGAGCGAATTTGAGTTAGCGTCTGCTGATGTGTCTCCCTGCTTGCTTGGAGGCTTTTCTCGGTAGTCTCCTTTGATGTCTCAAACTCTCGGATACGATTACGGATCAGAGACCTTCGCTTATTCAATGCGATGGAAGATCGGAGCTCCGTTGGTATATCCTGCTGCATCACTTTTGAAGCGGAGAGTAGTTTTTCAAAACTGCCTTTTCTTTCGTTCGCCGCCTCTTCGGCCTTTTTTGCGGCTAGGGCGGCTGCCTCCGCCTCGCTACGCGATTTTGCCAGCGAATCCTCTGTCAAACTGGTCGCTTCCTTCTGCAACAATTTTAGTTCTGTATCCAGTTTTCCGATCGATTCTAGAATTTGAGCTTCGCTCGATTCTGGTTTGGCAAGGGCGTCGCGTTTGGAGCGAAGGAGGGTGAGTTCTTTTTCGGCATTTTGGTAAACCTCTCGAGCGGCTTCCAGCTTCTTGAATGCGTCCTCTGCGGATTTGCGGAGCGATTTAATCCGAGTTTCGGAGGGAAGTGACTCGGCTGAGCTATGGGCGGGTTTGGGATGATGGGTCGAGCCGCAGACTGGGCAGGGGGCCTCTGTTTCCAGTTGGCTGGCCAGTAAGGCCGCTTGGCCGTTATCCCAACGATCTTGCTCTTGGTCTCGCTCAGAGCAAAGTCGCTTCCACGTTTCAGCCAGAACTTTACCGGCGGTCTTTCGAGGTTCTTGAGCTTTCTCTAAAACCGTGATTTTCTCAGAGAGAACTTTTCGCTGGTTTAAAATCTTAAGCGCTTCCTGTGCCTTTTTCAGTTCGGTATCGATCTGTGGAATACGCGACCGAGCCTGCAGCGATTTGGTCCAACGTTTTTCCAATTCAGGAATTCGCTTAGCCAGCTCGGTGCTATGCTTGCCGAGTCGATCTGATTCCTTGCTAGCTTCGCTGAGTTGTCTCTTCGCGGTTTCTCCTTCGCTCTGTAATTGGATCAAACGGTTGAGCTTGGGCTCAAGATCGTCGAGTTTGGCCAGTTCGGTTTCCCATTTTTTGAAGGAGTCGGAATCCTTGTCGAGAAGGGCTTTTTTCTCGATTGCTTGCTGTAAGGCTTTTTCTTGAGCGGGCAAAATCTTCCGAAGCCCTTCGAGCTCTGAGTCTGCTTTTTCCCGATGCCGTTTCGATTGAGTATAGAGTTCGAACTCCGAGCGAAGGTTCGCTGCTTTTCGTGCCAATTCGACTCGAGCTTTTGCGTCTTTGGTTTCGCTTTCTCTCGCTTTGATCGCCGAGAGCTCTGTATCCGCTTTTTCCAACTCTAGGAATTGTTGATCCAGAAGGCGGGCCGCTTCTAGGGCTTTGTTGGCTTGCTCTCTTTTGGTCTGTAGCGGTTTAAGCTGAGCCTCCAGTTCCTCGATTTTAACCCGAGTCAGGCTGAGTTTTTCGCGTAGTTCTTGTTCGGATTCGCTTAAATGGGCCTCGAGCAAAGCCGCTTTTTGTTGGAGTCCAATCTTGGCTTGGTCCTGAAGATTTTTCGCCTTGGTTTTGAGTAGCTCTGCGAGTGCCGAGAAGCGTTGTGTCCCGAACAAGGTTTCTAGGATTTCTTCCCGTTTTTTAGAGTCGGCTTCCAAGACTTCTCTGAATCTGCCTTGCGGAATGAGAATGACTTGTCGGAACTGCTCTGCGGAGAATCCGAGCATGCGGGCGACTTCGCTGTTAACCTGCCCCGCTTTGGTAGCGAGTGGAGTCCAGTTGAGATCCGAAGGTCCTGGATCTCGGCCGGGTGAATTGCCTTTCCAGAGGTTCGCTTCTGCGGGCCGTTTAGTCGTTCCTTCGCCCCGTTTTTTTGCGACCTCCTGTTCGGGTTGTCTTTCGACTCGGAAATAGTTTTCGCCGACGCAAAAGTCGAACCGTACGAAGGTGAGGGTTTTGGTATCCGCTTGCTGGCTACGCATTTGTGCCCCGTTTCGCCCGGCTCCAGAGGTTTCTCCGTACAGGGCGTACGTTATGGCATCCAGCAAGGTGGTTTTTCCCGAGCCAGTGGGGCCGTGGATCAAAAAGAATTCGCGACCGCCAAGCTCCGCAAAGTCTAGCGTTTGTGGCTCAGCGTAAGGTCCGAAGGCTGATAGGGTGAGTCTCAGTGGTTTCACAAAGAGGCTCCCTCGCTTAGAGGTTCGGATCGGTTCAGCTCATTAATCGCTTGCTGGAAAAGAGAGAGTTCTTCGGGGCTTGGCTCTCCATCCAAGGCTTCACGGTAGAAGTTTGAGAAGAGTTCGGTCTCGGTCGATTCTCGTCGTTTTTGGATTTGGCTGGCGGAGGTTTTCTGAAGGTAGGTACGCTCGATTTGAAGTACGTTGGGATAGACTTCTCTTAAGCGGCTGATGGCGTTTAAAAGAGCGCCTTGATCTGTCAGAGTTACCCGAAGGTAATCCAGTCGCTTGGGATCGTTAGAGGCACCGGAAATCAGCTTAAGCAATTCACCTTCCAAGTTTCTTACGTCGCGTCTGGGCTTTAATGGTACGAGCCTGACGTTGATGTCTCCGCTTACGGGATCCATTTCCCCGATGACGACTGATTTTTTATGGGAGGCCTCGGAGAAGGAATATTTGAGCGGCGAGCCGGAATAAAGGCAGTTGGGAGCGATCGTCTGTGGGGCGTGGAGGTGTCCCAAGGCAACATAGTCGAAGTCTTTGAAGAGTTCGTAAGGCACGGTCCCCGCTCCGCCTACAGAAAGTGGTCGTTCTGATTCCGACTCGGTTTTAGCGCCCGCTACGAACGCGTGGGCAACGAGCATTCGACGACGATCAGGAGAGAAATTCTCTCGCATGCGATCCAGGCATACCTGCATCGCAGTGGCGTGGTCGCGAACTTCGGATGCGCCCGCCCAGGCTCGGACTTCCGCGGGCTCGGCGAAGGGGAGTGCAAAGACGTCTATTCCACCCACTTGGATTGGCTGGATGGCTTCTTCGAAATTGGCGACTATGTGCAGACCGGATTTGGCCAATAAAGAAGCTCCGTAGCCGACTCGGGTGGCGCTATCGTGGTTTCCCGGTATAGCGATGATGGGCGCTCCAGTCTCCGAGATCAGCCGCGCCCAAGTTCGGTCGAGCAGGGCGACCGCTTCGGGTGGGGGAACGGCCCGGTCGTAAAGATCTCCAGCTACGATGACAGCATCGACCTTCTCGGCTACTGCGATGTCGACGATTTGGTCTAAGGCGACGGCTTGATCGTCAGTGAGATGGAGCTGATGGAATATGCGACCGAGGTGCCAATCCGCGGTGTGGAGAAACTTCATTTCTCCAGCCAATAGCTAAGCGGACTGGGTGCGATAGCAGAATTGGGCGAGAGGCAATTTTTGATATCTGCCAGCTAGCCTTGGTAGCTGTAGCCGAAACGCTGGAGATCCTCGGACCAGAATTCTTCAACTTTGTCCCTCAGCTTTTCGTCATAATAGGACTGATACGCGGAGCGAGAGCTGGCGTTTTCGTGCGGAAGCTCTGCCTTCAGTCCGAGTTGACGACAGACCATCTTAAAGTCATCTGGCAGGCTCTCGAAACGCCCCACGAAGTCGACCATGAGGTTTCCGTCTTTGTCGCAGATGGCACGGCTCTGGTGGAGCTTGTCTCGCTGGATTTCGTAGTCGACGAAAGCAGAGAAAGAGCCGAGAGCGGTTACTTTTGCGTGCCGGTGGTGCCGTTTGTTCTTGCGGATGTAATGGTAGGACGAAACGAGCAGATCGAAGGGGTTACGTACGAAGGCGAATTTGTACATGCGGTGGTATCTTTCTGCCCCCAGTCGCTTGCGGGCGTAGTTCCAGTCGGCATGGATGGGGAAGTAGGTCTTTCTTGGATCACGTACGAGGCCGATCTTGCTGCGTAGTCGAGTGATGCGGTCCTTGGGCATTTGCTCAGCATAGGGTTGGAGGGCCCGCTGAATGCTGCTCCCCGCAGTCTTACAGATGTGAATGAATAGGAAGTTGTGACCGTGGGAAATGAGCATGCTACCACTTTGAAGTTTTATGGATGAAACTGGGATGAATACCTTACTAGAAAATTTCGCGAATACATAGGGTGCCTACTGAAGCGCAAACTCGAGATTCATGGTTTTTAAGGTCCGTTTTGAATGAATACCCGATTTCAAGCGCTGAGTGTTTACCCGTTTTTATAAGCGTTTAACAGAATGAAACACTTTTCTTAATAGGAGAATCAAATTATAGTTATAACTTTATTATAAAGGATTTTTGGATCCCCTATAGGTAAAGATGCTGTAGGTTTTCCCGATTCTCTCTGCAGCCTGCAGCCCCCGTACTCAGGCTACTTAGCTACCCTCACAACTCGGAATAAGCGCCAGGGAGAACTGGAAATGAAACTAAAACTTAGAGATAAATTTTTAATAAGCTCACTGGCTTTCGTGATCTTGGGAATGGGTACTCTGGCTGTGATCACTCACTACCGATTCAAATCGGCCCTCGAGGATGCTGTGGAGTCCCAAAGCATGCAGCAGGCTAGCAGTGCGGCTCACGAAGTAGATACTTGGCTGGAAGACAAAGAGCGAGAGATGAAGGCTTGGGTTTCGGGGCACAACGTTACTGCTCTGTCCGATGGCTTTTCTAAGGTCCTAGAGGAAAGGGTTGCAGAGTCCCCATGTGCGGAGTCGATTTACTTGCTTGATAACAGCGGGCTAATAGTGGCTGCTTCTGAGCATGTTTCTCCGGAAATGGCCTCCCGCCTAGGCACCATCTCGAGAACTTATGCAGAGCAGGAAGGTTTTTTGCCTATCAGCTACAACTCTAATGAGGAAAAGGCGTCTTTCTTTTTGTCAACCTTGGTGGAATCGAATGGATCCCGATCCGGCCATATGCTGGTGGAGATGTCGCTCGACTACTTATACGAAAGGTTTGTGTCCAGAATCCAGGTAGGAGAAGAGGGGTATGCCTTTATCGCAGAGGAGAGTGGACTGATTGTCGCTCATCCAAATTCCAATTACGTCGGCACGCTCGACATCCGAACATATGATTGGGGCAAACAGACGCTAGAGAGCCCGGGTGAATTCATCACCTACGAATTCGAGGGCAAGGGTAAGATAGCTGCTGTACAGGCTATTTTCGAATCCGATTGGGTGCTTTGTGTCACTGCCTACAACGAAGACGTGTACGCTCCTGTGAAGGCGGTTGCTTGGTTTACGTTTTTTATCACCGGTGGGATTTGCCTGGTCGCTGCTGTATTCATCGTGTGGATAACTACTAGCATCGTGGGACCGATACATGAGATTATGGGAGGCTTGGATAGCTCGGCTTTCCAGGTTACTTCAGCGTCTAATCAGGTCGCCTCTGCGAGTATGGATCTTTCGAAAAGTTCAGAAGAGCAAGCGTCCTCGGTGGAAGCGACCTCAAATTCTCTTACCGAAATTGCCGGCAAGACGAACGGTAACGCGGAAAAGGCGGCAGGGGCTCGACAGGTCTTGAATGAAACTTCTATTCGTAGCTTGGAGGAGGTACATGTACAGATTCAGGAGGCGCAGAGAGCGATTTTTGAAACGAGAGAGACTGCGGAGCAAACTCTGAAGGTAGTAAAGACGATCGACGAAATTGCGTTCCAAACCAACCTGCTCGCTTTGAATGCGGCAGTAGAGGCTGCCAGAGCAGGTGAGGCAGGCAAGGGATTCGCAGTTGTGGCGGAAGAGGTTCGGGCATTGGCCGGAAAAGCTGCATCTGCAGCCAAGACCTCCGGAGAGTTGATCAATTCCTCTTACGATTCTGTGCAGCATGTCTCCTCGATGAACGAGAAAATTGCCGACTCTATGAAGCGTAATTTGGAGATCGCTCATTCGGTGGCTGAAAAGATGGATGAAATATCTGAAGATTCTCTTGGTCAGGCTGCCTGTATTCAGGAAATAAGCGCATCCATGGCGGCTATCGATAAGGTTACCCGAGACAACGTAGCAAACTCCGAGGAAAGTGCCTCTGCTGCGGAAGAACTAAATGTCCAAGCAAGACAGCTCAAGGAATTTGTCGACATGCTCGACAGCGTACTGAACGGAGTGAAAGCAACGCAAAGCGCTGAAAATGAAGCTGCTTTGGCTCCCCGTCCACGACAAGAGCCCGGGAGCTCCCCAGCCCGTTTCGATCGAGTCGACGATTCAGCCGACGTTATGTCGGAAATGTGGAACTAAGCAGTCTTCGCGGCACGTGGGGGCGGTAAATAAAAATTTCTAGAACCTGAAATTATAACGTTATGATGCATATCAATCTTAACGCAGTCTCCCGCAGCACGGTACGGCTCCTCAGCATTCTTGGCCTGATTGCAGGCTTGGTGAACGGTTTGAACGCAGATGATCATTTCGATCGATCAGTTCAAACTTCTGGCAGTGTCCAGCTGTTGTCCATGGAGCGCGACTACGGCAACGGTGTCGATGGAAGCAGTACCAGCATTTCCGCGACTGTGAACTTGGATTCGAATCTAAGCGAAAATCTCTCTTGGCACGGTCAGTATGTTCATGTCGAGAATCTTCAAGAGGATGGAAGGGAAGACGCTGCGTATTGGCTATCCAATGACTATACCAGCCTGCTAAATGAGCTTTATCTAGAGTACCATGCTGAAGGAGATTCTATAAGTGAGGTCAGCTTGAAGCTGGGACGGCAGGTTGCTGGCTACGACTTCTTTCCCACCTACAAGACGCGGCATAAGGGACAGGCTTTTGGGGGAGTTAGCTTTCACGGGAAGGTTCTTGGGTCGGTTAGCCTAGATCTAGGGCACATCGCCGATTTTAGTGCCTGGCCGAGTCGGGTCGACGGTTCCTCGTCTTTGACTAGTGATTTTGCCAGTATCAGCGAACGCCTTGGCCAAACCGGTGGAGATAACGGGGTACAGTTTATACAGGCCAAATGGGGGCAGGGTGAATCGTTTAGCTTTTCAAGCTATGGTTATCATGTGGACGGTTACTACGACACCTTAGGGTTGAAGGTGAACTACTTGCTTCACGAGTCGGAAGAGTCGGGTGCGTATAATGTGTCGGTTCATGCTTTTCAGCAAGAGGGCACTCGCTCTGGTCCGTTTTCTAGTCAGGACGGCCGAGTTGTTGAATTGAATCTAAACTACAAGAAAAACGCCTTGTCGATGGATCTTGGATGGACCCATGTTGGTGGTGATTCGACTATTTTGAACCCGTTCCGTACCTCTTTTGCAATCGATGCGACTCTTCTTTGGTACACGAATCAATTTGAGAGGGGAACAGATTCGGCCCATCTCAAGACGCTTTACAAGCACAAGCAGTGGACATTCTACGGAGCGTTTATTGCGGCTCAGCATCAAGACGATCGTGAAGAAACCGAAGCGAACGCGGTCGTGAAATATCAATTCGAAAACGATATTTGGGTCGCCTTCAAAGGAGGGTATGGAACTCGTGACTACGAGGCGTCTCCCGATCAGCACGCGCGTGATCTCCGACTCTTTGTCGGACGTTCCTTCTGAACGCACGCAGCATTGGCCTGCGTGAAATTAAATTTAGAAAATCAAAGGCCCTTCCTGTGAGGTGGGGCCCTTTCTTTATTCGCTTTCGAAGAGCGACTCTACTACTTCAAAGGTTGGCCCAAGAGTAGCCACTGATTGAATACGGTGGTTTGGTAATGGAGTGGCTATCAAATCCAGGAAGGGGGAGAAATCAAGCAAGTCGTGGGTGAGGTTTTCCCCATTCTCCTGCAATACGACGCGATAGGCGATCTCTGGTTCTTTTAGCCGCCTTATTTTTGGGGCAGCCTTTGCCTTCTTTTTCTTAGGAGCTTTAACTCGTTTCCCCTTTTGTGTGGATGGCAGCGTGGCTGCCGGTAGCTCGAATGGATATTCTTGGCCAAGGATATCCGATATGGTCGTCTCGATATGACTAAGGTCGGCGAGGCAAGTCTCTCGCTCGATAAGCAGAGAGTTGACCGCGACGAGCTCGTCTATGGACATGTTATTTGGCATGGATAAATTCGAATCCTCGGTTCGCTCTGGGGAGCTTTAGTTGGGATCCGGCAGAATCAGGTTTGGACGGGGTTATTCTACTCGTCCTCTTCAGCTGGCTTTTGCTCGTCGGTCTCTTGCTTCGGTTCTTCGAGCTTTTCTGCTTTGGCGACTGCTTTCTTGGCTGCCTTCTTAGGTGTTGCTTGTGCTGGAAAAGCGAATACCGGAGCGGGCGGTTCGGGAAATGGGAATACACCTTCTTCTCCTACGATCGATTCTACCTGGCTTTCTAGTTCGCTGATACGTTGATAGGCGGCTTCGCGTTCTTCCAGCAGGGTGTCAATTTTTGTGCGGGCTTCGAGGGCTTGGCGAATAGTGTCGCTGTCGCCGCGGAGTACGATTTCCGCAAAAGTGAGTGGACTTAGTTTTTGAGTTTTTTTGGCCATTTTCTATTCTTTAAAAAAGCTTAGGATCTTCCCGAGAATCTTCTTGCGGGATTCGATTGGTGCTCGGGAAGCGTGAGTTTGGCGAGCGGAGGGCTCGTTTGTTGATGAATGTGGAGATTGGAGTCGAATCGCGACCGCCTTTTCGGCGGTATTGGCGATATCCTGATTCTGATCGTAACACAACGCTCGCAACTGGGCTTCAGGGAGGCTTGGATTTTGAGCGACAGACTCGCGCACCTTGTCGCAGTGGTCTTGCGCCAATCTAGCCAGGTCGGCAGCAGGAAGTTGAAAGGCAGCAGCTGCAAAGGCTCGCAAAGAAGGGTTGAGGCTATGGGAAAAGCGACTGGCTACGCTTGCCTCGATTTCTGGATACTCGACCGCTTGGAAAGCGATGTGTTCTGCAACTTGATTGTCCTCCCGTTGATTGATGAGGAGATTCCAATGTTTGTCGCTTAGATCCTCTCGGTAGGCTACAAGTGTGGCAACTTGAGGGTCGGGATGGAGGCAGAGTTCGTTCAGAAGCTCTGGACTGGCTTTCGGGTTTTTTGCCAAGGCAATGCAGGCTTGCAGGTCATGGGAGGTCGCTATGCGTTCTCCAATTTCGAGCAGGAGATTGGAGTTTGCAGCGAGGTTGCGTCTCGCTTTCTCCGATGTATCCTGAGCTAAGATACGCTGGATTGCGGCGGGCAGGTCGGATTGCCGCGCGAGGTAGACTCGATCTTCGATACTGTCAGACTCAGCTAGCCAAAGCATTTCAGCCAAAGAAAGCGGGGAAGCATCCAAAGCTGGAAAACGAACTGAGCTGTGCGAAGAATAGCGAAGTGAATTCCTAACCGAAGCGGGGAAATGCTTGAATCGACGAATAAGAAGTTGCTGTAACTCCTCGTCGTCTTGGTCCGCCCACATCTGGATCATTTCTGGGTCCAAAGACTTGTTTTGTAGGAGGGCGGTTTTTACCAGTATGGACTTGTCGCAACTGAGTTGGTAGGCGACGTCGGCATCCAAGTTCTCTCTTCCGGCCAGAGCGACTTTGACCGCAGCCTCTTCGTCGTTGGCGAGAATGAACTGTAGAAAATTGGGTAGGCTTGGGTTTTCGGCAATCCTTGAGCGGACCAATGGGGCGCTGTCCTGCGCTAAGATTTGACACTCCTTTGGACTTGCGTTCGGGTTTTGGGCGACTGCCGTTCTCACCAGAGGATCCGTGTGTTTGGAAAGTATCTGGAGAGCTTGCTGCGGAGATCTCGGGTTGGCTGCCAGCGCTGCGGCCACCTCGGCCTGATTTTCCTTTAGCCCCTCTGTCATCTCCAAGGCCAGCTCGGATGGAAGAAGCGGATATTGGGCGAGAAAGAGAACGTAGGTGGATTTGTGAGAATAGTCTGAATACAGACTGCGAAGCGCGAAACTCGAAATCGGACGTTTACGCGTCCCTTTGATTACTTTTGCGGGCCCGAACTCCTCGAGGGCGTCGAGGAGGGCATTGATGGAGAGGATATCCATGGTTTAGCGAGAAAGCTCCTCCATGGTGACGAATACCTCGCGAGGCGTTGAGCCATTTTGTGGGCCGATGTGGAATCGATCCTCCATTTCCTCGATCAAAGTGGCAGCTCTGTTGTATCCAATTCTCAATCGCCTTTGCAGGTAGCTGGTGCTCGCTTTTTGCGTTTCGGCCACGATTTTCAAGGCTTCCATGTAAAGATCGTCAGCCCCATCTGCTAGCGCTTCGGTCGAACCGGCGACCGCACCGTCGAAGGAACTCAGGTCGACTCGGTGGTTCTCCATTTGCCCTTCGGTCACGTGAGTTACCACTCGCATCAGTTCTTCGTCTTGTACCATAGGACTTTGGATACGGACGAGCCGAGCGAAGCCAGGTGGATTGAATAGCATGTCGCCCTGACCTAGAAGAGACTCTGCCCCTTTACAGTCTAAGATGGTACGGGAATCGACAATTGAGGATACTTGGAACGCAATACGGGTCGGGTAGTTTGCCTTAATAACTCCAGTGATCACGTTCACGGACGGTCGTTGTGTCGCGATGATAGTATGGATTCCTACGGCTCGAGAAAGCTGGGCGATTCGCGCTAGGGAAGCTTCGGCCTCGCCTTTTGAAGTCATCATCAAGTCTGCTAGCTCGTCGATAATCACGACCATGAACGGCATCTTATCGAAACCTTGAGCCTCTGCTTTGGCGTTGTAGCCGGCGATATTTCTGACCTGCTTCTCGGCTAGGATTTCGTAGCGGTTTTCCATCTCGCTTACCACCCATTTTAAAAGAGCAACTGCCTTCTTGGCTTCACCCACTACAGGGTGGATTAGGTGAGGGACTTGGCGAAACAGTCCGAATTCCACTCGCTTGGGATCTACGAGCACAAGTTCCAGCTCTTCGGGAGAAAAACGGTAGAGCAGGGAAACTATCAGATTGCTCATGCAAACGGATTTACCGCTTCCGGTGGCGCCTGCGATTAAGAGGTGGGGGGCTTTGGCCAAGTCCGCTACGATGATCTTGCCTTGGATATCCATGCCGATGGTGATCGGGATGGTTTCCTTGCCTTGTTGCCATGCCCGTGATTCGAAGACGGAGCGAAGCCGGATTGGCATCGTATTGCCATTGCCCAGCTCGATTCCAACGTAGGGTTCGCCGGGTATGGGAGCTTGGATACGAACGTTTGTCTGAGCCAAGTTTAAGGCAATGTTCTTCTGTAGAGCGCTGATCTTTTCGACTCTTACGCCGATACCTGGCCGTATTCGAAATTGAGTGACGCGCGGCCCGACGACGGCATCGTAGACGGTGGCGTCCACTGCGAAGCTGTCTAGCGTGTTTTGAAGTTTGCGCTCTTGCTCCTCCAGTTTCTCCGGAGATACCAGCCCATCTGTTTCCAGAGTCGAGGCCTCGAGAAGATCGAGGGTAGGGGCGGAGTAGGGTTGGGAGGATACGGGGGAAAGAGACTTGGCTTCTGAAACTGGTTCGTCCGGCTCTTCTGCCTCGCTTGCTTCGGGAGCCTGTTCCGGTACTGTTTTACCTGCGAGTTGATCTTTCGCTCGCTCTAGCATCATCTGGAAGCGGGAGTGCCGCTCCTGAGCCAAGTCCGCGAAATAGCTTTGTCGCTCTTCGCGATCCTTCAGGATCGCCTCCATCTCCGCTCTCCAAACCGCGATCTGGCGTTGTTCCGCTTCTAGAGTCTGGGACTCCTGTTTGGCTAGACGCACGTACTCCTCAGGCAGGTTTTCGGTGTGTGATGAACGCTCGGTAGCGGCTGTGCTGTCAGACGCGTTCTCCTGATCCCAGTCTTGCTCTTCAGCCATCGTGTCCAGGAAGCGTCGTACGCCGTCTTTGACTCTTTGGATTGATTTGGACTGTGGCTTGGATGGACCTGGCATTTGGGCTCTGAGGGAAAGGCGATGACGCTGTGGAAGCTCGGATCGGATTCAAGTATTATTCGAAAATTCCAAATCAGACGCCCCGTCTCCAAGTGCTAATTTGACAGGCAGGTGACTTCTTTTTGAAAAAAACCGTTCCTTAAGGGTAAAGTCCCAAAAAAAATAGGGCCTCTTGTATGCGTGAGGGCACGTAAGGCTGGGGTGTTAAGGGTTGAGAGCGACCTTCTAGCTCGATCAATCTCTTGCAATCTTTAGCCAGTCTAAATTGATGCCGCAATTTAGGGTAGGATTCTAATGATAGATATACTGATGGTACATAACTGAGGGTGTGTTTTTATAAATTGCAGAAAACACTTAGAATTAGGGGGACGTCTTATCTCTCGAAAAAGGGGGATGGGCTCATTTTCATGTATCTGACCTAAGGCAAACCTTGAGGTTAAATAAGTTTTATTCTGAGTTCTCTGACTCTCGTAGGGTCCTCGCTTGGTACCGTATCGGCTTTGGACCTTGTATGTTTTTGCGTCGCTCCTAGAAAGTGGCCGGTCTAATCCTTGGAGGCCTGTTTTGACGATTTCGAAAAAGAAAATCCTTTTGATCGATGACGATCCGTACGTCAGGGAAGCCTTGTCGTTGCTTCTCGAGGACGATTACCAGACCTTTTCCGCAAGCACTGCCGCGGAGGGAGTAGATCGATTTAAAGAGCTACTTCCTAATGTTGTCATATTGGATCTGCATCTGCCTGACGAGAATGGTCTAGCGGCGCTCAGGCGCATCCGTAATGTGGATCGCTTTGCGCGTGTGATTATTTTGACAGGATTCGCTAACCTTGAGTCGGTAGAGGAATCTATGCGATTGGGCGCCTCGGATTGCCTCCATAAGCCGTGCGATGCGAGGGCCCTAAAGTCTAGACTCAAAGAACTCCTGATTGACCCGGCGACTCAGGTTGAAGAGCCGGCGGATAGCGGATCTAAGGTGTCCGAGGACTTGGTTGCTGCTTCGTTTCTGCACGATATTAGCAATCCTCTGACGAGTCTGCAGGCCTTGAGCTCTGTATTGATGGAGCGAAATTCGAATCCTGAGGTAGCGAAGCTGGCGGCGATGATGGATCAGAATATTTCGTATCTCGGTTCGCTGGTAGAGCAGTGGAAAGCTCTTTCTAGTTCTAAGTCGCTTGGGGCGGATTATGCTTCCTTGGGAGATATCGCTCAGATTTCGGCGAATTTTGTTCGCGGCCGGGCGGAGGTAAAGGGGGTCGAGCTCTCCGTAGAGCTTAAGGATGTATCCGCATTGCCCGCTTTGAACCGGCATGCGGTGGTGCGGATCTTAGTAAACGTGCTTCAGAACGCCATAGATGCGGCTCCCGAAGAGAGAGGAGTCGTTTGCTTCTGCGGCTCGGTCAGAAACGGGATGATTGAATTTTCGGTTTCAGACAACGGAGACGGGGTTTCGCCCGAGCTTCGGCAGAAGATCTTCCTGCCCAACTACACGACCAAGACGCAAGGGACCGGGCTGGGATTGTACATAGCCCGCAAGATAGTCGAAGCGGCTGCTGGATCGATTTCGATTTGCTCTCGCCCAAAGCGAGGGGCCACTTTTACAGTGCAGCTTCCCAGTTGTAGTTGATGAATCAAAATCCCGTATTCGAGAACGAGAGCCTCATAGTTTGCAAGAATAGCCAAGGAACCCTGATACGGGCTACGGTCATGAGGATGACCCGCTACTTGGTCTCCTTCGAAGTCTACAATCCCTACAGCATCCTTCAGCTTTCTGAGGTCTTGGGAGATTTCGAAATCATCATTAACGCTCGTTGCGTCTATCGTGGTCGAGCCATCGTCAGCAACATGATCAATACGGGCCTTGTCCTCATTTGCGAGGGGACCTTGGACGAGGAGAGCTGGATCGACATGGAAATGCTCTCGCCGAGTAATCAGCTAGAGCGCCTGGCGGACGACTTCGAAAGACTTATCCAAGACTGGCGAAAGTTGGAGGCGGTCTCCCCAGAACTGAAGGTTTCGATTGCGGATATCGAGTCGCTTTTGGCGGATCTACAGCGTTGGACGGAGCAGTTGGAGGTCACCATTAGGTCGGCCCCCGAGAGCGATCGCAGCAGGCGGGAGCTCGATTTGATCAATCGCATCAATGCTCTTATGGCACCTCTCGTCGCGGAGCAATTCGGCCGCTTCGAAGAGGTTGCATCTTCTGTCAGTGAGGAGGCTACTGCCATCCACAGGGCCTACTGCCGCCGCCAGCTCCACCCGCTTGTTATGTGCGCTCCTTTCGTGCATCGGACGTACGACAAGCCTTTGGGCTATGCGGGCGATTATGAGATGGTTAACATGATTCTTAGAAATCCAGCCGAGGGCGCTTCCATTTTTGCGAAGGTGGTAAATTCGACATTTCTGGCTTCTCCTCCAGCTGAGGCTCATCGCAACCGCATAGATTACCTTGTGGAAATGCTGAACTCTGAAGTCGAGCGCGGCAAGTCGGCGGGCCGGGCTACGAGGATTTTCAACTTAGGTTGCGGTCCCGCTATGGAGGTGCAGAAATTCTTGGAAGGGAGCAGCCTTTGCGATGCGGCGGACTTTTCCTTACTTGATTTCAATGAAGAGACTTTGCAGCGAACAGGGCGGCTGCTGGAAGATCTAAAATCCCAATACGGCCGATCGACGCCGTTGAGAACGATCAAGCGTTCGGTGAATCAGATACTGCGAGAAGGGCCACGCATCGGCAGGGATGGAACAGGAGATTCTGGATACGACGTCGTTTACTGTGCAGGCTTGTTCGACTATTTATCCGATCGGGTTTGCCAACGATTGCTCGAAATCTTCTATGAGATGGTTGCTCCCGGCGGCGTAGTGGTGGCTACCAATGTTGATGAAAGCAACCCGGTAAAAGGGGTTATGGAGTATGTCATGGAGTGGCATCTCATCTACCGAAATGCGGAGGACTTTATGAGTCTCGCCCCCCGTCAGGCACCCAAGGATTGTCTCACGCTTCGAAAAGACGTTTCGGGAGTAAATCTGTTTCTGGAAATTCGGAAGCCCGCTGCTGATGCCTAATTCTAGTGGGTTTAGAGAAGACGAGTGGTCTCGGTTTGTTGAATACAACATTTCGACCCGTGTCGCCAATTCCCGAATCGGGACCTTGCTCATCGTACTGTTGATGCCGTTTGGGGCATTGCTCGACTACTTTGTATACCCAGAGAGCTTTTGGTTTTTTCTACTTTTGCGAGTAGGCTGCTCGTTGATCGCTTTGCTCTGTTGGTGGGTTCTCAAAGGACCTATCGGCCGCAAGTTCTATAGGGCTTTCGGCTTGTTTATCTTCGCGCTGCCATCGGTCTTTATTGCTTTGATGATTTACTACACAGAAGGCGTGGCTTCGCCTTATTACGCGGGGTTAAATCTCATTTTGATAGGACTGACTTGGGTCGCTCAGATGTATGTGCCGGAGACGGTGTTGGCCGTTTTGATGATGATCTGCATCTATACGGCCGCCTGCTATTACCATGGCGGGACGGGGCTGTCGCGTCTGATCAATAACTACTATTTCATTGGTCTAACGGGACTGATAGGGATTACCGGCAGCTACTATCTGAATCGCTCACGTTTTAGGGAGTTCCTCCTTCGGGAGCAAATGGCGAAGCAGCGGGAAGAGTTGAAGGAATCGAACCTGAAGCTGCTCGAGATGGACAAGGCCAAGACCAATTTTTTCGCCAACATAAGTCACGAGCTAAGGACTCCTCTGACTCTTTTGATTGGTCCTCTGGATCGCTTGAGACGAAGCGATGAGGGAGTTGCGGATACTGAGCGTAAGGAACTTTTGGATATAATGCAGCAAAACGCGATGCGGCTGATGCGTTTGATCAATGATTTGCTGAATCTAGTCCGCTTGGACAGTGGCTCCCTAAAGTTGAGGCCAACGACCGTAGAGCTAGAGCCCTATCTGGAGGGAATCTGCCGCTCCTTCTTTCCTTTGGCCGAGGAAAGAGGCTTGGATTTTCGCTGGGAGATAGACGACGGGGGGATTGCGATGGTGAATTTGGACCGGGAGAAGGTCGAAAAGGTGCTGTTGAACCTTCTCTTTAACGCGATCAAATTCACCCCTGAGAAGGGAGCAATCACAGTCCGAGCAAAGCGGTTGGGAAAGCATGTTCGTATCGAGATCGAAGATACAGGCAAAGGGATTGCTCCGGAGGAACTTGAGAGTGTCTTTGATCGCTTTTGGCAGGCGGAGACTTCGTCGAATCGACGCTACCAAGGTGTCGGGATCGGTCTCGCCTTGGTTCGAGATCTGGTGCGTCTGCATGGTGGAGAAGTAGATGCCAAGAGCGAACTCGGCAAAGGCACGGTTATGGGGGCGACCCTAGATGTAACGGTTGAGCCCATCGGAGAAAGCTCCGTCGTTTCTCAAGGTAAGGATGAGGTGGATACTAAATGGCTAGAGACGCTCTATCGGAGAGCGGACTTTTTTCCAACTCAGTTGGATGTTAACTCTACCGTCGAGAAACCAAGCGGAGAGGTAGCGACTGAAGAAGAGGAGCTTCCCGGTATTCTTGTCGCGGATGATGAGCCCGAAATGATGCGCTTTCTCCGTTCGCAATTGAAAGGAGCCTACCGGATCCATGAAGCTCACAATGGGATGGAGGCTTTGAAGCTGGCCGAGAGTCACCGTTTCCATCTGATTCTGCTCGATTACATGATGCCGGAAATGGATGGGATCGCCGCTACGAAACGACTGCGGGAGATGCCTCAGCACAAAGGCGTTCCCATTATCATGTTGACTGCAAGGGCGGATGAAGAGGTCAAGTTTGAGGCTCTGGACGCCGGGGCAACGGACTTTTTGACCAAGCCCTTCTCCTCCATGGAGCTGTTGGCTCGCTGCCGTAATTTGGCCGCGGTCTACGACATGCAGCAGCAAATCGAGGACCGAACCAAGCGTCTCGAGAAGGCACTAAGCCTGATAAAACAGACGGAAACCCAGATGGTGCAACAGGCGAAAATGGCATCTTTGGGCCAGCTCAGCGCGGGACTGCTGCATGAGGTTAACAATCCGTTGAACTTCGCGGTTACCTCGATCCACCTAATCAAAAAGCGGCTTAGCAGATCTCCACACCCGGAGCCCGAGCTCTTGGAGAAGCCCCTTGCCGATATGCACGAAGGGATCCGACGCGTTTCGTCGATCGTTTCGAGTCTGCGGGAATTTACCCATCCAGATGCCAGTCGGTTCGAGCGGATCGATTTACTCGAGACGATTGATACCGCTATCCGCTTCGTGCAAATCCCTGTTGCCAAGCTGAGCCTGGAGAAGGAGGTTTCGAGTGGCTTGCTCATCCGCGGTAACCAGACTCAGCTCGTTCACCTTTTCATAAACCTGCTGCAGAACTCGGTGGACAGTTTGCTCGAAAAAGGTGGCGAAGGGCGTTGGCTAAAAATTTCCGGTGTAGAAGAAGGCGATGAGATAAAGCTTGTTTTCGAGGATAACGGATTAGGGATAAAACGGCAGGAACTGGGACAAGTTTTCGACGCTTTTTTTACCACCAAGAAGGTTGGAAAAGGAGTTGGGCTTGGTCTAAGTATTTGTCACAGAATAATTGATCAACACAATGGGAAGATCTTGGTGGACAGCGAGTACGAGGACTGGTGTCGTTTCACTATCACGCTACCAAGATACGCCAATACGTGAAAACGCGTATTCGAAAGTAAATGACAGGCCAATACGATTATAAGAGCTTTCGGGTGCTCTTCGTCGACGACGAGGAGCAGACTACTGATTTGGTACGTGAGTATCTGATGGATACGTTTGATGTGGTGACGGCATATGATGCCGAAACCGCATGGGACAAGTTCTCCGAGTCCCCCGATTCTTTTGCAGTAGTCGTGACTGACCAGAGAATGCCCGGTGCCCAAGGTACCGAACTGCTTGAGAATATTCGCCAGTCTAGGCCCCGTACCATTCGTATCCTTTGCACGGCTTACGCCGATATCGATGCGGCGATTTCAGCGGTTAACGAGGGGGCGATCTACAAATACATTACCAAGCCAGTCGAGACTCCAGAGTTGGAGATCAGTATCATGCGGGCCATGGAGTTCTATCTCATCCAGAGGGAGCGCGACCTCTTGATGAAAGAGAAGCTATCCGCTCTGCAGAGGCTGATGATGACTGATCGCCTCATCAGTCTCGGGATTTTCGCCGCAGGCCTGAACCACCACATGCGCAATGGCCTCACAGCTGTTAAGACCTTCCTCGATCTGGCTCCCTTGAAGCTGCAGAGTGAGGATGTCGATTTGGAGCGACTGCGAAACCCCAATTATTGGAATAACTTCTACGCCACTGCCCAGGATTCGATCGCCAAGGTCATGGAATTGCTGAAAGAGGTTCAGAAAATTCCGGAAGCTCCTTCTGCTCCGAATGAGACTGAAGTCGATGTAAACGCAGCCTTGAATCGAGCGTTAGACCAGAACCGTAGCGAACTGGCTAGGAGGTCAATATCAGTCGAATTTCAACCGGATCAAGTACCGAACGTGATAGCCGATGGGCCGATGATCGATCGTCTGTTTGAGCTAATCATAAAGGATGAAGCCGAAAATGCGAAAGACGGCGGCAGGCTCGTCATTTCCGTGGAGAAGAAACAGGGAAATGGTAACTACGACGGCGTGAAAGTTGTCCTGCAAGATGACGGCCCGGGCTTGTCTGCTTCTAATCTGCAGTGTTTGTTTGATCCGTTTTTCACCCGTTCTAACAAGCCCGACCAATACGGGGTGAACCTGCTGGCTTCCTATTTCTTGGTTCACCACCATTCCGGAAGCATCATCGCAGAAAAATCTGAAATGGGGGGAGTACGCTTCGAGATTTGGCTCCCGCTCGAGCCTGCCCAAATTCCCTCACTCGGAGGCGAGGAAGCTTTCTTGTCGCGAGTGATGGAGGCGGAGCGGGCTTGGGAAAAGAAACTGCTCGGGTATTAGAAAATGGAGGAAGGGCGAATGACTGGACCGAATCGACGTAAGGTGCTTTTGGTGGACGATGATCCGATGGTCTTGGAATCGTTGGGCATGCTGTTCGAGCATTACGGATGGTTGGTCGAACGGGTCGCTAGCGGAGACCAAGTTCTCCAGGCCCAGATTTGCTTCGAGCATGACTTCGCAATCGTCGACGAGAGAATGGATGGAGTGAATGGCTTGGATGTGATTCGGGCTCTCAAGTCGCGATCCAAAGCTCCTGTTTTCATGTTAACGGGGTGCGTTGAGCCGGAATTGAGGGAGGAAGCCAGGCGAGTCGGAGCAGATGGTTTTTTCGACAAGCCTATTGGAGCAAGGGCTCTCATGGAGGGAGTGGAAGCTCGCCTTCGCAGACGCGAAGGATCCGATTAAAGCCGTCCTCTCGGGCACGGTAGCTTGGTGCGATGCGTGTGCCGTTTCGTCGGGGTTTTGCGATTTGTTATAATCGCTATTAGGACTGGAAATATGTGGTAGTTCACGTAGGGTTTTAGGGTCGAAACCCCGTATACCCCCATGTTCCTAAAATCGACTCAGCTTCTCATTTGGCGCGTCTGCATATTCGCGTTCTGCTTCACTGTAACGGAGCGAAACTATGTGGTCGCTTCCGAGGGGCCTGACCCGCTGGGATCGCAAGAGGCGGTGTTCGAGATTTCCCGCAACCGTGATTTTGAGCGAGTGGAGCGTTTGCTCAATGCGAGTAGGGCAGAGCGTGTAAAGGTTCTCATCCGAACGGGCGACTACAAACTTCGGGACAGTTTTCATATCAATCGCTCAAGGGTTCAATTGATTGGCGAATCCGACGTACGACTGCGTTTGGCTTCTGGAGTGCAAACCCCTGTTCTTTCCGTGGGATCGCTGTCGAGTTATCCTCTCGAAGAGGAGCGTATATCGGATGTCAGCATTGCTAACCTGACTATCGATGGCAACCGAGACAGGCAGGAGAGCGAGTACCACCACGACTTGCCTTGGATAAGAAACAACGGCATAGACGTCCGTGTCGTGACTGGGCTGCTCGTCGAGAATGTCGACAGTAGCAACAACCGATCTGGCGGCCTCGTAATCAGCTGGCGGTGCAGGGACGTCTTGGTGAAAAACTCGGTCTTTGATCGCAATTTCTTCGATGGGGTAGCTTACTATGATAGCTCGGCGGTTATTACAGTGGACTGCAAAATGCGTGAAAACCGGGGGGCGGGAATCAGTCTTGATAATCGTTTCGAGGATTCCGCTTTCGTTCGTTGCGAACTGCTCAACAACGGAGATGTAGGTGTCTTCGCTCGAAATTCCAAGAGACTGGTATTTTTCGAAAGCCGAATCGCGGACTCAGGGAGTTGGGCCATGTTTTTGGGACATGACGAAGAGGGGCGCGGCGTTTTCGATCTGGAAATCGCTTCCTGTACAATTTCCGGTAACAATGGCGGAGTCCGCATGGGATCGGTCTACGCTAGTCAGTCGGAGAATACCGTTCTGGCCTCCACCTCGTTTACAGGGAACGACCGGGGCGGTCGTGGTAACGTTTCCACCGCTGGTTCCTCGGTTGACATTGTGGAAGGAGCTTGGAGCGCTGCGGGCGAATCGAAGGGAGAAAAGGGGGATCGCGAACTTCCCATTTCTGATCGTATTTACCAGGTCCTCTCTGAAATCGGGGAACGGGACCAAGGCTAGACTCGACGTGGTTTAACGATTTCCTGTATCCGAGGGATACTTACTAAGGTCGAAGCCCCGCTGGAGACTGGATGCGTTCGACTTGGCTTGCAAAATGGCAGCGAGGCCAGAGTCTATGGCTGAAAGAGCCTATAACAGAGCCTTCTAATCGAGGTTTTCCGGATAATGGACCTGCTAGAATAGGGAGTGCGGATATGCTGAAGCTGAGTGAGTTTATCGCTAGGGCTCAATAAATTTTAGGACATCAATTATGCCGAAAAATACAGAGGAAGAAGAAAAGGGAAAAGAAGGGATTTTCGAACGATCCTGGAGCAAGCTGGGCTCTGCCTGGTGGGAGATTTTTCGTGTATCCAAAAAATCGCAACATTCAGTAGAGCTGGATCCGGACGACTGGAGAAGCCAGATCGAAGCCTGCCTCTCTAAGCAAGGAGGAGAGGTTTCCGCTCGTAAGAGAGCTGCGGATCTCGCTCGTTCCTACTTGAGCTTTTCGCCGGAGCAACGTCTGGAATTCTTGACCATTTTGAGTCGTGAATACGGGGCTGATGGGGATCTGGTGGAAGGCGCGGTTGAGGCATTGAAAAATGCCAAAGAAGAAGCGGATATCGAAACCGCCCGGCATGACCTTCGTTTAGCGTTAGAGCCAGCACGGGTTAAGCTGCTCAGGGAGTTCAACACTTTGCACTCTGGGCCAAGGTTTTTGGTAGAGCTACGCAGTGAATTGCTTTCCCTCAAAAAGGAACACCCGCACCTGGCCCCTTTGGAGATGGATTTGAAGGAGCTCCTCAAGTCATGGTTCGACGTCGGGTTCCTCGAGTTGCAGAGCATAAATTGGAATTCGCCCGCCTCCCTGCTGGAGAAGCTAAGCCGTTACGAGGCGGTGCATCGGGTCAGGGGGTGGTCAGATTTGAAGAACCGTCTAGATACGGATCGCCGCTGTTTCGCCTTTTTCCATCCCTGCATGAAAGACGAGCCGCTTATCTTTATCGAGGTGGCTCTCGTGAAGGGACTGTCCGACCAGATTCAAGCGTTGCTCAATGAGAAAGCGGTTGTCTTGGAATCGGATGAGGCGGACACGGCTATCTTTTATTCCATCTCCAACGCCCAGAAGGGGCTGGTGGGCATCAGCTTTGGCAATTTCCTCATCAAGCAGGTGGTCAATCTTTTGCGTCGTGATTTACCGAATTTGAAGCAGTTCGCCACGCTCTCGCCGATTCCCGGCTTCCTGAAATGGTTTCAATCCGAGTTGGCCTCCGGGGAATTCCGTCTCCTGCCTTCCGAACTCAAAGTTCTTGGAAAGTTAATCGGGGACGAAGAGCCCATCCCGTTTGTTGCCAAGACACTGGAAAGCACCCGTTGGTCTCGGGATGAAAAGCTGAGTGAAGCGCTTAAGCCCATCTTGCTCAGAAACTGCGCTCACTATCTCCTGCAAGTTAAGCGACGTAAGATGCAAACTGCAGCGAATCCTGTGGCTCATTTCCACATCAGCAACGGAGCTCGCATGGAGCAGCTCAACTGGATGGGGGATACTTCGTTGAAAGGGTTGCAGGAGTCGGCCGGGATAATGATCAACTACTTGTACCGTTTGGATCGCATCGAGGACTACCACGAGGACTACAGCAGCAAGGGGAAGATCAACGCGTCCAAGAAGGTCCTGTCTTTGCAGACCAAAAAGTAAGCGTTTCCGGAGGCTATGCCATCAAAATGGGGCCGCATGCCTTGCAGTCTCGCTTGATTCTTCGCAGCCCCACTTAGGGCTTTTTTGAAGCTGATCCAGTTTCGATTCAAAAGGAGCCCCGAGCTGATTTGGCGCAAGCGATGCATTAGTTTGAGTGAAGGGTTGCAACTGGCGGCCTATTGGGTCTGAACAGCCCTCCCGTTTTTCGAGTCGCACCAACTCGAGCCCTTTCGAGGGCGGACGGGCACCAAGAACTATTGAACGCTATTGAAACCGTGGCTCCTCTCGAGCCGCGGTCGCAACGCTATGAAACAACGCACCGTAAGACCTTCGACAGGTCCTATTCTCGAGAATCCAGACGTCGTCTTGATTGGCGGCGGCATTATGAGCGCTACGCTAGGGATCATGCTCAAGAAGCTGAACCCCAGCCTGACTCTGCAGATTGTAGAGTCCCTTCCACGGGTCGCTCTAGAGAGTTCCCATGCCTGGAACAATGCCGGCACCGGACACGCGGCTCTTTGCGAGCTCAACTATACGCCCCAAAAGGAGGACGGATCGGTTGATGTTTCGAAGGCCATCAAGATCAACGAGCAGTTCGAGAACTCCAAGCATTTCTGGGCCCATCTCGTGGAGTCCGGAGTCATTGCCGACCCGAGCGTCTTCATCAAGCGAGTCCCGCACATGAGCTTCGTGAGAGGCCGCGAGGATAGGGATTACCTCAAAAAGCGCTTCGACGCCCTTTCTGGAGTTCACCTCTTCGAGGAAATGGTGTTCTCCGATGATCCTCAGGTCGTGGAGGATTGGGCTCCGCTCCTTGGGCAAGGTCGTGATGAAAATGAAGTGATCGCGGCGACGAGAGTCGAAAGCGGCACCGATATCAATTTTGGAGCTCTCACTCAGCAGCTCATCGACTACCTGATCTCGCTGGATGGTGTAGAGCTCGCCATGCAAGCCAAGGTCACGAACATTACGCAACTCGCGGATGGGAGTTGGAAGCTGAAGGTCGATAGCGAGGAGGAAGGTAAGCGAAAGCTGACTGCCAAGTTTGCCTTTATCGGAGCTGGAGGAGGTTCTTTACATCTGCTGCAGAAATCCGGAATCCCAGAAGGGAAGGGCTTCGGCGGTTTCCCGGTCAGTGGGCAATTCCTCGTTTGCACTAATCATGACGTCATTGATCAGCACGCGGCCAAGGTTTACGGCAAGGCGGCGGTTGGGGCTCCCCCAATGTCGGTACCTCATCTCGATACGCGAGTTATCGATGGCAAGAAGGCTCTCCTCTTCGGTCCTTATGCTGGTTTCTCACCGAAGTTTCTTAAGGAAGGTTCCAATCTAGACCTGATCAAGTCTGTCAAACTGGACAACATCCTGCCGCTTTTGGCTGTTGGCCGAGATAACATGGACCTCACCCAGTATCTCATCAACGAGGTTCGCAAGTCGCATAGCGATCGCGTCGAAGGCTTGAGGGAGTTCTTCCCGGACGCGAAGGAGGAGGACTGGATGCTGGTAACAGCGGGCCAGAGAGTTCAGATTATCAAGAAGAACGAGGACAGCACCGGTAAGCTCGAGTTCGGAACTGAGGTGGTCTCTTCGAAGGATGGAACCATCGCTGCGCTGCTCGGCGCGTCCCCGGGTGCCTCGACTTCGGTTTCGATCATCGTGGAGGTTCTAGAGAAATGTTTCCCCGAGGAAATGGCGACTGACGAGTGGAAAACGCGTCTCTCCGCCATGCTGCCAGCCCATGGGAAGAAGCTCTTCACCGATGAGACTCTTTACAGCGTATTGCGGACCAAGTCCGATCGTCTGCTTGGAATCGCTGACCAGAGCAAGGCTGTTAGCGCTTCTGCTTAAAGCCAAGTTCAGTTTATTTTATCGAAACGGCTGCTCAGTGGGGCAGCCGTTTCTTTTTTCAACTTTCTTTAAGATTCGCAGTTTACTAATAGAACTTTTCCGTTACGTTTTTCGACTCTAACGCGACGTGAGAGCTCCTGCGCCTTGTTAGGCTAATCATTTGTAGAAGGGGCTTTTATAACCGTCCAAGTTTTGGGGTTTTTCGCCTTGGAAACTTGGCTAGACCGCCCGCCGTGGCGTTTCACAAATCTTAAGCGTCAGGAATGGACCTCAAGTCGTCGCGGCTTCGTCGGCTCCGCTCCCGATCGGCGATCCAAGAAACAGGTCGCGAAAGAAACAGAAAGCATCTGAGACATGAACCAGCAAGTCACACTATCTCGCTCCGGAGAGAAGACCGGAGAATCGAAAATCAGCCAGCAAGCTGTTCCGTCCGTAGACCCAATGTCTGCGGAAAAGGCAGCTAGGCTCGCCCGCATCAAAGCAGCCATGCAGACTAGCGCTCGCGAGCGCCGCCGCGCCGCAGTTCGACACCAGTTCTCGTAAGGCCTGCGTTACAGCCTGTTTCACTCCGGAACGGCTCGTCGTGAAAAGCGGAAGAACATTGGTTTTTCACTTCTCGAAAAGGACGGCACAGGAGCTGGAATAAGCTATTGAGAAAAGCAGCGCTTTCGTGAAGCTTCCCCCGTATGAAGCTGATCGGAGCGCTGCTTTTGAGTTTACTGATAAGTCCGGCAATTCCTTTCGCGAAGGCTCAGGTTGGAGCTATCGGACCTTTTTCGGCTAAGAAGCTAGAGCGGCGGCTGGAATCTGAACGCCCCCGTTTGATTTGGAGGAAGGGCGACGAGCGGCGAATCGCTGCAGCTGCATCGCGGGATCCTGCAGTCGCGATACTCCGCGATGAAATCCTGACTGCGGCGGAGGCGATGTTGTCAGTCCCGGTTTTGGAGAGGAATCAGGTTGGGAGACGAATTTTAGCCACGTCGCGCAAGGCATTGAAGAGGGGGAGCTACCTCTCCATGGCGTGGCGAATGACCGGCGACCGACGCTACCTCGAACGGGCCGAGGCTTTGTTGATCGCGGTAAGCCGTTTCGACGATTGGAATCCTTCCCACTTTTTGGATGTGGCTGAGATGTCCCTCGCCGTGGCTTTGACGCTCGATTGGTGCGGGGACGACCTTTCCCCTGAAACGCGTTCTTTGGCGAGAGACTCGCTCTATGAGTTTGGTCTTAAGGCCGGTGAGAACCCAAGACTGCAGGAGATCTTTGCCCGGGACAGTAACTGGAATCAGGTTTGCAATGCAGGTATGGTGGCAGCCGCCATCGAATTGGCGGATCGAGATCCCGAAATGGCGGCCCGGGCACTGAACAGGATGCTGGCCAATCTACCCAAGGCGATGGCTGCCTACGCTCCAGACGGAGCTTACGAAGAAGGAGCCATGTACTGGGCCTACGGCACCTTGTTCAATGTTGTTTTGATCGACGCGCTGAAAACCGGATTTGGCCGTACTTACAAGATCGAGAAAGCTTTCGGGTTCATGGAAAGCGCCGACTTTGTGCGTTTGATGGAGGCGCCGAGTGGGAAGTACTACAACTACTATGACGGAGAGCTGGAGCTAGGCTTCTCGGAAGCTCTCTCCTGGTTTGCTCGGCAGACAGGAAATCCGAACTATCTTCAAAACGAGGTGTTGTTGGATGAAGACGGATTCCGATTGAGTGCCGAAGGTCCGGATGAACGACTGGCGCCTGTTTCTCTTTTGTGGCTAAGCCATTTCAATGAGAAAAAGGAGGTGGAACTCCCGTTGTCCTGGCGTGGCAGGGGTGACAACCCACTGGTCGTTTTTCGTTCCTCCTTTGATGACCCGAATGCTTTGTTTCTCGGGGCCAAAGGCGGCAAGGGCACCAACCACCACGCGAATTTGGACGGTGGCTCCTTTGTCTTCGAGTTGGATGGAGTGAGATGGGGAATCGATTTGGGCAATCAGAGTTACCATCCGCTCGAAGAATACTACAAATCTAGAGGCGGTTCCATCTGGGGAACCCACCAAAGTAGCGTGAGATGGGACCTGCTCACGAAAAACAACTTCGGGCACAGCACTCTGACGGTCGACTCCAAACTCCATGTGAGTCGAGGCAGAGCCTTGCTCACCCGCTTCGATGCGAAATCAAAAACCGCCAGCTTCAATCTAAAAGAGTTGTTCGGTGCGGAGGTGAAGCGAGCGATGCGGAGTTTTCAGGTGCTATCGGATTCAGCGGTTAAGATCTCGGACCAGCTCCTATTTGCAGAGGAAGGGCATGAAGTCCGCTGGCAGCTGATGACGGTCGCGGAAGTGAAATTAGTGGAAGGCGGGGCCATTTTGAGGCAGGATGGCAAGACCCTGCAGGTATCCATCGCGCAACCATCTGACGGCCAGTTTTCCGTTACTAAGTTGGATCCGCCGCCCCATGAAATGGATAAGCGAATTCCAAACTTGAAACGCTTGGATCTTGTGGCGATGCCTGACGTTGGCGGAGGGCCGCTCGCGATAGAGGTTGTTCTAGGTAGCGAGCTCTAGCCGCTTCGGAACTATTGAGCGAAGGCGTCGATATAGGCGTTTTTCGCTGCCAAAACCGTTTTGTCCCACTCTTCTCGATCCGCCCCTTCGGGCCATGGGTGGGCTCGGTAAGGCACGGCATAAATCGTTTTCTGCCCGGACGATTGGTTGAGGGCGGCGTAAATGGAAGTAGAAGGGCAGGTATCGTCGATGAGCCCGATTTCGGCCACGATATTGGCTTTGCTTCCTTTCAGAAGATGGGCGGTGTCGAAATAGGGAACGGTTGCTATGGCTGCCTGATTATCCGTTCCGTGAATTTCTAGAGGCTGAGGCCAGCCTGCTTTTCTTCCCACGAGGGGAGCTCCGAAATCACCCATGGCTGGCACGGTGACTACGGCATCTGTCACGCGCGGATCAAGTCCGGCCATGGCGAGAGCTTGCCCGCCACCCTGGCTTTCTCCCACCACAAGGATACGCTTTCCGTCCCATTCCGGTTGTTGAGTCATGTATTCTATCGCCCTAAGGGCGCGGAGGTACATGAAACGAAAGTAGAAGGTGTCGCGGCTTTGTACGCCTTTATCCCAATAATTTTGCAGGGGGCCGTTTTCCAGGTTCTCGTAGTAGCTCTCTTCTTCGAGGTTTAACATGCCGTGGGCGTTGGTATCCAAAACGAGCGCTCCTCCGCCGCGCTTTGCAAAGCCAAGCGCTTCTTCCGTTTGAGCTCGGCACCAGATACCTTTCACGCCTGCCGCTCGGTATTGGATGATTATGGGTAGGGATCCCGGGGCGGCTCCCTCCGGTTTGGCGAGGATTGCCCGCATCGGCTCGGGGCCCGGGCTGCTTATTTCTACTTCGAAAGCGGCGTAGCCATCGTGATCGGACGAAAGGTCAATTGGCTCGCTTTGCGCATCCAAGGGCATCTTTTTGACCAGCTTCTTTTGGGCTTTCCAGAAGGAGTCGAAATCCTTGGGGCGTTTCAGGCCAGGCTCTATGTCCTCGGGGGAAACTATTGCTCCGATCCTGTCGGTTTCCTCGCCGACTTTCACTTCCCAGATGTAGGAGGCTGGCTCTTCGCTTTGGAAGCCGGTGACGCTGCTGACTTCTCCAACCAAGCTTCCTTCGCTTTCCGTTTCCAGGTTTACGTTGTTCATGAAGCGCTTGATGGAAAACTCGGCGGCCTCCTCGCTCGGCGACTTTATGGAAATGGCTACCTCCAATTTTTCGCCTGCCTCAACGACAGGGGACTCGGAAGGGATGCTCAGGTCGATTGGGTTCGCTGATGCGAAAGCCATCGAGGCGCTCGCTAGGATAGAGAGGGAGTATACTCGGACGCTCATGTGAATTGCGGGTGGGATGGTGGTTTATGCTCCGCAAATCCTGAGAGCGCGCCGACTCAAGTCAACTTGACTGCCCGCTATGTGTGGCTCGCCCTAAAGTGTAAGTCCGAGCGAGTGGGGGGGATGCTAGCCCTTGTTGGCCAATTGGCCACAGGCAGCAGCGATGTCTTGCCCGAGAGAGAAACGTCGAGTCACCTTGTACCCAGCTTCCTGCAAGCTCTTTTTAAAATCGTCGATAACCTCGGTGGACGAGGCTTGGAAAGACTTGTTGAGCGAGTAGTCCGGGTTGTAGGGGATCAGGTTAACGTGGACCTGCAGCCCTTTAAGGAACGCTGCGACCTCCTCCGCGGATTCGAGACTGTCATTCAGGTCCTTGAACATGATGTATTCGATCATGACCTCCTTGCCGCGAATGGTTTCCAGCTCCTCTAGCATCGAACGCAGTTCGGCCATAGGGTAGCGGTTGTTGATCGGCATGACCTCGCTGCGTCCCTTATCGTTGGAGCCATTCAAACTTAGGGCTAGGCTGACTTCAGGGAAACGCTTGGCGAATTTGAGGATCAATTCCGGTATGCCCAAGGATGACACGGTAATGCGTTTCGGAATAAACTTAAACACGCTTTGGTGGAGCAGGAGGTCGAGGGCATCCACTAGGTTTTGGTAGTTCCGCAAAGGCTCTCCCATCCCCATGAAAACGATATTTCGTAGGCTTCTCCCCTCGCTGGCTAGGATTTGGCCGGCCTGGACGACCTGGTCGAGGACCTCTTCTCGTTTCAGGTTGCGGAAGAAACCGAGTTCGCCCGTGGAGCAAAAACGGCATTTCTCCGTACAGCCTACTTGAGACGATACGCAAATGCTGGTGCGCCCGGTGGCGATTCGCAAAATGACGGTCTCGATTTTCTTTCCGTCCTCGGTTTCGAAAAGGAGCTTAGTTGCGCCGTCGATCTGGGAATCGATGCGTGAAATCAGAGTTAGGTAGCTTGTCTGGAATTTGGCCCGTGTATCCTCCAAGACCTCCGAGTCCCAGCCGAGAGTGTCGATCTTTTGGAACTCGCGGAAAAGTAGACGGTAGGTACGACGAATATCCCGCCCGCCGAAACCATTTCGGATCAGATGCTTTTCGAGTGCTGGAATGTCGTAGATAGACTGCGTCATAGCTTTGGGTGTTAGGTAAGGGCTGGGAATAGCGACGACCAGGGTAGGGGCAAGGATTGATTAATAGGTAGGCTTCCTTGGGTTTTGAGCCTTGAAGCGGGCAAAACGGCTCGAGCGGAGAACTACTCATTTCTCATTGCCTGGTTTTTTACAATTTAGACCCCCTAAGAGTCGGTTGACGTAACTCTGCAAAGGCTCGCGAGGACGTTACCTAATGGGGTTGCGTAGCTTTTGCTCAGGAGTGCGTGTGGTCGTTCATTTTGGCCACCTTCTGTTCAGAGGAGGTTTCTAAAGGCGAAGCATGGCCTATCATGCAAAGCCTAAAATCATCAGAGTCACACGCAGACCGACTTGGCGAGAAGTCGATCCATGCGAAACTCTTCAGGGTCCTCTCCGGCTTGTTTGCCGGAGTAGCGATATCCTCTCTCGCTACCGCGGCGCAGCTAAGTCTGAGCTGGAACGACAATTCGAACTACGAGGATGGCTTCGAGGTCGAAAGGGCCCTGGCCGGCGGAAACTATGAGCTGATTTCCGTGGTCGAATCGAATCAATCTAGCTACGTTGATTCAACGATTGTTCCAGGACTTGAATACGAATACCGTGTACGTGCGTTCAACGCTTTTGGCTATTCTGGTTATACAAATGTTTCAGTTGGCTCCTTCGCCAACACTGCTCCTAGTTTGAGTTCGCTGGAGGATATCGTGGTTCTTAAAGGGGAGAGCATTCCACAGCTTAGCTTTGATTTTTCAGATGCGGAGAGCTCGGCAGACTCCCTTGTCTTGGAAGCGATTTCATCTGATCTGACCTTTCTCCCGCTAGACGGGCTTCAACTAGAGCTCGACGCCAACACTGGCTCTATCACCCTTACACCCAAAGCGCTTTCAACAGGATCGGCTGAGGTCACATTGCTTCTAAGTGATGGGGTTGAAATCGTTCAACAGAGCTTCACAATCGAAGTTCTTAGAAATCTAGCTCCTACCATCTCTAGCATCGCCACAACGAGTGCCTACGATGGCATGCTTGTCGGTCCGATCGAATTCTCGATCTCCGATGCTGAGTATGCGCCTTCCGAGCTGCTCGTATCAGCGTCATCTACAGATGAAACATTGATTTCGTCCGAGAGTATACAAATTTCTGGTACAGGCAATGGCCGTACGCTGAGCTTCCAGACTGTCGCAGACAACTCAGGTACCGGTATCATCCGAATTGGAGTGAGCGATGGCTACAATGAGACCTTTGGCGCTGTACGAGTCGAGATATCCAAGAACAAAGCTCCAGAGATTAGTGGATTCGAAGAATTCTACACCGTTGATTTTGATGGAACGCTAGAAGATGTCGCTTTTATGATAAGCGATTTTGAAACGACCGCTAGCGCGTTAGATATTGAAGTGACTTCCTCTAACGAATCAGTCGTATCGACAAGTGGACTACGCTTAGGCGGCAGTGGAGCATCCCGGACTTTGGACCTATTGCCCAACTCTGGATTATCCGGTGTCACGGAAGTTACTGTAAGCGTATCCGATGGGTACAAGACGACCTCTGAGACATTCACGCTGCAAGTTCTGGGCGCTGAGGTAGTCGTCTCGATCGTTGATTTCACAATCGAAGAGCGTCTCGCGGTGGTCGAAGTGGAGAATCTCCCTGACGCTAGTTTCGCCCTCTGGAAAATCGCTTCACTTGATGGAGATTGGGAATTGGTAGAAGATGCCGAACTCATTGCAGACGCATCGACCACGACCTTGATCGATCCCAGTCCGATAAATTCTGCAGTTTGCTACCGGGTGGTAGCAAGCATGTAAGCTGCACTAAACCACGCGTCCGAGTCTCGCCCCTCGGCGCGTATCGAGCCGATTCGCCAACTTCTGGCGGATCGGCTTTTTTTTGCGAATCAGCGTTAGTGCCAGAAACGCTGTCCCTCTAAAGCTCTACCTCTCTTATCCACCTAGCGCAGAGCTCCGGCCATTGTGATAGTCGGTCTTTTCCGATGGCGAGTGAATAGCCGTGCCCTCCATATGGATACAAGTGCATTTCGGTCTCGATGTCGTTCTCTAGCAGGGCCTGATAAAAGCGAAGGCTATTGGCAACGGGCACGGTTTCGTCGTCGCTTGAATGGAGCAAGAAAGTCGGTGGCGTTTCGGGGGTGACTTGTAATTCGTTCGAGTAGAAGTTTATCAGGTCTTCGCTTGGAGCCTCGCCAATGAGGTTTTCCCTAGAACCTGCATGGGTGATGCCTTCTATCATTGAGATCACTGGATAGAGTAGAACCATGAAGTCGGGGCGAGAGCTGAATTTCTCCACTCGATCCTCTTGAGACGGATCTCCGAGGTCGAAATGGGTTCCCAAAGTGGAGGCTAAATGGCCGCCTGCTGAAAACCCCATGATCCCAACTGTGTCGTAGCCCCAAGCTTCTGCATTTGCTTTCGCTAGCCGCAGCGCTCGTTTGGCGTCTAGCAAGGGTGTTTTGTGTGGCTCTATGTTGCTGGCGTCTTCCGGTAGGCGGTATTTCAGGATGATGGCCGTGATGCCTTGGCCGTTCAGGTAGCTCGCGATGTCCACGCCCTCCCAATCATAGGCGAGGAATCCGTAACCGCCGCCGGGACAAATGACGACTGCTCGCCGGATCGAATTGGCGGGAGACGGTTTCCTCACTTCGATGGTGGGTGTCTGTACTTTGGCGATGAGGGTGAATTCGCCACTCGTCTCGTTTGTCTCTTCCAGCTCTGACTCTTGGTGGTTGGGCGGAGTCTCGGCCCAAAGGGGTAGGATCAAAGGGTTAGCAAATATGGGTGATGAAAGGCTCATCGAAATCAATGTGGTCAATAATAGTGTTCTGAACATAAAGGCGGTTATTGTAGAGGGGCTCAGTGTTTCGCAGGAGAGGCGATGTAAGCCAACCCCTAATTGTCAGGCTGTTATCAGACCGTAATCATGCACGGTTTTACTGAAAGTGGCACCACCGTGGGCCCAGCTATCAAGCGTCATTAGAGAGTCGGATAAGTCGTAATCGAAAAGGCCGCCGAACTTGCGGTTTTCTCAGCCGAGCATTATGTTCTGCGCGTTCGTTTCGTTGACTAACTCAAACCAAAAGGAGGCTATATGAGTGTTGGTACGCATGAGGTGAAAGTGAAAACTTGGGCGGATGGAAAGGTGGTCGAGCTCAATGTTCACGGAAAACTGACCGAGAAGGATTGCGAGGAATTCATCCCGGTCATCGACGCAGGAGTGGAGCTGCACGGTCAAGTTCGGCTACTCTTCAACTGCGAGGGATTCGAAGGTTGGACCATGGGTGGCATGTTGGAAGACATCAAATTTGGACTCCATCATTACAACGCGATTTTCAGACTCGCGATCGTTGGGGACAAGAAATGGGAAAAAGCCATGGCGACTGCCGTGAGGCCGTTTACCAAGGCAGATGTTAACTACTACGACATTACGGAATTAGAGCTGGCCCGGGCTTGGTTGCGCGAGGGTACTTGAGATTCCCACCTGATCGCGATGGTGGACTTTTTATAAGCCGCACCATTGCGATAGTGAGCCGATCTATCAAATATTTGGCTCTGGTCTCAAATTTGCTATGGCGAAGGGCCTACACGATGCGAAAATTGAGACTGACCTTTTGCCTGCCGTTTTACCTCATTATGGGATTCTTCACCCACGTTTACTCCTCTGACTACCAGAGGGATCTGGTGAATGCTGCTTTCGCAGCCGATGCCTTTTGTCTAGGACCCCATTGGGTATACGACACCGATGAGCTTGCCCGACTTTACCCGGAAGGAATCGCTGATTTGGATGAGCCGCGTTCGGAGTATCATCCCGGGAAAGTAAAAGGTGATTTTACGCACTACGGAGACCAAACCTTGGTTTTGCTGGAATCTTTGGCGAGCCGAGGTGAATGGTCGCAAGAAGCCTGGTTGGAGGACTGGGCAGAGTTTTGGAAGAGCGACCCCGTGAGCTACCTCGATGGCGCAACACGTGATGCTTTCGATAACTACACCTCTGGATCCCCTCGACCTTCTGACAGCCACGATTTAGCGGGAGCTTCCCGCATGGCTCCACTGCTTGCGTTTTTGTCGGAGGAACCGCTTGAGGTGCAAATCCGTTCGGCCCGACAACAAGTCGAGTCCACCCACGGCGATCCGCACGTTTCCGATGCAGCCGAGTTTTTTGTCCGAGTTGTCAATGCGGTGCGAAAAGGCGCGAGGTACTCCGAAGCTTTCGATTCTGCTGCGGTAGAGGGTGAATACGAATCTTCAATCGGCGAAGAGTTGAATGCGGCTCGCGAAATGCTCGAGGGGGAGCCTATTTCCATCGCCCAACATTTCGGCCAAAGTTGCAGCGTGGTTAAAGCGCTTCCGCTTACGTTGTGGCTGGCTTTGAAATATGAGTCGGATCCGGTCGAAATGCTTGAGCAAAATGCTCTGGTAGGAGGAGATAGCTCCGCTCGTGGTATGCTGCTGGCCTTGCTTGTAGCGGCTAAAGGGGAATTTTCACGTTTGCCGGAATCTTGGACCGCGGATCAAACCGCTCGGGAGCGAATAGATACTGCTTTGGACAAGCTGTTTCCCTAATCCGAGATTGGTCTCGCTTCGATGGAGGCATTAGAGCTTGGTCTCCCAATATGTCATGGAGTTTGTTCACCGATGGGAGCTCTGATCCGAAGTCTAAAATTGGATACGGCTGTTTCCTTCTTTTAGAGAGTCCACCGTTGGGGGACTGCGACAATCTAGCTGATTTGGTGCGAACGAAACGTTTTTATCCGACTAGTTCCTCCAGGCTAGAGCTTCAGTGTGTCATATGGGCTCTAGAGAGCATCTCTCTTCATGTAGGCCCAATGACTCTCTATACGGATTCCCAAGTTATATGTGGCTTGAGCGAACGACGAGCTCGTCTGGAGAAAGCCCGCTTTTGCGGAAAAAATGGCAAAGAACTGGCTCAAGCAGATTTGTATCTAAAATTTTATTACTTGAGTGATGCGTTAAGCTTCACAGTTAAAAAGATCAAAGGCCACCGTCCAAACCGAGAATCTTCCGATTTAGACCGCATCTTCAAGATAGTGGATAAAGCGACGCGAGCGGCTCTACGAAAAGAGCTATCCTAAGAAAACAGCTCTCCTTGGCTCGGTCTTTCAGGTTCGCCAGATTGTTTTTCAGCTACCTTGTTGGGGGTGAGGGCGTTTGCCAATGGGCACTTCGTCAGCTCGATTGAGGTGCCCCTTCGGTAAGTTTCCAGTAGTTCCTTGGATTTTGCCGCGAGCCTGCGTCTCGCTTCGCGTCTGGCTCCTTTGACTCGAGGGATGTGCATGTCGTCGTAGGCAGTTGTCTGATGTCGCATCCAAGCGATGGTAGCCGCTTCGGCCCGCTTTTCGATGGGAATTCTCTCCGTTCTCGCCACGGTTCCGCTTCCGACCGGCGTAGCATGCGAGGCGATCTGCTGGGCCATGACTCTGGCCATAGCCTCGTACTTGGGGTGAAAATCGAGAAACTCGAACACCTTCCGGCGAAAGTCCTCCACGTAGTTCTCTTGTTGCTTGGCTCTTCGATCTCTTCCCGCTTGAAGCTGCTTTTGGTACTCCGGTTTTTGTCGCTCTATTTTGAGCTTAAGCCGTTCAATTTCTATGGTTTCCTTGTCGGCCCAAACGCCAAGAGACACAACGCGACGGCCTCGTTTCTCCTTCACAGTCCAACTAGGGCCCTTCGCTTTAACTCGTCTGGTCAGTGTAGCGTCCCCTGGTTCTAGCAAGTCCCAATGTGCAGGAACGATTAGAACTTCACCCGAGAGCGTGACTACCTGTCTTGGCTTGGGGTGGGGTTTTACTTCCCGGGATTGGAGTGGCATGAAGTTGGGGCTGGTGTTTGGTAAAGTAATACGGAGAGCTTTCGTGATGCACTGCTTGGTACGAAATCAGAGCTTAGGCAATATCGCATTCGTAATCCCGCAATGCTCATTTTGCTGACGCAAAGGCTTGCCGATCCTTTGCTCATTGATGATTCTCCCCATACATGCGGAGTGTAATCATCGACAGTGATTGGGGTGGGGATGTTATGCAGTTGGCCAGCATACTATTGTCTCGACCAACTGAATACGAACTATTGGGGGCGACCGTTACGTTTGGAAATGCTACCCATAATCAAAATTTGGATAATGCGGGAGCTATGCTCCGCTTCCTCGGGATGGATTCTCAAATCTCTCGCTATCCCGGAGCCTTGGCTCCCAGTGGCAAGGAGTTTCAACCGGAGGGCGATGAGGCACACGGAAGAACCGGTTTAGGGGACGCAGTTCTCCCGCTTTCGAGCTATTTGCCAGAAGAACAATCGACAGTGGACTTCCTTCTGGAGCGTCTTGAGCAAGAGATCGAAGATTCTATCACTCTGATTGCTACCGGACCGCAAACGAATGTCGCTGAAGCGATTCGGCAAGCTCCCGAGACTATGGCTCGATTGAAAGAGATTCGAATCATGGGAGGATGCATTGACCCGATGCAGGGTTATCGAGTCGATGAGAATCTAAAGCGAACCAGCGAGAAACCTATCGCCCGCAAAGGGAATATCACAGAAACGGCTGAATTCAATTTTCAGCAAGCTCCACATGATGCAAAAGTTGTATTGGAAAGTGGAATACCGATCGCTCTCTTTCCGATGGATTGCACGCATCAACTGACGTTCACGGAAGAGCGAGCAAACCGTCTCAAGGATACTCTGAGCTCCGAGCCCGAGAAATTGCAGCAACTACTAGATCTTTTGCAGGCGCCGGAGGCTATGGACCAAGCTAAGTTTGGGATTAATTCGGTGATGCATGATGTGCATACCACCGTATCTATGGTGGCTCCGGAGCTCTATCTTGGGCGTCACGGCACTGTTTCGATCGAAGAGGATGGCGAGGTGAATTTTAGTCCTGAAGCGGGGGGGCGGCATTGGGCTTGCGAACGTATCACGAATCCGGATGCGGTTTTCGAAATCTTGCTCGCTTCTTTAGAAGCGCTGTTGATTGAGAAATAGCGATTTAAGTGGGAAAACGTTCAGCAGATAAAATGCCTGAGGCGTATAACACGCTGCGGCACGTTTTTGGATTTGAGGATTTTCGACCGGGTCAGATTGAAATCATAGACCAAGTCCTGCAGGGTAATTCTGCTCTCGCGGTTTTCCCCACGGGGAGTGGCAAAAGTCTTTGTTACCAGTTGCCCGCTTTGCTTCTAGAAGGCGTAACGATCGTTGTCTCCCCTTTGATCGCTCTGATGAAGGATCAGGTCGAATTCTTGCAGAGCCGAGGAATCAAGGTGGCTCGCTTGGATTCAAGCCTCAGTTCCGAGGAAACCAAAAACGTTTATCGAGACCTAAGAAATGGAGACCTGAAACTGCTCTACGTTGCTCCTGAAAGAATATCCAACGAGCGTTTTTTTGCTTCGCTCGAAGGGATGGAAATCTCGCTTCTGGTGATCGACGAAGCTCACTGCATATCAGAATGGGGGCATAACTTCAGACCGGAATACCTCAAACTCGCTATTGCAGCTAAGGCCCTGAATGTAGGGCGAGTATTGGCTCTTACGGCGACTGCTACGCCTGCAGTTGTGGATGACATCAGGGAGGAATTTGATATTCCTCCCAATGCCTACATTAATACCGGATTTCATAGACCAAACCTTTTCTTGGCTTTCAGTCCGACTGAGGAAGAAGACCGTCTTGAAGTCTTAGTGAATAGACTCGCCGCTACGCCCGGAGGAGCGACCGTCGTGTATGTCACTCTACAGAAAACGGCAGAGATTCTGGCCGAACGCCTTACAGAGCGTGGCTTTTTATCTCGAGCTTATCATGCTGGAATGAAAAGTGATCTCCGTTCTCAAATTCAAGATTGGTTTATGGAGTCGGAAGACGGAATCGTCGTAGCCACCATCGCTTTCGGAATGGGTATCGACAAATCGGATATACGTCGTGTCTTTCATTACAATTTACCCAAAACGCTAGAAAACTATTCTCAAGAGATCGGGCGAGCCGGTCGCGATGGCTTGCCTTCTCATTGTGAGGTTTTAGGCGGAAGCCAAGACCTTTTGGTTTTGGAGAACTTCGTTTATGGAGACACTCCGCAGCCTCAATCGATAGAGGGCTTTGTGCGGTATATCCTAGCTCGGGAGGATGTCTTCGACTTGTCGTTGTATCACTTTTCGAAACAAACGAATATTCGTCCTCTCGTTCTGAGTACCTTGCTTACCTATCTGGAGCTGGAAGGTATTCTCAAATTTACGAGTCCATTTTATAGCGAATACAAATTCAAGTACCTCAAACCTAAAGCTGAATTGCTCTCTCGATTTCAAGGTGAACCTGGGCAGTTCCTTCGCGATATACTCTCTTTAGCGGACGAGAAGAAGCTTTGGAGTTACTTGAATTTGGATACAGCGGTAAACAGTCTTTCGGTGGAACGGGCACGCATCGTTAAGGCTTTCAATTATTTAGAGGAAAATGGTTTGTTGGAGGTCGGCGTTAGTGGCTTGAGACAAGGATTTAGGCTCCTCAAGAGACCAGAACTTCAAGAAACGGCTGCCATGTTGAGGGATAAGGTTCAGCGAAATGAGCGAGGCGGAATCGATCGAATCCAAGATGTAGTGACTCTAATTAACCACGAGGGATGCAAGACTCGCTATCTCCTGAGCTATTTCGGAGAGGACCTGAAGGAGTCGTGTGGGCATTGTGGATACTGCAAGACAGGAGCGACTGCTAAGCTTAGCCCGCCTGCAGAAGAGTTGAGCGAGGCAACTTTGTCGATTGTTCGGCAGTTCTGCGAAAAAGTGGGAGATAAATTTGAATCTAGCTGGGAAGCGGCAAAATATCTTTGCGGTATCGCTTCACCTAATACAGGTCGGACAAAGGATAAGGCGTTTGGCTCTCTGGAAACGGCACCTCTTCGATTGGTTGAAATGGCTTTGCTCCAGGCGACAAACGAATTGTAGCGGGTTTGCGCCGTAGTGTGTTCCGAACTTGCGAGGCGGCAGCAAATTTGTCACTTAGTGCGGAATGTTGCGTAAACCTGCTTTTGTTTGGGGATTCAGTGGAGTTGTGTCGAAACGTCTCGCGCGTCTGGCCGTTCTTATTTTAGGAGCGAGTTCAATTATCGCAAGCTGCTGGGCTTGGGGGGCTAAGGGCCACCGAGTGGTAGGGCGAATTGCTGAAGAGCACCTATCACCCGAGGCAAAGATGGCCTTGTCGGAGATTTTAGGAGACGAGAGCTTGGTCGAGGTTTCCACCTGGGCGGATTGGATCCGCTCCGACCCTGATATGGCGCACACGGGGCCTTGGCATTATGTGAACACGCCTGATGGTGTCAGCTACGAGGATAGCGAGAAGAATCCCGAGGGAGACGCTTACGTGAAGCTCACCGAATCGATCGAGCTTTTGAAGGACGAGTCCAGTAGCAAAGAGATGAAACTCGATGCGGTAAGATGGATTACCCACTTGGTCGCAGATTTGCATCAACCTCTGCATGCCGGCAGAGGAGAAGATCGCGGAGGAAATTCGATTCGTGGCGAGTTCTTCGGCGAAAGCACCAATGCTCATCGAATTTGGGATACGGGGCTTATTGACTATACCGATTACTCATTCTCGGAACTGGCGGAATCCTTGGATCGCCGTGTCAAGGTCGAGATCGAAGATGGGCCTGAGCCAGATGTTATGCGTTGGCTGGAAGAGTCTGCCGAGTATCGAAAATTCGCCTACGAAATGCCGGAGGAAGGGTATAGCGGTAGCTATCGCTACGTTTACGACCACCTTTGGCTGGTTGAGCAACGCTTGAAGCAGGCAGGTCTTAGGCTCGCTTTGACCCTAGAATACGCTCTCGTCGGAGGCGACGCTTGGGCTGACATGAGCCTTGATCTTCACTGGGTGCGGAACTCCGCCGAGTATGAAGCTTTGGTTCGCCAGATTTACCGAGCGGCGACTATCGAACTTGAGCAAAGAGTGGCGTCAGGTGAATTCGAGGGAAAATCTTGGGGAGTTGCTCTCGACGCGGATGAAACGATTTTAGACAACTCGCTTGAAGCCAAAGAGCGCATGGGCAGGAAATTTGATCTAGATGTTTGGAATGCTTGGTGCGAGCGAATGGAGGCACCGGCTGTCCCTGGTTCGGTGGAGTTTATCCAGCGAGTCAAGGAGTTGGGAGGCAAGGTTGCTGTCGTTTCGAATCGGAGTGTAGTTGTTCAAAAGGCGACTGAGAAAAACCTGAAGGAACTCGGGGTGGATTTCGACGTTGTTTTGTTGATGGACGAAGAAGGCAACAAGACTCCTAGGTGGAATTTGATCGAGAGCGGTAAGGCTAAGCGGGGCCTCAAGGCTTTCGAAATCGTGATGTATTTTGGCGATAACATTCACGATTTTCCTGCTATGGAGCAGGACCTCGCAGTTTCTGATGACGAAGAGGATTTCGACTCCTTCGGCAGGGAATATATTGTGCTGCCGAACCCAGTCTACGGTTCGTGGGTCAAAAACCCTCGTCTTTAGATAAGGCCAAACGAGGCTACATAACCCGATTGACCAGCGTTTCCCCGTTTTCGAATCGTTTCAGATTGTCCAGGAAATGCTGGACGCAGCCTTCTGATTCGCCCAGATAACCGCCCGCGATATGCGGCGTGATGTAGCAATTCGCGAGGGCTCGGAGTGGATGCTCGGCTGGCAAGGGTTCTGGATTGGTCACGTCGAGCCAGGCCTCTTTGAGTTGGCCGCTGGTTAATGCTACCTCCAGCGCTTTCTGGTCAACCGTGGTGCCGCGTCCGATATTGTAGAATACGCTCCCTTTTTTGCAGTCTGAGAATCGGGCTGCGTCGAAGAAATCCTTGGTCGCTTCGCTGTCTGGCAGGATGTTGATCACATGGTCCGCTTTTGCCAGTTCGCTAGAAAGTTCATTGGGTCCGACGACGGGAATTGGTTCATCGCCGCGAGCTTTGCGGCGATATGCGGTCACATTCATGCGAAAGGGCGCCAGGAGCTCTACGAGCCGAGAGCCTATGGCTCCGTATCCAAGAATCAACGCCGACTGTCCCTTCAATGAGCCGCTATCGCTGCGGAGCTTGAGCCACTCTGGCGAGCCATTAGCGGCTTGGGAGGCGAGCCCTTCTACGAGTCGCCTCGACTGGGCCAGCATAAAGGCAAAAAGGTGGTCGGCACAGGCTTCGTTATAAACGTTGGCGCTGTTACAGACGGGGATGCTCCGTTTCTCCATCTTCTCTCTGAAGCCTGGAGTATCGAAGGCGGTAATTCCGGACGTGTTGATTTGTATCCACTTTAAGGATTCCGCTTTGTCGATCGCTTCCAGATCCGGCTGACCGAAGGCTATGTCCGCTTGGTAAAAGCTGGGATCGACCTCAGGTTTTGTCAGAACGGACGCTGCTGGTTTGGAGGGAAGGAGAAGCTGATGGGCTCCAACACCTTTTTTGAGAAGCTCCAAGGGCTTTGGCCCCAAGGCGAAATCGACGTAGATTTTTAGCGGCATAGTATGTGTGGGTTAACGAGTTAATGGCGTTAACTATGGCATGTGTATCGATAGTCTCTCTGTCCCCGCGACACCAGCTTGGAAAGGTTTTGGGGGTAGGTAGGCTGCGAACGCTGCCCCGTAAAACGCAAACAGGCCGAGCTGGCGAGAGCTCGGCCTGAGTCGTTTTGTGAGTCGATTTGGACTTTAATTGAAGAAGGTTGCTTCTTGGGGTCTGTTCGACTGGCGGGAAATTTCACTCCAATCCATCTCCGAATCAGAAGAGTCATGCTTTTTCTTCGTCGAAGTCTTGATTGGAGCTGGGCTTTTCCCGCTCAAAATTCTTTGCAGCTCCATGACGGTGTGTTGCATGGTCTCCGCTTGGGAGGACAACTCTTCAGAGGTGCTGGCAGCCTCCTCGGCTGTGGAGGAATTCACCTGAATGTCCCGGTTCAATTCCCCGACGGCACCATTGATTTGAGAGATGCTCTGGGTCTGCTCTTGGCTGGCGGTGGAGATTTCCTCGACCAAATCGTTTACGCTTCGAGCTTTGCTCAGGATATTTTCGAAAGATTCCCCGACGCGGCTCGAAATTTCTACGCCCCGTTCAGAGCGAAGAATGGAATCTTCGATTTGCGACTCGGTGTCCTTCGCTGCGGATGCGCAACGTTGGGCCAGGCCTCGTACCTCGTCGGCAACTACGGCGAAGCCTGCTCCCGCTTCGCCCGCTCGGGCGGCCTCCACTGCGGCGTTCAGGGCGAGGATGTTCGTTTGGAAAGCGATTTCGTCGATAGTCTTGATGATGTTAGCGATGTTGTCGCTCGAAGACTTGATTGCGTTCATTGCGTCTATCATCTCGCTCATTCCACTCGAGCCCTCTTCAGCTGCAGATCGAGTTTCATTGGCCATAGACCGAGCTTGGTTCGCATTGTGAGCAGTGCGGGAAGTGGTGTCTGAAAGTTCGGAAAGAGCAGCTGCGGTTTGTTGGATGGAGGAGGCCTGCCGGCTAGATCCGTCGGCCAGTCCTTGACTTGAGGTCGAGACCAAAGAGGCGGCCGCTCCGGTTTGCTCCGCCATGGCCATCAGGGAGGATTCAACCTCGTTCAGTGGCTTGGTGATAGAAGCATTCAAATTGAATACAAAGAAACACGTGGCGCCTAAACCTACCACAAGGGCGATGGATGTGAGCTTCAACGATGTGCTTGAAGAGGTGGCTAATTGCTCGATTTGCTCGATGGTTTGGGGGTCCAAATCGCTTTTTTGCTCGATGCCGTCCACAAGGGAACGTGTTTCTGAGGCCCCCTTGAGGCCAATCAAACCTACGATGAGGAATAGGGAGGCGAACACTCCGATGAGCGAATAAAGGCGAGCTTGGATGGATAGGTTCTTGAGCATGATTAGACTTGGGATGAGGCAAAGTTGCTAGGCTTAGGATGGGTAGAGGTCACTACGTAGTGAAGGTCAACACCCTGCAGGGGGATAATCGGCAGGGCATCCGGAGCCTTGATGTGAATTTTTAGGCTTTTTGAAACTACCCGGCCTTGGGCCGGTTTTCTGTGGGATTTCCGTATATCAAGATACTCAAAGCGCTCCTCAAATGAGTTTTGCGCAGTCCTGAAACTGCTAAAAACGTGCTTGCTCTAGATAAACATCTATAAAATAACCAATTTACTTAAGTTAAGCAATGGACGCAGTACTTGATACAATGGACTCACAAGAAATCGATTTGGAAGGAGCAAGCGCAGAAGAGCGAATCCAGTGGGCAGCGGAGAAATTCGGCGACGAGTTGATCATGACTACCAGCTTCGGGACTCACTCTGCCGTAATGTTGCACCTGGTGAGCTCCATTTTGCCTGATATCCCGGTCGTGTTCATAGATACGGGGTACCTTTTTCCGGAGACCTACCGTTTCGCGGTCGAGTTAACGGATCGTTTGGGGCTTAACCTCAAAAAGTATCAGGCCAAGATTTCCGCTGCGGAACAAGAGGCTCTTTTTGGCAAGCTTTGGGAAAATGGGGAAGCGGGTCTCAAGCAGTATGGATTGATCAACAAGGTCGAGCCCATGGACCGCGCGGTTCGCGAGTTGGGAGCTAAAGCTTGGTTAGCGGGTCTTCGTCGCAGCCAAAGCTCCGGTCGCAGTGAACGTCCGATCGCTGAAAAGCAGAACAAGCTCACCAAGATCTATCCCATCCTGGATTGGGATAATCGGAAGATGCACGAGTACCTGACAGCCAACAAGTTGCCGTACCATCCACTATGGGATGAAGGTTATGTTTCTCTGGGCGACTGGCATAGTACTTCCAAATTGATGCCCGGAATGACTGAGGAAGATACTCGATTTGGCGGCTTAAAACGGGAGTGCGGGCTGCACGAGATATCTGGCCAAGCAGATTTCCAGATCTAGTCGTCCGTCGAATAGCCGGATCCCTGAGGAGTTTTTTTTAACCGTTGTCAGCGCTAGCTTCGTAGCCTTTCGGTTTTGAAACTCCTTTTTTGTGCCGGGTGGACACAAAAAAACCGCCAATCCTCAACGGATTAGCGGTTTTTGAAAGTGTTTATCTAGGAGGGACTTACGCCTTTTCAACGAGTCCAGCCTTGATGGCCTTAGCGCTTACCCACATGCGTTTCACTTGCCCGGAAGCAAGACGTACGCGGATGCGTTGTACGTTTGGACGGAACTTACGCTTGGTCGTCTTGGTGACGTGCGTGCCGATACCGCCGCTTTTCTTGGACTGGCCCTTGCGGTGGATGATGGAGCCAGTGGTTGGACGTTTGCCTGTAATTGCGCAGATTCTTGCCATGGTGGAAATTGGTTGAGAAACGGGGAAGAAATGGTTCGAGGGGGACCTTGGCAAGAACCAAATGGAAATTTTTTGACGGCCAAGTCTGTCGAGTATCTACCTGGCGAGCTTACGGATCGCAGTCAAGGCTTGGAACTTTTGCCCCATCATGGCCGGGTGCATCAATTCTTTCAGCTTTTGGCGAACGGGCGAAAAGGCAGGTAGATTGGGATCGAAGGCTTTCTGGAGGAAATTGGGGGCACGACGCACTATAAATGCTTCCTGGCTTTGCAGGCTGAGTTTTTCGAAACGGTTATTTTGAAGAATATCCTCAATGTGGTCCCAGCAAATGTGGTGAGTGATGTCTATCTCGCCCGGCGCCTCTAGTATATTAGGGAGCTGCTGGTGGGATTTGTAAGCACGCGCCGTTCCCTGTGGTGTGTCCGCAGCCATCGCTTTCCAGACTTTGCCGTAGTCGAAGGCTAGAAAGACGCCCGACCAATCGAGCTTGGCGATTCGAGAGGCGAGAATATTAGCTCCGAGGGGAAGGTCGATGGTATATCCGGACGGCAAATCCGTTTCCAGCTGATCCACATAGGGCAAAACTTCCTCGCTTAGCTCCTTTCGTGGAGCCCACACGAATTTCGAATCCTCTGCCCGAACTCCAAATTCTACCCATTGGGAGCCATCGAAGCGAATCTGGCGAAATGTTTGGGCGTCGAAGAGTTCGTTGGAAAAAACAACCGCTTGCTCTGGGATCTCCAATGCTTGGCCGACCCCGATAGTGGAGATGCTTTTGAAGTGCGGCAGATCTTGATCGAATAGGGTTCCCCCCGGTTCGGCTCCAAGCTCCACCCAATGCGTATCAGCTGCTTCCAGCCCTTCGGCTTTTAGTAGCTCAAGCGTGGCCTCTAGCACTATCTCGCCGAAAGCCTCTTTTAGGCTGATCGATGTAAAAAAGTCGGATTGGCTTTCCCGTCCGACGCGCTTTTTGTCACGGCAGTAGTAGCCCAAGGTCGGGTGGTAGAGGGCGGTTTGGATGAAATCGGGAAGTTCAATGAACCCATCCGCATTCGCCTTCTCTCCAATAGCGGTCAAGAGTTCGGAGGACTGTTCGGTAGCTTTGGTCATTTTCGCTGCTACCGGAACGAGACAGAATCCAGCCGGTGAGTCACGCTATTTGAATCTAATCTAGCTCTGGATTTCCCAAATTAAGTCTCCCTTGGGAGTAAGCTCCCACGAAAAAGCCCGCCACCTTTTGGGTAGCGGGCTTCTTTTAAATAGATCGCGGGAAGCTAACTAGTTTTTCTTTCCCCACTTTTTGTTTTTCTTATCGCGGGCTCCGTTATCCTTCCAAGCATCGCCAAATTCGATAGCCGCTACAGGTGCAGTGGATATCACCTTGTCTCCACGGGTTAGGGTAGTCGGATCGAAGTCGATCGCCTTGGCGAAACTGAACTTCTCTTGGACTTTGGCTATTTGAAGCTCGCCTAGAACGGTCTCCATAGAACCGAGAGAGAGGCCTGTCTCCGGGTCGATAAATTCTTCACCTTTGGAAACTGCTTGTAGTTTGTCTCCGACGGAAACGACGTCTTCGCCAAGATTGATGATTACTTGGCCGTTGGCTACCTGAATAACAGAGCCCTCGGCTGGTTCGATTCCGATTTGCTTGATCAGCTCGTAGATACCGACGTTTACGGCTACGATCATCGCTTTTCCGATGGGAGCCTTAGAGAAGTTGCTGAAAGCTCCCCCCGCAGCGCCGCTGCCGCCCCAAGCTCCTCCGCCGAATCCAAGAGACTTGGAGGAGGTCACCACGGTTACTTGCTTGGTGAAGGTGACCTCACTCGTCTCCGCGTCGATGAGACGGAAAGCCATTTGGACCATGGATTTGGAACCGCCAACGCTGACACCTGCGAGCGCTCCGCCAGTAATGCCGCCCAATCCAATCTTGTTGCCCTTGAAGTTTGGCTCGTAGGAGGTGACGACCGCTTTGATGAAGGTTTTGGCGCCCAAAACCTTACCCACTTTTGCGGCTGAAGGTTGAGAAATGCGGCCGGAAGCTCCGAGATCCTGCTCGTTCAGAAGGTTGTCTAGGACTTGGCGCTCAACGATGCGGAAACGACCCGTATTGTTGAGGATGTCGGTGATCATGGCGTCGATCCCGTTTACGGGCACCTGATTGAAATCGCCAACGGAGTAGCTGACGCTTTGTCCGTTGCCGTAATTGACTTGGTAGCTGCCAGTAGAGGACGAGTTTTCGACCGGAAGCACACCGATTCGTGTTTGAGGGCCTTCGTATTCGCCGTACTGAACCTTGATCAGGTCCATGGGGCTCTTTTCGGCAATCGCGTCGAGCGATTCTGGAAGTGGAACTAGATCGCCGTTAAGGTCGGCGTAGGCGAGGAAGTCTGCTTGAGATGTTGCGAATGGCAACAAGCCCAAAGTCAGGGTCAGTAGAGCTTTTTTCATGAAACTCGTAGTTTGTTGGGTTGGAGTTTGTCAGAACGAGGAAAAGAGAATCTTCGATAGAGATCTTTAGGTAGTTCTGCCAGAATGGTTTCGCCGTTCAACCCTTTTTCCGGGTAGAGGGCTTTTTGAAGGATCGTAAAGGGACAATTTGTTTGTCGACTCGTAACTTCGACCTAGTGCATTAAGGCTTAAATGATTTTAGCGATTGAGAGTTCTTGTGACGAATCGGCACTCGCCCTTTTCGAGCGAGGCGTCGGCATCAAAGGGGAATGGATAAGCAGCCAAGTGTCCTTGCATGCCGAATACGGCGGGGTCGTTCCGGATCTAGCCAGTCGCGAACACCTAAACAATTTCGCTCCGCTACTGGAAACAGCTCGCAAGGAAATGGGCTTTGAAGGCGTATCCGAAATTGCAGTGACCACGGGGCCCGGTCTAGCAGCCTGCCTCGCAATGGGGTTGGCCGTGGCGAATTCTCTGTCGCTCGCTTGGAAGGTGCCAGTCTTCGGAGTGAATCATTTAAGGGCTCATGCTCATTCTCCGTTTGTGTCGGTTTACGAGGAGAATCCGGCTGAGTTCGATTCTCATTTGGCGGATGATCTTTTGCCGCACCTTTCTTTGATCGTTTCGGGTGGAAATACGATTTTGGCAAAGATTTCGAAGGATCGCTCTCTCACGATCCTAGGCCAGACGATAGACGATGCGGCGGGAGAAGCCCTCGATAAAGGGGCTAAACTGTTGGCTCTCGGTTATCCGGGCGGCCCAAAACTCGAGAAGCTCGCTCAGGGTGGCGATGCGAAGGCTTATCGTTTTCCGAGAGGCTTAGTAGATAAGCCGCATTTGGATTTTAGCTTTTCCGGACTGAAGACCAGTCTTCGGTACCAGGTCGAAAAGATGGGCGTCGAGGCAGCGGAGTCCGATATTAAGAACCTTTGCGCATCTTATCAGGAAGCCGTAGTTGATGCTTTGATACGAAAGGCGGACAAGGCTCTGAAACGAGGTGGATTCAAGAGCATTGGCCTCTCCGGAGGCGTTTCGAACAATGGTGTATTGCGACAGCGGTTTGAAGCCCTTGGGAAAAGGCGTCGTGTCGCTAGCCTATTAGCCAAGCGTTGCCACACGGGCGACAATGCGGGTATGATCGCCTTTAGCCACGTGTTCGAAAATCGAATACGTAGTGCTGGCTCTCTCGACATCGCGCCGAGTTTGCAACTCGACGCTATCGTCTAGGACTATTCAGCCGGCGGTACTTCGCTAGCTGGCTCTTTCGCGACTTTCTTGGCAACCTTTTTGGCTGCTTTCTTGGCGACCTTTTTGGCCGCTTTCTTGGCGGCTTTTTTGGCAGCCTTTTTAGCTGCTTTCTTGGCCGCTTTTTTAGCAGGCTTCGCTTCAGGGGCTACCGGAGTTGGCTCGCTTTTGGGTGAAGGGGCTTTTTCCGCATCCGCTGGTTTCTCAGGCTTCTTTTTCTCTGGCTGTTTCGAAACGGGTTTTTCCTCCTGCTCGGACTTGGTCGCCTGATCTCGTTTTTCTGGAGAGGGAGATTGTCCTTCACCTCTAGGCGATTCACTGGACTGGTCTTGCTTACGCTCGCCATTCTGATCTTTACGATCTCTGTCACGACCGCGGCGGCGGCGACTGCGCTTCCGTCCGCGTCGCTCTTCCTGGTCTTCGCCTTGATTGTTTCCGTGCTGGTTTTCGTGGGGCTTGGGGGAACGGTTGTCTGCTTGACCCTCTTTATTCCCATCCCGTTGCGACCGATCGCTATTTTGCTTTTTAGGGCGTTCCGGCGTTTCGTCCACTTCGGGCGGGCGGGTTTCCAAGTACTTTTCGAGAGAGAACTCGTCCGCTGAAAATGCCTTCACTATTTGAGTGAAGGGGCGGAAGTAGGGATTTTGCGTATCGGAAAGAAGAGAGTAGAAGACGGTTTCCGAAGGGAGGAGCTGGCAGCCCATTCGGGTCAATGCGGATAGGGTAGGGGCTTCGTCTTCTACGCGGCGAGATCCGAGGCAGTCGCTTAGCAAGGTGATGTCGATGTCTTCATCGGTGGCCTGTAGTCCAGTCTGGTACACGCAGATGGGGATTTCGAGACCCACTACCAAAAGATTGTAGATTTCTTTTTCGCGCAGGTAGCGCTCGATGCCTTGGGCTCCGAGAGCAGAGAACGTTTGCTTGGAGAATACGCGTGGCTTGTAGGCCAGCTTGTAAAGGTCGCTGTTGGTACGACCCAACTTTTCGGGGGCCTGCTCGGTGAAAATGGTATTCAGCTTCAGGCAGCGGGCAGCTTCGATGGCGAAAGCGGTGCGTTTTAGGAATCCTTCCTTGTCGCTGATGGTGTCAATGAAGCTGTCTTGAGCGTCGATTACGAGGAGCGCTACAGAGTCGAGGATTTCAGGGCGAACCTTGCGGTTTAGTTGCATGCCAGGGTGTCTTGGTTGAATTTCGGGACCGCCTGGTCCCGTAGGAAACTGACCTTAAAGAGGATTCTCCGCGTATAATCAATCCGAAGCCCCAAATTTTTCTAGCCAGTGAGGCAGCTCCTCAAATAGTGAGTGCCATGGAATGGCATATTTCACCGATCGCTTCTAAATCGTACCACTCGGGAAAGGACTTCGCGAAAGACGATGGCGTTGCCTGCGCTTTGGTCAAAAACGGAGAAGGCGAGCTCGTTCGCGTGGATACCCTTGTCTCGGAAGCGAACAAAGTGGAAATGCCTGGCGATGTGCTTTGCCGTTGGACTCAGTTGTTCAAGCCTAAGCCCAGCGACGGCAAAGAGGAAGCGGAAGCGTTGAAGCTTACCGCGGACAATTTGTTCATCAGCTTTTTCGAGGGGGAAGAAGAGGGAACCCTCTCCGAGGAGAATGCGGAGCTGAAGCTATTCCTCGGCTTGATGTTGGAACGTCGCCGCGTGTTGCGCGTCAAGGCCCGCACTCGCAAGTACACTCGTTATGTACATCGTCCCAGCAAGCGGGAATTTCTTGTGCCGGCAGTAGACCTCGATCCTCGATTCTTCATCGAGAACGAAGAGAAGCTCTCGTTCTTGATCGATGGAGGAGAGGATTCGGAAGCGGGCGGAGATGAGCCCAAGGAAACCGAAGAATCCTGAAGGGCCATTCGCCCAAGGATCTAAAATCTCACTAGATTAGCGGAGGGCCAGGAGCGCGATGGTTATGATCTGGATCGCCGTTTCCTGTTGCTCGTTGTTCTCGCAAGGAGGCTGTCCACCGAGGTGGGATAGTTTGGTCAGTAGCTCCACAGCGAGCGTCTGGCAAATCGGTTGGCGTTCCGCGTGGTGGACTTCGGCCCGCAAGTTTTCGATCGCTTCCAACAAATTGTAGTCAGGAACGATAGCGGCGGCTGGGCGGCGGCAGTAGCGGAAGCGTTGGACTTTCGCAGCTCGGGCGTAGTCTACGACTCGATCCGCGAGATCGGTAAGTTGCCCAAATACGCTGGGGGCGCGTTCCGTTGCGAATGGGAACGAGCGAGATCGGCTGGGCTCGAGTGTTTGGCTTGTTTGCATGTGAGTGGTCGTTGCTGATTGATTTTTGAAAAGCAAAAAGCCCGAGGCGTTTCGGCCTCGGGCTTTTCAAGAAAGTGTATTGCTGTCAGTCTTATCTAGGTTGACGCAAGCCACCGGCCCAAGGCGTGTTCGCTTTGGTCATCATAATTGCGGTGGTCTTAATGTTATTCACGTCGGTCACCGTACTTTCATCGGCTCGCGTGTCAAGGAGCTTGCGTGGGAAGCGCATCCTGAGAAGCGTAGGGAGCGTATTTACAGATCGTGTATAAACGTTTTTTCAAACAGGTCGCCCCACTTCTGATTTCCCTCGTCATTATGGGAAGTCTGTCGCTGATGGTTAAGAAGTTCGAGCGAGAGGCTCCGCGACCGTTTGATCGTTTGATTGTGGAAGCTTTGCCGGATCTCCCGGATTTGGCCGGCGCTCATCCGAAGTTGATAGAGCGTTTCAGCTACGCCCACGCGGGGCTACAAATAGGGGCGGAGCAATTGGATTCGCTTCAGGAACTCGCCTTTCTCTTTCATGCCAACGGATTTTCGGGGCAGGCTGAGTCTTGCTATCTAGGCCTTGAATCGTACGAGACTGATAATCCGCTTTGGCCTTATCTGCTAGGGATTCTCAAATTGGACCGCACGGACCAAGCCGAAGTGGCCGAGCATTTTTCTCGCTCCATCCAGCTCGATTCCAGCAACTCGATGGCCTATCTGTATTTGGGAGATGCCTACCTCGAAGGCGGTTTGCTCGATGAGGCCGAAATTTCCTTCCATTACCGCCTAGAAGGAGAACCGGAGGATCCTTGGGCTTTGGCGGCTTTGGGGGAGATTGAGGTTCGGCGAATGGATTTACCCGCTGCCCGCGATTGGCTGGAGAAGGCTGTATTGACGGAGCCGACTCCCGCTCTCGCCTACGATTTATTGCCGGATGTCTACTCAGAGCTTGGTGAATTTGAAAAGGCTCGGGAAGCACGCTTGGAAGCGGAATCCCGTGACTTGGTGCAGGTCCCCTTTGACCCGAGGTTAGCGTTTCTCATCGGCTATTGTTACGATCGCGAACGCCTGCTTGCCTTTGCCCGAAATGCCCGGGATTCCGGCGAATTTCAAAGCTCTATCGATGCTCTGGAACGGTTGGTCGATTTGGAACTAGCGGACGATGAACTGCTTGCAGAGCTGGCGGAATTGACCCGGCGTTTGAAGGACTAGCGGGCGTTACGGGTCGAGATTTTGCCTCATTTGTGTCACGCGTAAGTTACAAACAGGTAACGCTAGCGTGAATGGGGCATGAAATGTTACGAACAAGTTACGGCTATGTTACGCCGAGGTGATAATTAGGAATAGCGCCTACATCTCCCTCGCTTTTCGGAAAAAACGGAGTCTTCTGCCCAACTATCGCGGCGGGCATCCCCCTCCCGAGACCCGTAATCAAATCACAAAATGAACATTTCGAAATTTGCTAAATCAGCTGTTTTGACCGGCGCGCTATTGGGCGCTCCACTCTCGCTCGAGCTTCACGCAGAGCGCGATACTGCCGACATCCTCGTGGATGTTTTGGTAATGAAAGGCATCCTCACTGAGGAGGAGGCTGCCTCCATCCGTCAGGAAGTCGCGGAAGTTGCCGCGGCTGAGCGAGAGCTCGTGGTCGAATCAGCGGTAGCCGCTGCGTCGACTTCTGCTCCAGTTGCTCCATCAGCTCCTGCCGCTAATGCAGTGCCGATGCCTAAGGCTCTCGATGGTCTTAAGCTTTACGGCGATGCCCGTTTCCGCTTCCAAGCCGAGGATGTGGACGATGCCAGCACTCGCCAACGCTGGCGTTACCGTGCTCGCTTCGGTGCGGATTACGCGTTCAAGGAAAGTCCTTACTCCATGGGGCTCCGTCTCGAAACTTCTAGCGCAAACGACTCTACCAACGCCAACTTTGGCGGATTCTTCGATAAGACTGGTGACGAAGTTCGTCTAGGCCTCGTCTACATGAAGTACGCAGGCGACGATGTCACGGTCCAGCTTGGCAAGCACAAGCACCCGTTTAAGATAAGCTCCGCTTTTTGGGATAGTGATATCAACCCCGAGGGCGTTTCCGAATCTTTCTCCGCAGGCGGCATCACTTACAATCTCGGTCAGTACGTCATCAGCGAAGAACGCGAAGACAAGGGTGGGGAAGACGACTTCATGTTTGCGGCGCAGGCGGTTTGGAGCAACGACAGCGGTCTGACGGTTGCACCGATTTTCCTCACCACGACAAGTGGTCAGGTGGTTGCTTCTGAGAGCGCTTCATTTGGTGGCGAAAACGCGATATCCTACTTCAGCAACTTCGACGTGCTGATGGTACCAGTAGAATATAAGTTCAAAGGTGAAAATGGGATCGGCCAAAAGGTATTCGGCACCCTTGGTAAGAACTTCTCGGGTGGCGATGCCGTAGACCACTTCGGTTTCCCTTACTACAACGAGATCGATACCGGCGATCAGGATATGTTCTTCAATATTGGCTACCAGTACGGCAGCGCCAAGAAGACTGGAACCTGGCAGGCTGGCATCGAGTATCGTTACCTCGAAGGAGCTTCTTACACGCCAAACCTCTCCGATTCTGACTTCGCGAAGAACAGCCTCAACCACAAGGGGTTTGTTCTGAGCTACAAGTACGCGGTTACGGATTTCTTCACCGCAGGGCTCACTTACATGGATAGCGACCTGATCGATGAGGAGTACACCGCTCCAGTCGTGGCGAAGGACGACGTGAAGCTGCTGCAAGTAGACGCAGCCGTTAAGTTCTAAAAGCTGGAGTCTACCAAATTCGCGTGGCCCAAGCCGTTGGCCGGCCACGCTTTTAAAGACGTTCCCGTAACAGAAAAGTGACACTTAAGCTCTTGGCTAAAGGGAACCGCGCAAAACAATCACCTATCTGGTAATACAATTTATTTACCGAACGAACCTAAGGAATTATGAAATCAATTAACGTATCACGTATCGCTAAGAAAAGCGCCCTCGTAGCTCTTGCTCTCGGTTTTGTCAGTCTCGCTTCCGCGGCTGAGAAGATCGTAATCAAGGGGTCGGATACCCTCGGAGCCAAGATGGTTCCTCAACTCGCCGAAGAGTTTAAGGCTATCAAGTCTAAGGAAGGCGTTGAAGTTATCTTCGAAATCGCCGCGGAGGGTTCTTCCACAGGTGTCGCTGCAGTCATCGACGGTACCGCTGATATCGGAATGTCCTCTCGCGAAGCGAAAAAGACAGAAGAGTCCAAGGCTTTGCTCAAGGGCGTTAAGATGGAGTCTATCACCATCGCTCTCGACGGCATTGCGGTCATCGCCAACGAATCCAACCCGATGGATGAAATCTCTGCTCGCGAAGTGGAAAAGATCTTCACTGGCGACGTAGCGGACTGGAGCTCCATCAATGGCGTTTCCGGTGACATCTCCATCTACACTCGTAACACTTCTTCCGGTACTTATGCCGTTTTCCAGAAAATGGCTCTTCGTAAGCGCGACTACGCTCCTGCCTCTCAGAAGATGGCTGGCAACGAGCAAATCGCCTCGGAAGTCGCTGAGAATCCAAATGGTATTGGCTACGTTGGCCTCGCTTACCTCGGTACGCCAGGCATCAAGACTCTGCCAGTAGACGGCGTCACTCCAGAGCGTCCAGACTACCCATTTGCTCGTCCGCTCTACTACTACCACGACGGCAACAAGGAAATGCGTCCTATCGTAAAGGAATTCGTCGATTTCTGCCTCAGCCCAGAAGGTCAGCAGATCGTCAAGGACGTGCACTTCATCTCTGTTCTCTAATCTCAGAGGAAAGCCGAATTTTTAGCGGCGTCCTCAATTATTCTGAGGACGCCGTTTTTTTGCTCGTGATGACGCCAACTGTTCGCGTTACAGAGGGACAATAATTTAGATCCTTAAAATCGTAGAGCCATTTCCAGGCTCTAAAATTTTAGATCCCGCATGGACAACAAAGAAGAGACCAATCGCTACGACCTGCATTCGCGCAGCAGGCGAATTCTCGGCTTGGACAAGGATCAGGCGCTCAAAGGCCTGTTTGGAGGAAACGCTCTCGTTTCCATCATTGTCTTAGCTCTTATCACTTTTTTCCTCTTCAAGGAAGGGATCGGCTTTTTTGGCCAATACCGCCAGGATATCGCCCTCTACCGATCTTCGGGGCTCGAATACGTCGAGATTATGAAGGAGGAGAGCGATGCGTTTATGCAGCTAAATCGCTACCTCAACTCGATACGCAGCGAACACACGCAAATTCTCCGCGACCAAGGATTGAGTTTTCAGGAGTCCAAAAAGGTTCTCTCTAGTTACGAAGATTTTGTCTACGATTTCGAGGACCTTGGATATCCGATTAGCGAATACGCCCTCGAAATGAGTGAGGTCGCAATCGGGGCCCGCGACATGTATGAGGAGTCAGAAAACCTCCGTGAGCACCGTCAAAACCTGCTTGACCTTGGTCGAGATGAGGAGGCGGCGGAGGTCGAAGTGCTGGATGTGGACCTGAGCATGTTCGTCAACATGCTGAAAGAAGGGGAGCCTGACTTTTTGGCTCTGAACGATACCATGGAATCGGGGATCACGAATCTGATCTCCAACTTGCCTGAAATCGGTATCGAGTCCTTGGATGCGAAAATGGAGCGTTTCGCCGAGCTTTGTGAAATGTTCATCGCTCAGCTCGATGAATTTGAAACACGATTGGCGGAGTGGGATGCGGACAAAACAGTGGGCATGTCTGCCGCTGTGACCTCCTTCATTTTCGGAAAGGAATGGGTGACGAATAGCTCCTTTCAGGATTGGTACGGGATTTTGCCTCTTTTCACAGGATCGCTCCTTGTTGCTTCGATCGCCATGCTTATCGCCATCCCATTGGGAGTCGGAGCCGCGATTTATATCAACCAGTTTGCGAAACCCGCGGAGCAAAATTTCATCAAGCCATATATTGAATTCATCTCGGCTATTCCATCCGTGGTAATCGGGTTTTTCGGTATCGCGGTTTTTGGACAGTTTGTTCGTTCAGTATCCGGTTGGTCGATACTATCTGGGTTCGACTTCTTTCCGATTAGCGAACGTTTGACCGCTTTTACGGCTGGTTGTCTCTTAGCTTTGATGGCGATACCAACGATCTTCACGCTCGCGGAAGATGCCATCAACAACGTGCCAAAATCCTTCAAGGAGGCCTCGCTCGCGATGGGGGCGACTCGTTTGCAAACCACTCTCCGTATCATCGTTCCCACTTCGCTTTCAGGAATCATCTCCGCCATCCTTCTCGGGTTTGGGCGTGTGATCGGGGAGACCATGGTTGTGTTGCTTTGCGCGGGTAACCGTATCGAGATACCAAACTTCGCCAACGGGATCGGTACGTTTTTTGAACCCGTCCACACCATGACGGGAATCATTGCTCAGGAACTGGGCGAAGTGGTGAATGGCAGCATCCACTACCGAGCCCTGTTTATGGTAGGTATGGTTCTGTTCCTGCTGTCATTGCTCATTAACTACTTGGCTCAGAAGATCGTGCTCAAGTACCAGATTTCGAGAGGTTGATCTACGACCATGACTACTCAAATGATCAAAACCAAAGAACGTCCGAGCGTAGGCTTGGATTTTCACGAGAAACCTTCCAAAGCAAAGACTACCGAATCGGTGGTGCTGTGGTTTTTCCGCTTGAGCACGTATTTCATTCTGCTTTGCGCGTCAGTCATATTCCTGACCATCATTTTCAAGGGAAGTCAGACGGTGTTCCAAAGCGAGTTTCCCTTCGTGAATACCGAGTTCCTCACCGAAGCTCCGCAGACTTTGCACGTATTCGAGTACGACGGCCAGAAATACGAACTGAGCGATTCGAATTTCCGCGCCTTCGAAGCCGAGCAGGGGGTCGATATCTCTTCCACGACTTACGCTTATTCAGGTGGCGGCATTTGGCCTTGTATCGTGGGAACGGTATTGCTGGTGCTCGGTTCTATGTCGATCGCCCTGACGCTGGGAGTGCTCAGCGCCATTTTCCTGAGCGAGTATTCCAAACCGGGTAAAACGCTCAATATCATCCGCCTCTCGATCCTGAATCTGGCAGGTGTGCCCTCCGTGGTGTTTGGTATTTTTGGCCTAGGATTCTTCGTTTTGGCAGGCCCTGTCTTTTCATTCAGCGATTTCGAGGGAGCTGCGTTCCAGTTTTGGCCACTTCCAGTTTATTTCGGATTCGCGGGATGGAATGTATCGCTTTTGGCAGGGTGTTTTACACTCGCATTCATGGTCTTGCCCATCGTCATCTCGGCGAGTGAGGAATCTCTCAGGGCGATCCCTCAAGGCTTGCGGGAAGCGTCGCTCGCCTTGGGGGCCAGCAAGTGGACGGCCATCCGTACCAACGTGCTGCCTTACGCGATGCCAGGTATCTTAACCTCTTCTATCATCGGTGTCGCCCGTGTGGCGGGAGAAACGGCTCCGATCATGTTTACGGCCGCCTATGCTATGCGTGACCAGCTTCCTTGGGAAGGATTGGAAAAGTGGTCAGACTTCTTCTTCCAGGGGGTGATGGCTTTGCCTTATCACATCTACGTGGTCAGCGCCAAAATTCCTCAAAACGAATACACCGAGAGGATGCAGTACGGTACTGCTTTCGTCTTTTTGTTCATAGTCGCCGGAATCGCTCTTGCTTCTATTCTGCTTAGAATCCGCATGCGGAAAAAATATCGCTGGTAATGACACTTTTAAAAGATAACCCTTCCGTCACCACTTCTCCTAAGATCAGTACGTCCATGTCCTCCGATTCGCCAGCTACGCCGCGTCCGCTTATCAGCGTGTCCGATTTCGATTTTTTCTATGGAGAGAAACAAGCTCTCTTCGACATCAACATGGAGATGTTCGAAAATGAGGTGACTGCCTTTATCGGACCCTCTGGTTGCGGTAAGAGCACGCTGCTGAGATGCATCAATCGGATGAACGACCTCGTGGAAGTCGCTCGCATTGGCCGAGGCAAGATCGAGGTCAACGGGGCGGATATCTACGACCCGCGCGTCGACACGATCGAACTCCGCAAACGGGTGGGCATGGTTTTCCAAAAGTCGAATCCGTTCCCGAAATCAATTTACGAAAACGTCGTTTACGGCCTTCGCATTCAGGGTATCAACAAGAAGTCCGTTTTGGACGAGACGGTTGAACGTTGCCTGAAGGGGGCCGCCTTGTGGAACGAAGTAAAGGATAGACTCGACACCAGTGGCTTGAGCCTCTCTGGCGGTCAGCAACAGCGTCTCTGTATCGCCCGCGCCCTAGCGGTTGAGCCAGATATCCTGTTGATGGACGAGCCTTGCTCGGCGCTTGACCCGGTCGCGACCGCGAAAGTCGAAGAGCTCATCCACTCGCTTAAAGACCAGTACACGATCGTAATTGTAACGCATAATATGCAGCAGGCGGCTCGCGTTTCCGACAAAACTGCCTTTTTCTATTTGGGTAAGCTCATTGAAATGGCGAAGACCGACACGATTTTCATGAGTCCGAAGAACGAGCAGACGGAAGCTTACATATCAGGTCGATTTGGTTGATCGCGTAGCGCGATCCCTGCTAGTAGCCTTTCCGAAAAACTGATCCAACAACTGATTTTGACAGATGGAGTTCCCCGCCATGAGGGAATCTCTCTCGTTATCCCCCTGATATGAAACGTTACTTCCACGAAGAGCTCGAAGACGTGAGATCGCACCTCATGCTGATGGGCGAAAAGGCCATCGACAATGTGAACCTTGCCATGCAGGCGATTTTGGAGTCGGACATCGCCCTCGCTCAAGAGGTCAAGCGAGCGGATGACCGCATCGACGATATAGAGAAGCAGATCGACGACGAGGTAGCTCGTTACATCGGTTTGCGTGCCCCAGTGGCCAGAGACCTTCGCCTTCTATTCGTAACCGTTAAGGCCAGCAACGACCTGGAGCGAGTAGGCGATGAGGCGACTAGTATTGCCAAACGCACCGCTAAGATTCTTCAGAGCGGTCGTTCCTTTGGCCAATTAGGCCAGCTCCCGCGGATGTGCGATTTGGCGGTGGGCATGCTCAAAGAGGCGCTGCATTGCTTTATCGACGAAGATGAAACCAAAGCTGGCCCGATCTTCGAGAGGGACAAGGAAGTCGACTCCTTGCACCGTGAAAATTTCACCTATTTCGTGGAGAAGATGAAATCTGATCCGGACTTAGTGCTCTATTGCACGGAGTTAGTTTTCATATCAAAGGCGATGGAGCGAATCGCTGACCACGCCCAAAACATTGCGGAAGAAGTCTACTTTTTGCTCACGGCGAAAAACCTCAAAGAGGAAATGTCGCGCTAGCTTCCCGCGTTCATGGGGAGAGTTCTCTAGCGAGCTTTCCCTGTTAATTCAAAGCCCTCGATCTCCTGATCGAGACTCTCGGAATCGCTCGTGAAGACGATCGCGAATTGTCCCGAGAGGTCTTTGTTCTTTGGGTTGTAGAAATTGAATACGTACTGCCAAAGGCGTCTCTTGTCCTTTCGGCTTTTAAGGGTGGGTTGTCCCATCACCTCGGAAATGTCGAACATGCTAGGCAGCTCGATTCCGTCCAAGGATTCTCGGCTCATCGCTGCAGTGGCGCTTTTTCGGAGCTTGTTGATTTTCGCCTTTCCGAGGCTGCGGAAGAGTTCGACGATGAAATCTTCTGGGATCGCTTCCAGGAGCTTCTGATCAAAATCGATCCGAGTGAGGAGGCCGTCCTCAAAGCGGGTCATGAAAACGATGCTGAACGGGCTGCCCGCGTCCTCGGCTCGTTTCTTCTCAAATCTCCAATGCCAATCCTCGACCTTGGGACCGTGGGCGATTTGTTCGACTCGAGTAGGGGCTGATTCGGTAATGAAAATGAAATCCTCGTCTCGCACCACAGGTTTTGGAAATTGAAGGGATAGCCCGTGAGAGTCCTCTACCACTACATTTTGGTCGAAGTCAGCAAGCTGGTTCTTGAAGCGAAGAAGCCGTAGATAGACGCAGCCTGAAAGGAAGGTAAGAATCAGGCAAAGAGTGGCAGCTTGGATGAGTCGGCGTTTTGGCAACATCGCTATCAAGGCGTTTAAGGGGCAGGTGGATCGACAGGGTCCCACCAAAATCGGACTGGCGCAAGCAAAGGAGGAATCTGCTTTCCCCATTGTCGCGTAGTGGTTTCTTGCCAAGGCTTGAGATTCTCAGGTTGCGTGCTCGTGTTTTTCGATTACCGGTTACACACAAGCCCAAGTCCCCCGACCTCACTTCCGCTTATGAAGACTTATCCCGCACTCCTGCGAATTCTTCCAGCTTTGCTCTTGCTCGCTACATTCCAGCTCAAGGCGCAGGATGAAGAACGTCCTATCTGGGAACAAGAGGCCATGCTGATTTATCATGGACAGTCGACGGAATTTAACCGGCTCCGCTCGCTGGGCAAAAACAACAATCGGCTCGCTCTGTATACGGAAGCTTTGGACACGGTTTATGGTAAGCTGAAGGTCGAGGAAGAAGAGCCTTACAAAGTGGCAGAGCGCATCTTCGAGAATTTGATTTCCGACAACTCCAGTGATGCGATCGGACTGGCCTCCGCCTACTACTTGGCTCGTGTCGTTCAGTCGAACCCTTACGAGAAGGATATCGCCAAAGCAAAGATGTTGTACTGGGACCTTTATGAAAAATGGCCGGAACGCTTCTTTGGGCAGATGGCTTTCGTGAAATATGCGACCTTGCACATCTACGACGACGACGGAAGTGGCGATGAAGTTTTGACGCGTATCCAGGATTTGGAACCGATGCTCAATAAAATTAGCATCTCGAAGCTCAAGCAGAATGCCCACCGGATAATGGGTGAAGCTTATGTGGCTTTCGAACTGGATTCGGAATCAGCGTTTAAACATCTCAAGAAAGCGTATGATTTGGGAGTTCCGGTGCAGTCCATCAAGATCGAGGTTCTGGAACGCTTGGCAGTTCTGGGAGAGGAAATAGGTGAGACCGAGCGAGCCTTGTCCGCTTATGACGAGTTGCTGCTGATCGCTCCCAATCATCCGCAGGCGATCGCGTTTGCCGAGAATGCCAGCAGACTCCGCCAGCAGCTAAACGAGTCCGCTCTCTCGCAGTGAAGGCTTCCTTGGCTTCCGCGCCTCGGGCTTGACGACGAGGCGAGTGTTTCGTCAAAACCATTTCATGTCTGACAACGACTCGCAGCAGGAGAACGACGTTCTATCCATCAAGTCACGCTTCGTGAGAGGCCGGAACATGCTTTACGCTAAGGCAGATTTTGGCCCGCTTTTCGTAGATTATTACCTCCACCTCAAGGACAACGATCTGAAGCTAGCTGCTGATCTTGACGATCGCCTGAAAGAGGCTTTGGCATTGTTCAGCCTGCACTGCATCTCGCGTCCGCGGAATGACATTCTAGCGTGGACCGTCAATTTCCAAGAGCCTTTGGTAAACGTGTTTTTGGCGGGCGATACGGGTACAGGCGATGTAGTTGGGCGCATCTATGACGAGGGGGTCAAGGAGGCTAAGGAGAACAGCTTTTATCAGGATTTGGTTCGTCTAAATCGCGAGCCACACCGTTCGGTGGTCGGCTTTCAAGGCGGCAGCATGATTCACGCAGTCGAAGAGTTCTATCGCCGCAGCGAGCAAAGGCCTGCCAAGTTCTTTCGACTGGAGCCGGATGTATTTGCCATCGTCGCTGCGCACCCGGACTACGATGAAGACTGGTTCGATACGCTTACCACTGAGGACGTTCGCGGTATCGAAGCTACCGAAGAGGTAGTGGATTTGGAGACACGCTTCGTACGCTGGCACTGTGGTTGTAATCAAAACCGCATCCTAGGCGCTTTGGCTCCGACATTTCTGGCAGATCCGGAAGGTCTATTTTTGGGCGAAGAATTGATCGAGGTTAATTGTCCCCGCTGCGCGGGAAAACACCGGATTTCGCGGGAGATGTTGGAAGCCTACGTGGCGGATCAATGATAGGGCGGAGCTCGCTTCGTTCGGATCTTTACAGAAACGGCGCGGCGAGCTTGCATGCTCGTTATGCCAAAGAAAAAAAGCGCCTCTAAGCGAGTGACCAAGACGTCTGCTTCTCCCCTTATTTTCGCCGATACCCAAAAGAGCGCGGATCATCTCTACGTGGGTGGATTCTCAGTACCCGACGCATTCATCTCCTTTAAGAAGGGCCGCAAGTGGTACGCCTTGCTCAACCAGCTTGAGTTTGCCCGAGGTTTGAAAGAATCCAGCTTTGATGAGGTGCTATCTCTCGAGGTTTGGCTCGAGATGGCTCGGGAGAAATTCGAAAAGGCCAAAGTTGGCTACCCAGAGCTTGTGGCAACCATTGCTGACGAGTTTGAGATAGAGACCTTCAAGGTACCTGCGGATTTTCCGAGTTCGCTTGCCTTTAAGATGCTCGAATTGGGGCTGAAGGTTGACGTTTGCGATGGTAGCATCTTTCCCGCTCGCGAAGTCAAAACGGAAGAAGAGCTGGGCTTCATTCGCGAAGGAAATCGTTGTAGCTCGGCAGGTATTCGAGCTGCTGAAAAGGCCATCCGCCAAAGCGTCGTTAAAAAGGGAAAACTCTATTTGGACGGAAAGGTCCTGACCTCAGAAAAACTGCGCAGTCTCATCGAAGTGGCTTGTTTGGAAGCGGGATCCGTTTCCTCCGGCACGATCGCGGCGGGAGGGGATCAAGCTTGTGATCCGCACTGTGAAGGATACGGTCCGCTTCGCGCCAATGAGCTGATCATCGTAGATGTCTTTCCACGCGTATCGAAAACTGGATACCATGGCGATATGACCCGCACCTTTTTGAAAGGGAAGGCATCGGACGCTCAGAAAGCCCTGGTCGATGCGGTTTTCAAAGCTCAACAAGACGCGATCAAGGCGATCAAGACCGGTGTGAACGGAAAGGCGATCCATGGTGGTGTAGTGGATACTTTTACGGAACTCGGTTATGAGACGACTCGTGGCGAGAATGGGGCGGAAGGCTTTTTCCATGGAACTGGTCACGGGCTCGGACTTGAGGTTCATGAAGCTCCGCGAGTTTCAATCGTATCCAATAAGCTGAAACGCAATGCAGTCGTTACGGTTGAGCCGGGCTTGTATTATCCGGGCTTGGGCGGTTGCAGAATAGAGGATGTGGTTGCGGTTCGTGACGATGGAGCAGAGTTGCTCAGCTCCTACCACTATCGCTGGCAAATTCGTTAATCAAAGGCCGTTCCACTTGTGCCTGAGCTCGCTGAGGTATTTTTTCACAGCTCGCATTGGAAAGCTGCGATCGGCGAGTCCTTCGGGCTTGCTTGGTTGCATGCGAGAACCCGTTGCTGCCGAAAACTAGACGCAGTCGAACTGCCGACCGTAATTTCGGGTCTGACCTTAAACGCTGGATACACGCACGGAAAGCGGATGCTTTTCTCTTTTTCAGGCGGAGTGAACTTGGAGGTCCATCTCGGCATGACCGGCTCGTTACACCGTTGCCCGGGAGGTTATCCCGAAGCTAAGCACGATCATTTTGCGCTCCAGAGCGAAGAATCGATTCTCGTTTTTCGGGATCCTAGGCAGTTCGGGCGGGTGGAGCTGCACCTAAGTGAGGAGGGCAAGTTACCTTCGTGGTGGGAGCGTTTGCCACCGGAGCCCCAGACAGACGGTTTCGATCGGGCTTGGTTTGATTCGATGCTAGCTCGAAGGAAAGGGAGTGTATTGAAAGCTCTGTTACTTCAGCAGGATCTCTTTCCCGGTATAGGGAATTGGATGGCCGATGAGATTCTATGGCGGGCTCGTATCCGGCCGGATCGAAAATTCGGATCCCTCGACGATTCGGAGCGCTCAGAGCTTTTTGATTCAATCCGTTGGGTTAGTTCGGAGGCTTTGCGGATCATTGGCAAAGATTACAGCGACCCGCCTGTATCCTGGCTCTTCAAGCATCGCTGGAAGGACGGCGGCATTTGCCCTGTATCGGGAGAGCCGCTTTTGCGAGAAAACATTGGCGGCCGCACAACTTGCTGGTCACCGGCAATCCAGGTTTAAGGCCTTTGGCCTAGGGAGAAAGGCGTTCGATCTTCCATGCTCCGTCCTGCTGTTTTGAGTAGTAGATACGGTCATGGATTCGGGACTTTCCACCCATCCAAAATTCGATTGTCTCTGGTACGATGCGATAGCCTCCCCAAAAGGAGGGCAAGGGGACTTCGCCGTCTTTGAATTTGGCTTTCATCTCCTCGAATTTCGCCAGCAATATGGAGCGGGAGGAAACCACTTTGCTTTGATTTGAAACCCATGCTCCTAGGCGGCTTCCAAAGGGGCGGCTGCTAAAGTACTTGAGCGACTCAGCGGTGGAAACTCGCTCCACGGTGCCCGTAACAATGACTTGGCGCTCTAATAGTATCCAAGGAAAGAGGACGCAAGTTTTGGGATTGTTGGCGAGTTGTTTGCCTTTGCGGCTATCGTAGTTGGTGTAGAAGACGAAGCCTTTGTTGTCGTAAGCTTTCAGCAGTACGATTCGCTGCCATGGTTGGCCGGACTCGTCCACGGTGGACAATGACATGGCGTTGGGCTCAGTGACCTTTCGATCCATGGCCTCCTGGAACCAAACCCGAAATTGTTCGATCGGATTAGGATCTACGGATTCTTCGGTCAGTGAGTCGTGACCATATTCTTCTCTCAATTCGCCTAGATCAGCCATGAGAGAAGGGTCTAGCCCTCGATCGCAGATGCGCAATGATTTTGCCTGCCCGCCAATTTAAAAAGGGTGCCAGGCGGATGGTCTAGCCATCGATCTTTTTGAGGGATTGCTCAGCCATCTGGGCGATTGCCTCAAGGTTGCCCTGCAATTTCAACAGAGCGTTGTCGTCGAACATGCTGGAGAAGTCCTTGCTCTCGACTTGCTGCTCCCGATTTTGGGGTGACGATTGGACAGGGGAGGTAGAGTCGGGCTTTTGCTGCAGCTGATGGTTTTGGTAGAGTCGTGCTGTATTGAAGGAAGCGTTGGTATTGATCTGATCCATCTTTTGGCGTGGGCTGTCGAGCGAGTCGTGGGTTCTCCAACGTTTGGAGAGTGAGTGAATCCGCTCAGTTACTGGTGGTACTCCAAGTAGTATGGCTTCAAATTTGTGCCTTCCAAGCTAATCCCCGCAACAGAAATAATGCATTTTAGAGGGAACACTCTACGAACTCCGCTTGAATATAGAGAGTTTTCTCTGGGTAATCTTGGCTTGGAGTGGCAGCGAGTAGGGTGTTTTTCTTTAGATTCCCAGTATCGCTTCCCCTTTTTCTCCTCTAATCCCCGCTCTTTGCTTCATGAAACATTCCTTTCCCTTACACCGAAAGCTGTTCGTATCCCATTTTCTGGCCGCACTCTTAGTATCTAGCGCTGTAGGATGCTTCGTTTACTTGATGGCTCGCGACAGTATCCTTGAGCAACTCAAACACCGGTTAGGCAGCACGGCATCTTTGATTGCTCAGGAGCTGGACGCCAATCAGCTTAGGGATATCCGCTTTAAGGAGGATACCGAGAAACTAGACTACAGTGAAACTCTGGAATCCTTGCGGGCGATGAAACGGAGCAACAGCGACATCGCATTCCTCTACGTCATGCGGAAGACTCAGGACGGGGAAGTCGTTTTCGTAGTCGATTCTGACGAATCGGATGCTCAGGCCTTGCCGGGTGATGTTTACGAATCGGCGACAGATGAATTGAAGGATGGCTTTTTGCAGACTTCAGCCGACTCCGGTCTGACGACTGACCAATGGGGGACCTTTTTCTCCGGCTACGCCCCACTTAAAAACGGGAAGGGCGAGTACTTGGTGGGCGTGGATATGCGTGTGAACGAGGTCCGTCAAAAACTCTACCAAATTCGGATCGCCGGCTGGATCGGACTAATGACCACCTTGGTGGTGTCGTGGTTCATAGCGACTTGGATGTCGCGGCACTTCAAGAAGCCAATCGACGCGATGGTCGAACAGGTGCAGGCAGTTGCGGCGGGGGATTTTTCGAGGAAAATCGAGATACGCCGCGACGACGAAATGGCGACTTTGTTATCGGCGATCAACGATATGACTTCGGATCTTCAGCAAGCTCGGGAGGACAATATTCGCTTGGTCGAGTCGCTTGGCGACGCCTTCGACTCGGATCGGCGGGAGAGTTGATCCTCTCGGCGAAGGGCGCAAAGGGTTGCCAAATCGAGTCGGGGCTGGCAAAGCTTCCCGAAAATACGGCGATGGCGAAAGGATTGGAAAAGCATCAGGCCCGGCAGGCGGCACTGAATCTTCTGGGAAAGGACCTTACTCGGAGGTCTGGGGCCAAGTGCGAGCTCTGCGAGGCTTCCGGGACGCCACTTCGTGTTTTCGAGGTTCCGCCCGAAGAAGAGGAGCCGGATCTCGATAAGTGCATCTTTCTTTGTGGCACCTGTAGCGAACAGCTCTCCAATCCGAAGCGTCTGGATGTCGGACATTGGCGGTGCGCCTGCCAGTCCGTATGGAGCGAAGTTCCTGCGGTGCAGGTCATGGCTGCCCGTGTGCTTGATCGGCTGGGCAAAACGGAATTGTGGGCGAGGGAAGCTCTAGAAGACGTTTATTTCGAGGAGGACATAGAGTCGTGGATTGCGAGCAAACCGCTGTAAAAGACAGCGTTTTCGAGTCTATTGACGAGGCCTCATGGCAGGCCCGTGCGGAGACGCACGAGAATGTGGTCGGCCCTTACATCGATGCCTATCGGTATCGCCGTTCCAGCCGCACCAAACATCCGGTGCACGATTTTCTCTTCGCCTACTATCAGCTCAATCGCACCGTTATGCGAAGGTGGCGACCGGATCCTACTCAAGTTCTGCAAGGGGAGGCGGCTCGCCAATTTTTGTCCGATCCGAGGTACCGGGAAACAGAGATGGGCGTGGGGCTCGATTTCACTGCTATTTCAGAGAAAGAGTTAAAGCGAATCGCTTGGACGGCTAACTTGATTCGGGCCGCTCGGGCGAGACCGGCACGATTCAACTGCTTCGGGTTGCACGAATGGGCGATGGTGTACAAGGCGGATGAAATCCGGCACGAGACCACGCCCTTGCGGCTTTCCAAGGGTGAAGTCGCCAAAGTCGTGGAAAATGGCTGCATCCGCTGCTCGCATTTTGACGCTTTCCGATTCTTCACCCCCGAGGCCCGTCCGCTTAACGAACTGCAACCTCAGAAAGAGGATCGGGACAGCTACGAACAATTTGGCTGCATCCATTTCAACATGGACCTCTACCGCTGGAGTTATAAGGGAAGCCCTTGGATCGGGTCGGACCTGATGCGTGATTGTTTCCTGCTTGCTTTGGATGCTCGCGAGCTCGACATGCGAGCTAGCCCTTACGACCTCTCGGATTATGGCTACGAGGCGATATTGATCGAAACGTCGGAGGGCCGAGAGCGTTATGTCATCGAGCAGAAGCGTATCCACGATGCCGGTCAGGTCTTGGCGGGGCGCTTGCTCGCTCAATGCGATTTTGTGCTTTGCCAAGCAGGAGTTGCGAAAGTGTCTTAGGCGTTTATAGGTACTTAACCGGATTCTGTGATTTTCTTGGCTGTATTAGGTTTACAGTCATACCAGTCCCGCTAATGCATGGGGGTGTTACACCCTCAACCCCGTATATCTAATCTATGAAATTTCGTATTTTGTCCTCTTGCGGCCTCGCTCTCGTTGGGTTTGGCCTGGGCGCCGCTAGTGTTTTTGGATCTGGATTTGCTATCCAGGAGCAAAGTGTGTCAGGCCTTGGAAATGCCTACGCTGGGGCTGCTGCCTCGGCCGAGGATGCTTCCACCGTCTACTTTAACCCCGCGGGGATGTCTTTGATTGAGAAGCCGCAAGTCCATGTTGGCATGCATCTCATTTTTCCAGATGCGGAGTTCACCAATCTAGGCAGCACGACCTTGACCGCTCCGACCCAGGGTAGCGATTCCGTTTCAGACGAGGAAGCGATCGTGCCGAACCTCTACTACGTCGCCCCGTTGAATGATGACTTGGTCTGGGGATTGGGGATATCCGCTCCCTATGGTCTGACTACGGACTACGACGAAGGTTGGGTAGGGCGCTATGTGGCTAAAAAGACCGAGCTAAAGACGGTGCTTTTCAATCCGTCTTTGGCGTATCGCGTTACCGACAAGCTTTCCATCGGAGGAGGGCTCAGCTACGTGCAGTCTGACGCGACTCTGAGCAACGCGATTGATATGGGACTGGTTTATCTCAACCAGTTCCAAGCCGGAGCCATTCCAGCGAACGCGCAAACAATGGCTTTGGCCAGCGATGTCAGCGCCAATCTCGGAAGCTCTGCCTACGACGGATTTATCGAATTGGAAGGAGACGGGGACGGTTGGGGATTCAATCTGGGGGCCATCTATGAGCTGAGCGAGGACTGGCGAGTCGGCTTGCACTACCGCTCGGAAGTTGACCTCAATCTCAAGGGAACGGCCGATTTTACGGTCGGTCCGCTCGAGAGTATCCTCGGAGCGGCCTTTGCCGATCAGGGGGGCTCAGTGGATATCACCTTGCCCGATACGCTCTCTCTTTCCGTGTTTGGCCAAGTGAACGAGCGTCTCTCGTTGATGGCAGACGTAACCAAAACGGGCTGGAGCTCATTCGAAGAGCTTCGAATCAAGTTCGAAACTGGTACTCCTTCGGACAGCGTAATCCCGGAACTTTGGGAGGATGTCAGCAAGTACAGCGTGGGAGCTACCTACAAATTCAATGACGTCTTCACCGGTCGTTTCGGTCTCGCCTACGACGAGTCTCCTGTGCCGGACAACGAATACCGCTCGCCTCGAATCCCAGACGAAGATCGAACCTGGATCTCGCTCGGTTTGAGCACCGCGATGTCCGACTCCTTGGATCTGCACTTGGCCTACGTGAACATCTTGGTCGACGACCCTATGATCGACAACAGCACCCACTCCGCCGGACAGCGGCTCTACGGGCGAATTGACGCGTCGGTACACCTTCTGAGTTTTGGTCTGACCAAACGGTTCTAGCGAAACTTAGGACTCTTTCCAACGCCGCTCGCGACCTGTTCGCGGCGGCGTTTTTTGTAGAAACCGAACCTAGTCGATCAGGCGGCGGTCCTTCCATTTGCCACTGCGGAAGCGACTGAAGAATATGATGCTGAGGGCCACCAAGTTGATAGTTAAGACTCCCCACGCCCAGATCAGCGGAAGTTGGAAAATCTCTACCACCAGCACGGTGGGGATTATCACCAGAACCACGGAAGTGATCGCCAAAACCCGCATCACAAAGGTCGTATCGCCCGCTCCCTTCAACGTGCCGCTGGAGAGGATAACTACGCCCTCGAAGAGCGTGAAAACGGCCACGAACTTTAAGAGGTCCTTGATCAGATCGATCAATTCAGCCGGCGGGGGGACTTCTCTGGCCAGAAAGAATGGGGCGATGAAAAGGTAAGGGATTGTCAGGTAAGTAATGGATACGGCTGCGTTGTAGAAGACCGCCATATGCATAGCCGAGTAGGTCGACTTCTCCGCAAGGTCGCTCCTTCCGCCACCTTGATATTGGCCTACGACGATTGTGGTCGCGATGCCGAGTCCGACCAGCGGCAGCACTCCTAGCAAATGGATTTGCTGGGCGATGTTGTTGGCAGCCGCGTCCACCACGCCGAGTCGACCTACCAGCAACGTGAAAATGGTGAAGCCGATCACATCCAAGAAGAAATGCATTCCGGATGGGAAACCGAAGCGGAGCATGCGGAGGAAGAGCTCCTTGTTCAGTTTGCAGGACGAACGAGTGGCGTAAGCCTTTTCGTTTTGCGGACTCAGAAAAAGTAGAAAGTAGATCACGACTACGATCGTGGAACTTGCCAAAGTGGCATAACCGGCCCCTTCGATGCCCATTTCTGGAAATCCCCAGTTTCCGAATATCAGGGCGTAGTCGAAGGCTGTATTCAAAATCGTGAGCAGAACATTTATCCAAACGATGGTCCAAGCCCGTCCACGTCCTGAATAGAAGCAGGATAGGACCGCATTGCACAAAAAGAGGACGGCTCCGAAGTTCAGAATCTTCAGGTAGCTCGCTTCCATCTTTTGCACCGCGGGCGCGTGATCGATCACCGCGAAAATCTCCTCGGTGAAGGGAGAAATCAGCGGTAGGGCTACCGCCCCGATCAGGCTAATGTAGAGCCCCTGCCAAACCGCGGTTCCCACTTTGTCGTGTTGCTTCGCTCCCGTGTACTGGGCCACGAATGTGGAAGTGTACATGGCGGTGCCGAAAAAGGGGCAGAGCAAAGTCCAGTTTAGGATCCCTGCTGGCAGGGCCGCTCCGATCGCTTCATTGGAATACCAGCTCAGCAACATGCGGTCGACGAACAACAAGATAGAAGTCGAGCCGGTGCTTAGGATGAGCGGGAATGCGATTTGAAGCAGTTGGCGATAGCCGGCTTCCTCGTTCCAGCGGTTATTGATCGAAGAGAGCATGGTTGGATTGGGACCTAAGGAACCGCAGCGTATTTGGAAGACAATTAGCTTTTTCAGCTTTTCCCGAGGCTCTCTTGCAAATGCGAGGATTCCTTATTGTCGGCAACCCAAAGCTTCGCCACAGTTCGCCTTCCTCTAGGTCCTTTCCCATCTTTGGACCTATTTGCTAACCCAACCCAATCTCTCCAAAATGAATCTAGAGACGAAATGCCTTCATGCCGGACAGCAGCCGGATCCGACTACCAATTCGAGAGGAGTGCCGGTCTACCGCACCACTTCCTACGTTTTCAACAACACTGAGCACGCGGCCAACCTCTTTGCCTTAAAGGAACTGGGTAACATCTACACTCGCTTGATGAACCCCACTCACGACGTGCTCGAGCAGCGAATCGCGGCTCTTGAGGGTGGAGCTGCCGCTCTAGCCGTCGCGTCCGGCACAAGCGCTATTTTCTACACCATCATCAACATCGCCAAAGCGGGTGACAATATCGTGTCTGCCAACAACCTCTACGGCGGCACTTACACCCAGTTTGACAGCATCCTTCCAGATCTAGGTATCACGGTGAAGTTCGTGGATGCCAGCGATCCGCAAGCAGTGGCAGATGCCATCGACGACAAGACTCGTGGCGTATTTTGCGAGAGTATCGGAAACCCGGGCCTCGATGTGACTGACTTGGCTGCCTTGTCGGAAGTCGCGCACGCTCGTGGCCTGCCGCTTATCGTCGATGCGACCTTTTCGACTCCTTACCTATGCCGTCCAATCGAGCACGGAGCCGACATCGTGGTGCATTCCTTGACCAAGTGGCTAGGTGGCCATGGCGCCGGCATCGGAGGCATCGTGGTAGACTCAGGCAAGTTTAATTGGGCCAATGGAAACTTCCCGCTCTACGACGAGCCGGACAGCGCCTACCATGGACTGCGTTGGGCCCACGATTTGCCAGAGCCTCTCGCTTCATTAGCGTTTATCTTGCGCATGCGCACCGGGCCCTTGCGCAACTTGGGAGCCTGCATTTCTCCCGATAACGCTTGGATGATTCTGCAAGGCGTGGAAACGCTGCACCTTCGTATGGAGCGTCACTGTGAAAATGCCCTCGCGGTAGCGAAGCATCTGCAAGCTTCCGATGCGGTCGAGTGGGTCAAGTATCCAGGACTTGAGGACAACGAGAACTACTCCAAAGCCCAAAAGTACATGAATGGAAAGGGCGGTTCCATGGTGGTGTTCGGCATCAAAGGAGGAGCAGAAGCTGGATCGAAGTTCATCGATTCTCTGCAGCTCTTCAGCCACTTGGCGAACGTCGGCGATGCCAAAAGTCTGGCGATCCATCCCGCTACAACCACGCACAGCCAGCTCACGGAGGAGCAGCAGGCATCCGGTGGCATCACTCCGGAGCTGATTCGCCTCTCCATTGGGATCGAAAGCGTCGAGGACATTATCGCAGATCTTGATCAAGCGATCGCTTCTGCGACGGCCTAATGCGGTTATAGTTTTGTAATTTGGGACGCGTCGAAATTTGGCGCGTCCCTTTTTTTGTTATCGCGCGGTGAGCTTCGGACTTGCAACGTGATCGAGCAATGGAGCCTTACCACTCGATACCGATCGCCACCGGCCTGATATACACCGTTGCCACTTTGTGTATCAAGCGGGCCACTACTAATGGCGTCGGCCCTTGGCGGACTACGTTCGTCTCAAATTTTGTCATCTTTCTGGTCGCCTTTCCTTTTTGGTTTTTTGGTGAGCCGATCGAGGATTTCAAAACCTTGTTCATGCCTTTGGTGATTGGGACTGGGTTCTTTTTCGGGCAAGTTTTGACCTGCTTGGGCATTCACAAGGGTGACGTAAGCTTGCTTACCCCGTTGCTTGGCATGAAGACGATCATGGTCGCCTTCATGGTTTCCATCGGGCTTGGCGAAGACCTGCGAGCAGAAGTTTGGATAGGGGCGGTATTGAGCGCAGTGGCCGTTTTGCTCATGAGTGGCAGCTCGAAGGTGGAACGAAAGCGAGCTCTGATGACAATCGCTTTCGGATTGGGTACTTCGTTCAGTTTCGCCGCTTGCGACACTGCTATGCAGGCTTACGGATCTACCTTAGGATTTCACAAAATAACCGCAGGCACCTTCACAGTGGTGATGGCGTACTCGTTTTTGCTGATACCGTTTTTTAGTGGCTCAGTGCGGGGAATTAGTGGAAGAACTTGGACTTGGTTGCTGGCCGGAACCAGTTTGCTGGCTCTCCAAGCCGCCATGATGTCTTACGTTTTCAGCGTTTTCGGAAAAGCCGCGGTGGTGAACGTAATCTACAGCGCCCGAGGAATCTGGAGTGTGATTTTGGTTTGGGCGATTGGGCACTGGTTTTCAAACGATGAACGCAATCTCGGAAGAGCTGTTCTGGGACGCAGGCTAATCGGGGCTACACTACTCGCGACCGCTATTGTGGTGGTAATGAGGTAGGGGAGGCGCTGCGGCCAAAGACGCATGAAAAAAACGCTCCCCGCGTGAAGCGAAGAGCGTTTTTCGTGAAGAGCCTTTGTGGGGATGGCAAAATGGGAAGCTAGGCGGAACGTTGCACCTTGTTTCGTAATGCGAAAAGGATTCCGAAAGCGACGATGAGAACGATGGGGAAGAGAGTCATGTTGCCCAAGGTTGCCTGTCCGGCAGCGAGTTCTACTTCCTCTGCCGGGACCCCTGCGGCAATCGCCTTCTCGCGGGCGGAATCGATCCACGCTCCAATGACGGGGTTCCACATGCTTACTGCGAACATGCCGGCCCCTCCCATAAGCGACATTCCCAGGGCTCCAGTTTTAGGCTGATATTCGCCGATGAAACCAATCATGGTGGGCCAGAAGTAGCATACGCCCACGGCGAAAATAATAATAGCCAGGTAGACCATCCCGCCAGTTGCCACGCTTAGGAGATAGAGTCCGATAGCGGATGCGATCGCGGAGAGTAGGAGAACGCCGATTGGGTTGAGAGTATGGATGACGGGACCTGCGAATTGGCGGCCAATAGCCATCAATCCCGTGCTCAAAGCCAGAAGCACCATCGGGTGGGCACCGGTTTCGCCAAGGATTCTTTCGACCCACTGTTGAGTTCCGAGTTCGGTAGTGGCGGTCAATGTCATGCACAGGATCATGAACAAGTATAGCGGCGAGAAGAGGCTACGGATATTTGTCCCTGTTGAAGTCTCGATGTTTTCGGATTTGGGGAATGATTGAGTGAAGACAAAGAAACCATAAATCGCGGTCGGTAGTAGCATGGTGGCTATTTGAAGCTGCCAGCCAAGGGAAGCGTCGGTCATGAATTTGGAGACAAGCGCTCCGATCACGATGCCCCCGGGAAACCAGACATGGAAGCGGTTGAGCATCGTTGTCTTGTTTTTCGGATACATGTCCGCGATGAGCGGATTGCAGGCTGCCTCCACAGAACCGTTGGCGAAGCCGATCAGGAAAGTCGAGATCAGCAAGCTCCAGAATCCCCCTGCAAATATGGTCAAAAGCAAGCCCGCCAAGTGGCCGACGAAAGCGATGATGAGAAGGTTTTTAGCCCCCAGATAATTGTAGGCTAGGCCAAGCACCATCATTGCTACTGGAAAGCCGAGGAAGGCCATTGAGTTTACCCAGCCAAGTTGAGTGTCGCTCAATCCGAAATTTGTTGCGAGTTGGGATAGGATACCTGCTCGGATGGCGAATGTCATCGCCGTGACGATCAGGGCTAGGCAGCTCGCGGTGAAAAGTTTGGAAGCGTGTACGTTGCTCATAGACTGGTTCAGTTGCTGTGGGGGGTGGTTGTCAGGATATGGGTAGACCGAGTCCACTTCAGTGGCAGGTCGGGATACGAAAATGGGGTAATCGGGCGGGGGCTATCCGGGAGTGATGTAGGTGGGGTCGGGGGATAGGGACTTTTCGAAAGTTTATTAAATTGGGTCGGGTGTCGACAAAGAAGCAGAGGCTGATGCGCATGCTTATGAATGAGTTGACGAATAGGAGGCTGATCGCTGTGGCTCTTGCTTGATTCTGCTCGATCGTTCAGGACAGTTGATTTTCCACGCTAAAATCATTGACAAAGGGGAGGGCCAGTGAAACTTAGTGCCCTTCTTTTTTAGGATGGTGGTAGTAGCTCAGTTGGTTAGAGCACCGGATTGTGATTCCGGGGGTCGCCGGTTCGAGTCCGGTTTATCACCCCATCCTAAGAGAAAAGCCGAGCTCTCGTAGTCTCGGCTTTTTTTGTGCCTATGCAGAGACGGCGAGGACTTGAAGCGGCGAAGCCGGTTTGGTGAGCGAAGCGAACAGGAAACGCCGCAGGCGTTTGGGCGAAGTCCCGAGACGAGCTGCAGGCTCGCGAGTCAATCCGGTTTATCACCCCATCCTAAGAGAAAAGCCGAGCTATCGCAGTCTCGGCTTTTTTTGTGCCAGTGCAGAGATGACGAGGACTTGAAGCGGCGAAGCCGGTTTGGTGAGCGTAGCGAACAGGAAACGCCGCAGGCGTTTGGGCGAAGCCCCGAGACGAGCTGCAGGCTCGCGAGTCAATCCGGTTTATCACCCCATCCTAAGAGAAAAGCCGAGCTATCGTGGTCTCGACTTTTTTTTGGCCTATGCTAAGTGTTAGACCACTTGTGTGGGGTTAATGCCTCAGCTAGATTTCGCTTTACGCTTGCTCTCCGTCTACGAGGCGGGAAATTTCTGCTGGAAATGAAGTCGGTCAAAGAGCTTGCTCAGAGTTTGGGATTGTCCAGTTCGACGGTCTACGACGCTTTGCGTGGAAATCCTCGGGTGAAGGTTCAGACGCGTGATCGGATTTTAGAGGCGGCAAAAGCAGCCGGTTTCCAGTACAATCCTTTGGTCGGCTCGCTCATGTCTGAGGTGCGTCGCGCTCGAGCTTCAACCTTTCGAGGCGTAGTCGCGGTGGTCGATTTGGAAAGTCCCAAGGCGAGGCCGGACAAGACGGAGGATTTTCAATCCGCCTTGCGTAGAGGTGCCAAGAAAATGGGGGAGCAACTTGGTTTTAAGGTAGAGCTCTTCGTTTTAGGTCAAGAGGGGATCACCGTGGCCCGCCTGGATTCCATTCTCAAATCCCGAGGGATTCGGGGCTTGCTGATTCTTCCTGCCAAAAGCGCTCCGGATATCAGCGAGCTCAATTGGAGCGAATATGCGGGGGTCTACACGGACTGTATCATCGAGAAGCCGGCCTTGGATTCCGTTTGTCCGGACCATTTCAGAGCCATGACGCTGGCTTTGTCCAAGGCGAAGGAACTCGGTTACCGGCGTCCAGGCTTTGTTTTGCAGGCAGACTACGATCAGCGTTTACTTTATCGTTGGGAAGCAGCTTTCCGCTCCTTTGGCCTACACCACGAAGGATTCGATTGGATAGAGCCTTACACGGGAGAGAAGCTGTATGAGTCCGAGTTTAAGAGCTGGTTCGAGGCAAATAAACCCGATCTCATTTTATCTCACCGAATTCAGATTAAGGCTTGGATGGAGCGTTTGGGGGCTAAGATTCCGGAGACGCATGGTTTCTGCAAAATAAACATCACGACCAGCCCGGAACCGGTATCCGGTCTCTATCTCTGTCCGCTAGAGTTGGGGCAAAGGGCGATGCAGTTGCTAATCGGAAAGCTGCACCGCAATGACTACGGAATACCAAGTGTGCAACTGACTTCCATGGCCTCGCCGGTTTGGGTGGATGGACCGACCATGAGGCAAATGCAGGCCTCGGGTTAAGCCAAAGCAGAGTCGCGCTTTTGTGGCGGAGGTTTGGGGGGGGCGAGTGGATCTCCGCTGCGCTTGACCTTGTCTCCCGCATTCTCCATGGCTTGGGCGATGAATCGTATCGAGTCCGCATTTTCCAAAGCCAAGTCCGAAGGGCGTTCCGCGTTTGTGTCCTATGTTTGCGCTGGAGACCCTGATATCGAGACTTCGCTCGAAGTCTGCCGTACGCTGATCAAAAGTGGCGTGGACGTGATGGAGCTCGGCGTTCCCTTCTCTGATCCGTTGGCAGATGGCTTGACTAATCAGCTGGCGGCACAGAGGGCCTTGGAGTCAGGTACCACTCAGGCTGACGTTTTTGATCTGGTCAGGAAGATTCGCGCCGAAAATGACACGGTACCAATTGTATTCTATACCTATTATAATCTGATGTTCAGCAATGGCTTGGATCAGTACATTGCCGCCGCTCGAGCTGCGGGTGTTGACGGCTTGCTGGTTCTCGATCTGCCACCAGAAGAGGCGGAAGACCACCTAGCCTCCTGCGAAAAGTATGGTATGGGCACCGTATTTCTGATCGCTCCCACGACCCCGTCCGATCGAGTCGGCTACATCGCCAAGCACGCTACCGGGTTTGTCTACTATGTATCCCGCACGGGTGTTACGGGTGTTCGGGATGATCTCGCCGACGATTTGAATGAAATGGTTGGAATGATCCGCGAGGCTACAGACAAACCCCTCGTCGTGGGATTCGGAGTTTCCAAACGCGAGCAAGTCAGAGCGATTTGCGAATTGGCGGATGGGGTCGTGGTTGGTAGCGCGATCGTGAATACGATTAAGGAAAACCTAGGGGATACGGCCGCGATTACCTCTAACATGGGAACCTTGGTCTCCGATTTGGTCGCGGGAACTCAGGTAAGATAGTCCTGCTCGAAGCATCTTAGCTTGGTCACTTGAGTTTTCGCCGAAGGCGACTAGTCTCCCTACGAATGATTGTTGAGATCCTATCGATTTGCGATGCCGCCACTGACTATAGTGGGCGACTGAATTTGCTCGGAGCCTTCGAAGGGATTGCCTCTGCGTCGGCTCCCATTACGCGGGAGAGCTGTTCAATCGCTATTCGGATGCGCTTTGGCGTTTTGGAAGAAGGCAAGCATCTCGTCGCAGTCAAATTCGTGGACAAAGATGACAACACTATTGGCCCGGTTATGAATGCGGGGATCAGTGTGAAAATGCAGAAGGGCAGGGAGAGCGGAGCTCACAATCTCGTGGTGAACTTGAATCGCATCAGCTTTCCGAGATTCGGAACTTACCGAATTCAGCTTTTAGTAGATGGGGAATGGAAAAGCGAAATCCCACTCCTCGTCGCACAAGCGCGAGCTCGCTCCAGGATCACGGGAGCGATGGAAAATTAATTTAGCAGCGGCCAGCAGCTCGAAGTTCGAGGCTATCTCATCTAGTGTTCTGGGAACGGGATTCTGAAAAATACGGTTGTACCGACGTTTGGTTCGGACTGGATCCAAATATTTCCTCCCTGTCTCTCAATTGCCTCTTTGCAAATGGCCAATCCTAGGCCCGTCCCTTTGCTCGACTTCTTGACATCCTGGAGTCGGTAAAGCGGTTCAAATACCTGTTTCGCATGCTTCATCTCTAGCCCGATTCCATTGTCAGTAATCGACACAACCTGCCAATGATCACGGTATTCATAGCTGACTTTGATGGATGGGCTCCTTGAATTGTTGTACTTGATTCCGTTTTGTATTAAGTTTGTGAGTACGTGATTCGTGAGGGATGTGCTACAATGGATTGTGAGGTCGGTCTCTTCGACGACTACATCCGCGTCGGCTTCTTCGATGGTGTCTCTCATGCCTTCCACCGCGGAGTGGGCAAACTCGGAAAACTTGACCTCGGTGATCTCGATTTCGGATTGGGCAGCGAGCGTATAAGTTAAAAGGTCGTCTACTAGGTTAAGCGACTTCTTGGAACTCCTGATGATGTCATTCGCCACCTCTTTTTCCGTCTCTCCGACGTGTTCTGAAAAGGAATCGAGTAGGATATTGGCGAAAGATTGGATACTTCTCAAGGGGGCGGCAATATCGTGGGCAACGTATCCAGCAAACTTTGACAGTCGTGCTTCGTGCTCCTTTTGGCGGATTGAGTAGAGAAGAATTCGCTCTATCAAGGATGGCTCTAGTTCATTCTTATCCATGAAGAGAGTGGCTCCCTTCTCCAGACCGCCAACGCTTGAGCTGATTCCACCTGTACTCGTCATCATGATGATGGGTAAGGAGCGAACTCCGTAGTTAAAGAGGTCGAGTGCTTCAGGCGCGGTCAGGTCCTCCAGATGGAAGTCTATGAGGATCGCATCCAGATCATGTAGCTCGTGCAGATCGTTTACCTCCAGCGGATTTGATATCCACCAGTGGTTTACTTTCACGTTTGGCAGTCGGTCCAAGACTTGGCCGATCCATTGGTATTCTTCCTTTTGATCGTCGACGACGACTATATTCAATGTCCTAGGGCGTTTTGTTCGCTCCATTTCGCGTATTAGGGGGAACCCTTTCCTTAAATTTTTCCTGTTGGCTGATCTGTTTTAATTTCCCGTACTTTCGTTCTGAGAATGTGGTATTTCATTTTCGGCTGCCTTGGCCTAGAGAGTCATTTATCTGGATCTCACAGGTTTTTTGTCCGTTAAGACTCACCTCGAAAGGCAGGGGGGAGGTTGTTCTGTCTCATCCAGTAGTCTTCAAACGATTTAACTAGTTCCACTAGTGCGGAGAAGGAAAACGGTTTAACGAGGTAGCTGTTTGCACCCTTTCTGTAGGCCGTCTCGATATCGACAACGTAGTCTGAACTCGAGAAAACCACCAAAGGAATGAGTTTTGCTTCTGGATTCGAGCGAACGTTTTCCAAAAACTCGAATCCGCTGACGCCTCCCTCTATGCGTAGGTCGACAAGACAGGCCTTGGGCAGAGTCCTGTCGGCAATCGCTTGCGTAAGAAGTGAATTCGCTTCCTCGACGTTTCGAGCGAAGACGATTTCCATCCCGTTGCTTACCTCCTTAATGGCTGCCTGGATCAGGAAAATGTCATCCTCGTTGTCTTCTAAAATTAGCAAATCCATAGGTATATACGTAGTTACATCGCCATTACGGGGAGCTGAAAGTAGAATTCGCTTCCTTCTCCTTGTTTTGATTTTGCCCAAATCGAACCACGATGCGCTTTTGCGATTCGTCTCGCGATAGCGAGTCCTATGCCAGTTCCCGGGAAACGATCGGAGTCTTGGAACCTCTGAAATATGTCGAAAATCTTTTCCCGGTGAGCCATGTCGAATCCGACTCCGTTGTCCTCCACGCAAAATGTTTTGTATCCAGGTTTTGAAGCGCCTGAGATTTTTATGGCTGGAGAGCTTCTATGGGATGTGTACTTGATCGCGTTGGAGAAAAGGTTTTCCAAAAGCTGTCTCAGAAGTGTTCGATCACCCCAGACAGCAGGCAACTCTTGGCAGGTGAAATCTATCTTATGAACTCGTTCCGTTTCGGTTAGATCTCTGAAGACCTCTCGGGCGAGCTTGGTCATGTCGATGGACTGAAAACGCCATTCTGCAATATGTCCAATTTTCGAAAACTCTAACAAGTCTACGATAAGCCCGTTCATCTGTTTCGCTGAGGATTCGATGCGGTGAAGTGGGTGATCGGAAACGAAGTCTTGGTGCTCCATTAGCATTTCCGAGTAGATCTTTATGCGCCGGAGTGGCGCTCGCAGATCGTGGGAAACGGTATGGGTGAATGATTCCAACGCTTCGTTGGCAAGAGCGAGTCGAGTGTTGAGCTCCTCCAGTTCGAGACTTCTTTTGGCGAAAATATCGACCACGAGAGATCTGAGCTTAGCGACGCCTCGGATTTCTATTTCAGTCCAAGGCTCGGCTTGGTCCTTCACGATTTCGGTCCATTTTTCGAAGGACTTTCTGGGGGAAAGTCGGGGGCCATTATCGGTATGCTTTATCGTCTTTTGCGGATTACCTCCCCACTCGATGGTTTGAGTTTTCTCGAGGCGGAACCAGAGCATGCATTGCTCGTTGTCATGGGAGATTGGCGCTATGATGACTCCGGCGATCGCGTGTTCATTGAGTGCATCCTGAGGCAGGAAACGAGCGAGTTTGTTGGTATGGAAGAGGCTGGTTTCGGAATCGAAGGGAACCTCGTCAATCAATGCCCGAATGGTCAGCTCGGGAAGGGTAGTTCCCATGATCTTGCACGTTGCTCCACGGACCAGAGCGGCCCCGTCGCATGGGATGAAATCCATGAGGTTCTCCGTCTCGCCGGCCAAAGACTTTTCGACGTCGAAGGACTCCAGAAGATTCTCAAAAAGCTTCTCTCCACGTTGGTTTAGCTGAAGGCGGTCAAAGGTCTTTTCGTGAGATATGGCAGCTTCGATTTTGCTAGAAAGAATGCTGCTTAGCATACGACAGGCGGAACGCCCCCGCATATCCACATGCTTGGGAGCTCTGTGATGGCAAGCGATGAGCCCCCATAGCCTGCCTTCGAGCAGGATCGAAATCGTCAGAGTCGCTCGCACTCCCATGTTGTGAAGATACTCGATATGGATGGGAGAAACGGCTCGCATGGTGGTCTCTCCCAAATCTACCTTGGTCCTACAATCGGGACTAGAAACCAGGGGTTGATTTTGCGAGAGCGTATCGACGATGACGCGTACGAGCTGGGTCTCGTACAGAGCACGAGCCTGGGGAGGTATATCGGAAGCTGGGTAGTTGAGTCCTAAATACGGCTCGAGGTCTGCCTCTCTCTCCTCGGCGACGACCTTGCCATTCCATTCTTCGTCGAACTTGTAGACCATCACGCGATCGAAGCCGCTTAAGGTCTTGATTTGCCGGGTCACGCTTTTGAGAAGCTCCTTATGCCCCATTTGCGGCTGTAGGCAGTCTATGATGGATTCGAAATCCACTAGGAAGCCTTCGAGCGTCAGATCTCTCTCGATCGGTTCGATTTCGATGATGCCGTAGTCGTCCGTGAGGTGGGAGATGATGCAGAGCTCTTGCTCTGAAATCGTAGCACGTAAGTAGGCCTTCGATTTGTTGGACGAGCTTATTCGGTCTCGGATTTGCGCATGCAGCTCTTGCCCGACTAGGCTCGCGACGGACTGATTGAGGGTGTCCTCAACGGATCTGCCGAACAGAGTCGAAATGTTTTGGGAGCATTGTAAGACGGTCTCCAACGATTTATCGCAAACAAGCAAATGCCCAAAAGCCTGAATCGCACCGGGGGTGCGTATGGGCTCACGGGCACAATTCTCCAGGGCGGCAATTTCTGAAGCGCTGTCCATGAGGATCACTGGAATTCGAAATTCGAGCAACCTGCAAACTTATTTGGGGTGATCTATCTAAGTTTGTCTAGATTGTGCTGGGGTAGGTATCCTGACCTATGTCAAGCGGCGTAGGGTAATGTTCTATCGCAATTTACCAAAGCTCAGTGAAGGTACCGAAATTTCTCACACGACTCCATAAGATTGGACGGCATTGGCCACTTTGAGGAATCCGGCCACGTTTGCTCCGAAAACGTAGTCTTCCTCTCGATGGTATTTTTTAGCGTAGAAGACGCAGTCGCTGTGGATCGAGGCCATGACTGTCTTGAGTCGGTCGTCAACTTGCTGGAAAGTCCAATTTTGGAGAGCGGCGTTCTGTTGCATTTCGAGGGCTGATACAGCCACTCCGCCTGCGTTGGCCGCTTTGCCGGGGGCGAATAGTGCGTTCTTCTCCCGGAGGTAGGCGATGGCTTCCGGCGTAGTCGGCATATTCGCTCCTTCAATGATGGCGAAGCAGCCGTTTTCGACGAGCTCTTTGGCGTCTACCAAACCGAGTTCATTTTGGGTGGCGCAGGGAAATGCTACATCGCAGGGGAGCTTCCATACTTTTTCACCGGGTAGGAAGGTAGAGCCGTGCCGACGATTTGGATACTCGGATATTCGGGCCCGCTCGACCTCTTTTAGAGCGGTGACGATATCGAGATCGATACCGGCGGGATCATGGATCGCGCCGCCCGAGTCCGACATGGCTATCACTTTGCCGCCCAGCTCTTGGATTTTTCGAGCGCAGTAGATGGCGACATTTCCAGAGCCAGATACCACGCAAGTCTTGCCCTCCAGCGTATCGCTTCGGGTGGCGAGCATCTCTTTGGCGAAATAGACCGCTCCAAATCCGGTTGCCTCCTTGCGGGCGAGCGATCCGCCTAGTCCAACCTGCTTGCCGGTGAGCACTCCTTGGGCGAAACGTTTAGTGAGCCGTTTGTATTGACCGAACAGATAACCAATCTCGCGAGCTCCGACACCGATATCGCCCGCCGGCACATCTGTCGTTTCCCCGAGAAAGTGGTAGAGTTCAGACATGAATGCTTGGCAAAAGCGCATGATCTCTCCGTCGGATTTCCCTTTGGGATCGAAATCGGAACCACCTTTTCCGCCGCCGATGCCAAGGCCAGTGAGGGCATTTTTGAAAATCTGCTCGAAAGAGAGAAACTTAATGACGTCCAACCTCACAGAGGGATGGAAGCGCATGCCGCCTTTGTAAGGCCCAAGGGCAGAGGAGAAGCCGACTCGGTATCCACGGTTGACGCATATCTTTCCCTGATCGTCCACCCAAGCTACCCTGAACATGATCTGTCGCTCCGGTTCGGAGATGCGTTGTAAAATGGAATGCTGCTCAATGTCCGGAATCTCAGCGACGATGGGGTCGAGAGACTCGAAGACTTCGGTGACAGCTTGCAGAAAAAGGTTTTGGGCGGGGTTTCTTTCCGTTAGGGAATCGATGCAATTCTGTATATACTCGTTCATGGGGTTTCGTGCCGAAACGGGTTGGGGTTATTGTCCGGCTGACAGTATTCTATGGGGTATAGTTCCTAGCTGCAAGTTGAGGAGGCGAGATCTCGGAGAGGATTTGTCGAATTAGCTCATATTTACATTTGTCGGAGCATATTGCTTGAGTGATGAGCGGAAATGTTGAGAGTTGCATCCTCTCTTCAGCTCTAGGCATCCCTTTGATCCTCCGCCTTTTATGCGTGGAAATTCGGTAATTCTCAACCAGTCAAGCGATGGCTCTCGCCAGGCATCCTTTTATCGCACCAAGCGACGGGACTACGTGCTTCCGTTTTTGGCGGCGATATTGGTTTTGGTGGGAAGTTTTCGATTGGTGAGCTTCGCGGACCTCGGAGTGGCGGAGAACGTGTCCAAGTTCCAGATCAGCTTCGGCTTCATTGCGCTTGGCTACGTGCTGGCCTGGCAGTTCTCCAAACGTTTGATTTGGGTTATGTTGCTCGTGGCAGCGATTGCTAGAATTGCCATGTTGCCCATCGAGCCAGGTGATGTCTTGGAGAGGCGTCTTTGGGATAGTCAGGTCTTGGCCGCGGAACATAATCCTTACCAGTCGCCGCCGAGCACGGACGTATTTCTGCTCTTCCGAGGCGACAATTGGGAAAAGATCGAAAACAAGGATCAACCTGCGAGCTACCTGCCGGGATTGCTCTGGGTTTACTCGGCGATCCAGGACATTGGGGAACCGCGAGATTGGTTTAAGTCATTCCTCGTCATCGTAGACCTTGTGATTTGCCTGCTTTTCGCTCTCCGCTACGGAGCGGATCGCGCGGTCCTTTATGCGTGGAATCCGCTCGTCATTTACGCAGTAGCAGGCCTGGGAGTTGATTACAGTTTGAGTCTGCTTCCCTTCGTGGGCGGCTTTTTAATGTGGGACTTCTGGATTGATCAGAAAGGCGGCGTTTCCGCGATCAAGGCTTCGGGTGGAATCGGCAGCGCTCTGGGGCAAATGGTTTGCGTCTCCTCCCTGTTGATGGGGATCGGGGCTGCATTGAATATCATCCTGCTTCCGGGTCTTATTTGGCTGATTTGGCATGTCCTGAAGCGAAGTGGAATACGGGCAGGCTTGGTGGCCATGGTTTTCGGGGCGGCTCCTTTGGTGCTGACATTGATGTGGGCGTCAATCTCGCTCGGGGTGGACCTTGCGGCGGTGATCGCTCCTGAGTTCGGAAGGTCTGGCCGGGGTGTTGCATTGATCCCGGCGATCTTGAACTTCGTTTTCGCGGAGAGCTTGGGACCGACTTTCTTCCTCGTTCTCCTCGGGCTTGGAACGGTTTGGATGGTACATAGCTGCGAAAGTTTGGAGCGGTTTTTGTCCTTTTATTTTGTGTGGACTTTGGTCTTGGCCACTTCCGTTTATCCATGGACGTTTGCCATTCTAGCTATCGTAGGAGTTGCTCATGGGAATTATATCTTCCGGGTCGCTAGCCTGTCAGCTTTTGCCTATTTTGGCGCGTATCGAGTCTTTGGCGACGCGACAGAGTGGAGCATGCCGTGGACCTTGCAGTGTTTGATATGGGTGCCCTTCCTATTGGCGGCGGTTCACTACACGCTTGCGAGCAAGACCAGGGACGGGTTCTACGTCCACAATTTCTAGAATTGCCGCAATTGGCAGTTCAAGCCTTGGCCACTGAGACAAAAAAAGAGACACTCTTTCGAGTGTCTCTCTGCAAATGCTGTTCTGTAAGGTTTAATTAGATACGGTACGTAGTTGTACGCTGTCTATCACCGAGTCTGCGGCGAGGATGTCAGATACCACGACGATTTTGTCGCCAGGAACCAAATACCCCATCTTCTTGAGGTGCTTCATTGCCCGGCTGACAGTGGCGTCTGGCTCGGTGCAGAAAACCATCTCGAAGGGGATGACACCGTGGTGCAGGCGAAGTTGCTTGATGGTGTCGTGGGAATTCGAGAAGGCGAATATTGGCGAGAGCTCGGGGCGTAGAGCGGATACACCTTTTGCCATGTTGCCGCTTCTGGTGAAGCAGATGATGGCGACCGCGTTCAGCTCATTGGCCATTACGACTGCGGAGTGCTGAATCTTAGCCTTGTCGCTATCAAGTGGCACGTACTGGGCGTAGCCGGTCTTTTCCCCGTTTCGGTCGACTTCTGTGGAAATCTTAGTGATGGCGTCGACACACTCGCAGGGATACTTTCCGATAGTCGTTTCGCCGGACAGCATGACGCAGTCTGCTTCTTCGAGTACGGCGTTCGCCACATCCGAAACCTCGGCTCGGGTCGGCATTGGGCTGCCGATCATGGATTCGAGCATGTGAGTTGCGATGATGACCGGCTTGCTTTGGGCGAGGCAGGCTTTGACCGCTTTTCTCTGAATGGTGGGAAGCGTTTCGAAAGGACACTCGATTCCGAGGTCTCCACGGGCGACCATGAGGCCATCGCAATCCGCTACGATGCTTTGTAGGTTTGAGATGGCTGACTGGTCCTCGATCTTTGCGATAATGAGAGCTCGATGGGCTCCGTTTTCGTCGAGGAAGTCTCTTAGAAGCTGTAGGTCGGAGCTCTCCCGCACGAACGATAGGGCGTAGAAATCGACGCCTTCTTCGATGCCGACTCGAGTGTCGCCTCTATCTTTTTCCGTGAGGGCAGGGAGATTCACTTTAACGCCGGGAAGGTTGATGTGGCGTCGGCTCGTCAATTCACCAGCGATCATGACCTTGCAGCGGATGCGAGCATCGATCTTTTCCAGCACTTCCAGGCGGATCAGACCGTTGTCGACTAGAACGATAGAGCCAACTTCCACGTCGTTGATGAGTTCCGCGTAGTTTACGTCTACCGAGCGGATTTCCTCGCCGCTGCTTGGCTTGCCGTCGGCTCCCCCTGGCTTGATGGTGAAGTCGAAGATTTCGCCTGGCTTCAATTCTATCGGAGCCTCCAGATCGCCGGTGCGTATTTCCGGGCCCTTGACATCCATCATGATTGGTATGTGCCGGTTTAAACGCTCGCCGACTTTGCGAATACGTCGGACGACAGTACGCACATAGTCATGATTGGCATGGGCCATGTTGATGCGGCAAATATCGACGTACTGTTCGCCGATAAGCTTTTCGAGCATCTCTTCACTGTCGGTCGCGGGACCGATGGTGAAGATAATCTTGGTGCGTCGAGGTATGCGGTGTGAGTCCTGATACATATCTATGTGTTCTGGATGGTGAGATGAAATCGTAGCTTTTCGGACAGCCGGAAGATGGCAAGGAGCTCTCGGTTGCTTTTCTGCGCCATTCTTCGGTTAAGCATAGCTTATGCCTAGACGGCTGCGAGAGTGGAGCCTTGGCCGGAAAGCACAGTCTCTATTTGGTAGTTTGCGTTTTGGCGCAGTTCTGAAAATTCGGCGTCCACTGCGTCTGCGCTATTGCAGTCGCTGCTCAAGTGGGCGAGGTAAACTCGGTTCCAGGACGGCTTGTCGATGGATGACAGCAATTGCCGGGCGGCCGAGTTGGACAAGTGGCCGTGCCGGCCGCTGATACGTTGTTTGAGAGCCCAAGGGCGGCGGGTATCCTCTTCCAACATCTTAGAATCGTAGTTGGATTCCACTACAAGCGTATCGACATCCTGGATATTCTGGCTGACGTGCTGAGGGGCGAAGCCGAGGTCGGTCACCCATGCCATTCGCTTGATTGGAGAAAACAGGTCGTCGCCCGTGCCGTTAGTGAATTTGTATCCGACTGGGTCGTGAGCGTCGTGCGGTATGGAGAAACTCTGTACCTGCAAGTCGCGGTATTCGAATTGGGATCCGGTTTGGAAGAGCATCCAGTTAGGGGAGCTCTTGAGCTTTGGCTGAATCGCTTTTGCGGTGAGAGGATTGGCAAAGACTTTGGGCCCAAACTTTTTGGAAAAGGTAGATATGCCCGCTATGTGGTCGCTATGCTCGTGGGTCACGAAGATCGCGTCGATCTCATCGGGACGAATCCCGCGCTCCTCCAGCATTCCGCACAAGCGCTTGCAGCTGAAGCCAGCATCGATCAGGACCTTGCAATTTTCCGTCAGCAAGAGCCCGGCGTTGCCGGAGCTAGAGCTACCTAGAATGGAAAATTGCATCGTCATGAGGATAATTGGGCGGGATTAGGGATTAGTATGCGGGTTTAGGAAATGAAAAAAATATTTCCAGACCGTCAGAACATAACTGTTAAGCGGAAATTAGAAATTCTTAACTATCTGATAAAGAGTATCTGTTTGCGGGCTGATTGGTTCGAATTGAAGGCGTTTTTTGAACAGCGAAAGATGCTCGTCTACCCGGTGGCTCACAAAAAGAAGCGTGGTCTGCTTCAATCCGGCCAATCGATCGAGACAAGATAGAACAAGCTGTCTATTAAAATCGTCGAGACCTTGGGTTGGTTCGTCCAAGATGACGAGGGGAGGCTGTTTTATGAGAGCTCGGGCGATCAAGGCGAGTCGCTGCTGGCCGTAGGAGAGGGAGCGGAAGGAGCTGCGTTGATGTTCTTGCAGGTCGAAAAGCTCGAGCCATTGCAGGGCGATGCGTCTTTGTTGAGCGTTGGGGGTCTGATAGAGGCCTATGCTATCGAAGAAGCCAGATATCAAAACGCTGGTGAGGTCGCAGCTGACGCGGTAGTCTCGGTGTAAGGCCGGAGAAAGGTAGCCGATGTTTTTCTTGATCTCCCAGATGCTTTCTCCGGTACCGCGACGAAATCCGAAGATATCGATTTGGTTGGTGTAGCACTGTGGATGGTCTCCGGTTAGGAGGGCGAGTAGGCTAGACTTTCCGCAACCGTTAGGGCCGACGATCAAACTGTGGTCTCCGGGCATCAAGGTCCAGTTCAGGTCTTTGAATTGGTAGGTGGAGCCATATTTGATCTGGACTTCGCTCAGTTTGAATATGGGTGAAATGGAATGTGCCTCCGGAGCCTCGGGTAGTTTTGGGGCAGCTCCCATTTCGGTAGGGAAGAGTCGGTCAAGTTCGGGGTTGCTCTGTACCTCTTGGATGCTCCCTTTGGCGATTAGGCTACCGTGTTCCAGCAAAGCGAGGTGGGTGCACCAAGGTGAAATGTCGCTCCGGCGATTGGCAAAGAGGATAACCTGGTGGCCGCTCTGGATGAGCGTTTCGATCAGTTCGGAGATCTTTTGGACAGATTGTACGTCCAAGCCCTCGTAAGGTTCGTCCAAGATGAGCAGGTCCGGGTCGCTCAGTACCTCGCGAGCGAGGCTCAAACGGCGTAGCTCTCCGGTGGAGAATTGTCTGTAGCCGCGGTCTAGCAGTTTATCCAGTCCGTACTTCGTGGCGAAAGGGAGGATCTCCTCGGTGGATTTTCCGGATTGTTTCAGAAGTCCCATTCCTGTGGTCCCGTAGTCGATACGATCGAGGAAATCGCTATCGTCTTTTTCGATTTCGGCGTCGTATTCCGCTTGAGCGGTCTCGAAAGAAACAAGCGAAACCTTGCTTGGGGCGTTCGCGATCGAGTCATTGTCGGGCTTTGCTAGGGAGGCGGCCAATTGGGATTTGCCGGAAGCATTGTTGCCGAGCACGCACCATGTTTCACCAGGAATAATTTCCCAATTGGTTAGATTTAGGTGAGGAGAGACGATTGATGCGATTCGCACGTGCGAAGATTTAGTGTGTGGTTGGCTTTTGGTTTCGAAACCCCATTCCGCGAGGCTCAGGGGTTCTTTATGCGGTCTTGCTGGGCTGGCCAGACACTTCTTGCGGAAATTCGTTCTAAAAGAAGGCTGGGCTTGCCGAAAAACAAAAAGGCCCCCTCCGCGATGCGGAGGAGGCCTTGAAACTATCTAACTCTCTCTAGCTCTCTTTATCTCTAAGCGAAGCGATTAGAAATCGAGAGTAGTGGTGAGGATGAACTGGCGTGGATCAACGATGCGGTAAGCATTTGGAGATCCGTCGTAGTTCACGCCTACAACCTGAAGGTGACCATCTTCGAAGGCGTTAACGATGTTGAGCTGAACCTTGAGGTTCATGTTGTCGTTGAGGGCCTTCTTGTAGCCGAACCAGATGTCAGAGTAGGTATTGGCATCGTCGTAGATTGGACGGCTGATGTCGGACAGGGTGAGGTCATCGCTACCTGATCCAGGGGTTGGACGACCGTAGTAACCGATGATAGCCTTGTCTTCCCAACGTACGCTACCGCCAACGGAGAAGTTTTTGAAGCGACCGTCGGTGAAGTTGTAGTTGGTTACGAGTGAGGAGCGGTACTTACGTTGACCTGGAGCGGCTTGACCTTCCAGTTCGCTGTAGATCGCGTATTGAGGAGCCACTACGTTGTTGTAGTAGTCTTCAACTGTCACGAGACCCCACTGGTTGTCGTCGGATACATTGCTGTTGAATCCAGTTGCTGACCAGAAATTGGTCAGGTCTACGCGACGACCGCCGAAGGTGTAGTACTGAGCCAAATCCTGGTATTGAGGAAGCAGGTAGTCGGCAGCGTTTGCGCTCTGCCAGACTGGGTTACGCACGTCGTACCATTCGTCGAACTGCTTGAGGACTCCGGAGTAAACAGTTTCCTGTTCGCCAGCAGTCATCTTGATGGTCCAGTTCTTAGTAGGGTTGTAGGTGATGGAGAGTTCCATACCTTCTGCTACTGCGGAACGAGTTGCTCCGATGCTGCCGATGTCTGCGTAGTAGTCGTAAGGAAGCTGCCAGATCGCGGCGATGTCATCCTCGAGGGCTTCTTCTTGAGCAACAGACAAGTCGCTACCGAAGTTTTCACCTGTTGGGTCTTCTCCGATATTGATCAGGGCGATGGTGCGAGCCCAGTTACGGAAGAGCGTGGTGTCGACGTTGTTAGTCAAACGGCTGATAGAAGCACCAGGGCTGGTGCGTTCGTTGTCGTTGGAAGACTCGAACCAGTTAACGCGAGCGAAGAGCTTTCCTTCGAAGAGGGAGAACTGGACACTGTAGTCTTCACCTTCACCGGTTGGCTTTGGCAGTGGAGTACCGAAGGCGTCAACTGCTGGGCTGCTTGGTGGGTTGAAGTTGTCAGACTTGTTGTAGCTGAAACCGAGGGTGCTGAGGAACTCGTTGTCGATGTTGTCCCAGTTGCTGAATGGACGGATTACGCCACCCACAGTCTTGGTATTACCAGAGAGACTATCCCAACGGCTGTAGCGATTGAGGATGGTGTCTGTCTGGAGAACGCCATCGACCCACATTTCCTGCGGAGTCATGCCGTCGGCAATGGTTTCTAGGGCTTCGTTCTGGAGCGCTGCAGTGGTGGTAGAACGAGCCTTGTAGTCGTCTGTACGGTAACCGAAAGTCGCGATGATGCGATCTTCCCATAGGCGGCTGGTGAGAGCGACACTCTCGGAGTCGATCTGGCGCTGGGTGCTTCCAGTACCCCAAGGGGTGTCAACCCATCCTGTGGTGTACTCGAGGCCTTCCCATGAGTTGCTGCTGTAGTTGAAGTAGCTCATGTCGCCAGTGTAACCTTCGGCATACCATGCACCGGATCCCTGGGTCACGGTTGCGTTCGGATCGCTAGGATCAGCGAGGTAGTACAAGCGGTGAACGCTTCGGTTGGTACCGGAGTAGCCGGTAGGCGTTCCGTCCAGGTATGGGTTCGGATTCGCAGTGAACATCTGCACGCCAGATTCGTTTCCTTCTTCACTGTCCTGTACGAACCAGCGCTTACGGATGAATTGGCTTGTTACCTTGTTGGTAGTCAAGTTGCCCACCAACTGGTGGCTACCAAACCACTTGGTCCAGTTGTCATTTTTTGTGAAGTCCGGAGTGTAGGCCAACATAGCGCGTGTACTTTCGTTACGGCTGTTGTTGACGAATTGGTCAGGGTCGAAGTCATAGACGTAAGTTTTTCCGTAGTACGGATTGACGGTGCCATCTGGGTAGTGGGTGTTGGTGTCCACGTAGATGGTTGCTACATTCAGCTGTGAAACAGTGTAGTTCGTGGTCGAATCATAGTCCTGGCGGAAGTAACCTGCGTTGAAGTTCAAGTCAGGAAGGATCTCCTGTTCGAACTCGAGGTTGTAAGTCTTCGCGTCGCCCTTACCAAAATTCATGGAGAGAATGTTGGTGGAAGTGTAGTCGTACACCGAAGTATCGGTGACACCTGGCCACTTGTAGCTACCGATCAAGGCACCGGATTCGAGTTGGTTGTAGCTTGGGTTCAGCCGGCTTTGGGTGTAGGCAGTGTCGAAAGCTGCCGAACGTACGGGATCTGCGTAGATTTCCTCGCTTGTTACGACGAGCGGCTCGCGTACAGTCGGGTCGATGTTGAAGCCTGTCCTGTACGCTCCACCGTAGTAGTAGTTGTAGCTGAACAGATCGCCGTTCGCGATTTGCATCTTGGGACGAGAGGAATTTCCGAACTCGATACCCGGAGTGTACATGATGGAGTCCACGTTGCTGAGCGCATTCCAGCCGTAGATCGCTACGCCATTGTATGTGGTCTGATCGTCATTCCACAAGCTAGCGTCGTAGCCGTCTAGTGTGGCGATGTAGGCACGGGTTTCGTCCATGCGAGGCGAGCTCGAGCGTTGGGCGATCGGTCCTACGGTGTCGCCTGCCGCATTGGTCAGCATGCCTGTGGCTGGATTGTAGCCCCAAGATCCACCTTCGATCCAAGGAGTGACGGCGTCACGAGGAGTCAAAGTATTTGGACGGCTGTGCTCATTGGAGAACTTCTCCAAGGTGAGGCGTAGGCGAGTCTTTTCGAATGGCTCGTAAGTGATGGCGCCGTAAGCACGCTCGGTTGTGTCGAAAGAAGGCTTACGTTCGAAGTTCTTCTTATCGACGAGGATTGCCCCGAAAACTGCGAGCTTGTCCTCAACCAATGTGCGGTTGAAAGAGTAGCTGGCGCGATGGGAACCACGATCATCGAAACGAACCTGCACTTTGTTGGTGGCAGCTCCGATAACAGCGGAAGCGGTGTTGGAGTTAACCACACCTGCTGGGCTTCCCATACCGAAGAGGAGGGAGTTCGGGCCGCGGCTGATTTCGATGGACTGAACGTTGTACGAGTCGAACGGTACGTTCGGATTGGATTCGTAGTTGTTAGTCGCTGTACTTGGAGTACCAAGACCGCGGATACGGTTGGCGGTGTTATTGGTGAGGGGAGCTCCGTTGTTACCGGCGGTGAAACCCGCGTTTACGTCGACCACACCATCACCGCGCATTGCTTGCACGCTAGGAGTGTAGGTGGCGGAACCTTCCGTGTTGGCTTCGTAACGGAAAACGTCATTGATGTCAGTGGAAGCGGTGTCGTCCAGCTGCTGCATCGTGATGACGGAGATCGAGGCTCCGAGGTCGGCGACCTTGGTGTTGAGACGGCTGCCCGCAAGGGTGTTTTCCGCGTAATAGCCGGTGTCGTTTGAGGAGTTTACTTCGAACGGGGAGAGTTCGAATACTTCTTCATCTTCGAGGTCCAGGTCGGATTCTTGAGCGTAACCGACGCTGCAGGCTCCGAGCAATAGCGACAAGGCTAGGGCGTGGCGGAACCGGGGTATTGGGTTCTTATTCGTTTGTTTCATCTTTGAGTAGTAGTTTTGATGCAAAGATATTTGGGTACACAGCAGCGACTAGGCATAGCTAACGCGCCGCTGTAGCGATTCTAGGGGGCAGAAGATCCAGTCGAGGGTAGTGACGACTTAGATCAAAAGGGTGGGTAGATTGATTGGTTTATGGGTATGGAGCGGGTGAAAGCTTTATTGGTAGCTCAAAAGAATGAATTTCCAATGAAGCTAATATCTTACAGTAAGACTTTCCTGGGGATAATCAGAGAATGACTGTCTTTTGGGGTGATAAGGTAGGTAAAAGAGTATCCCGTTTCGCTAAAATCGCAAATAAAAAGGCGTGTACCGTAAATTGGATACACGCCGAAAGACCCTAAGAGTAGGCAAAAAAACTTAGCTAGTTCAGTTTTTTTGGTTTATCCAGAAAGGGGCAGTCAAGAACCAAGCGATAGTGCTGGTCATCAGGATTTGCTTCAACAAATCCTTCTCTAGCGAACCGAATAGGTACGCGCCGCTCGCCAGGAAGAATGCGGTCAGGGCCAAGAAGGAGGTTATTTGTAGTGAAATTTTCATGTTAAGCTTGGCTGGCTGCTTTGTTTTGTAGGACTTTACTAATTACAATGTAAAGGGCGGCGGCTAAGAACCAACCCGGCAGGCTAACGAAGAATATGTCTATGCTGCCGTTAAGGACGAGTCCCACGCAGATCGCTAAAGTGAGGATCCAGGCAACCGCTGCGGCCCAGTTCACTTTTAGTTGCTTGAACTCTGCGAAGTTCGAGCGCAGGCCGAGTTTTGGCAGAAGCCAAAAGTCGCAGAATATTATAGCTCCCATGGGCATCAGTAACAGTCCATAAAGGGCTACGAATCCTAAAAGCTGCATGGCGATACCGGGGAATGTTCCGGCCACGGCGGCTAGAATTCCGGTGGCGAAGGTAACCTTGAAGCGGCTCGCTTTCGGTACGATTGATTGGAAGGCGAGCCCGGCTCGGTAAATAGTTGGATTGGCCGTTGTCCAACCAGCGATCACCACGCAAATGAGTCCTACCGCCCCACAGGCCTGCGCGGTCATCGGGCCAGGCAGTACGTCGGTGTTACTTGGATCGCGATGGAGCTGTAGGGCGTAGAGGATAGAAGCTGCGATCCAAGCTAGGAAGTGACCTAGATACATACCCGTGCCGCTGGCGATTCCGTACCAGCTCTTTTTGGCGAAACGGAAAACCGAAAGGTCCGACATACCTACGTGCATAGCCATATTGGCAAACCAGGCGAAAAAGAGCACGTGCCAGAAAGTCATCTTCGCTTGGCCGGCGAGCGGCTCTCCACCGCTCCAAATGGTGGTCTTGGCTAGTGTAATGACATCGCCGATACCATTTACCGTGGTGCCAGTTTCGTTGATGAAGTCTCGGAGACCGATTACACCGAAGGCGATGAAAACCAGCACCATCCAGGGGGCGGCGATATTCGCGAAGCTTGATACGAATTTGTATCCAGTTGCCGCTATGAAAGCCACACAAATGCCCATGCCAAGCGTGGCGACGACCCACGCAAAGCTATTTGGATACACGTCCGTCAAACCGGGCATCGGGAAGTTAAACCAGACGCCGAGGGCAGTGGCAGACACGGTGATCATAGAGCCCGCCAGGAAACAGAACATCACCCCGTTCAGAATATTGTAGAAGGTGACGAGCCTCACCCCGCAGATTTTCTCTAATTGATAGTAGAGAGTCAGTCGCACGCGGGTGGCGATAGGGGCGGTCATGAGGGTCCAGCTCAACACGGCAAGAAGATTGCCGAGCAGAAGGCCCCAGATCAGGTCGCCCATGCCGACGCCACCAGCGACGAAGAGCGGACCGATCATTAGTTCGGTACCGGCTGTGTGCTCTCCAGCGTATTGGCCTATAAAGCTCTTGAAGCCAAGGCGGGCTTTTTCAGGTACGGGCTCGCGCTCGTACTCCGAGGTTTCGGAGTTCGTTGATTCGGACATTCAGGTTTTTTTGGGGGTTGATTTGGGGGATACGGTAGAAGGATCAATGCCAAGGAAGGAAGCGAGGATCCAGCTTAATGTAAGTCGGTTCGTCGCGGTCCGCAGAGATGATTCCATCCTCGTACTTTAGCTCTACGACTTGAAGTGAGGAGCGGCGGGTTTCGTAGCCGTCTGGCAGGTCAGGGCTGGTCTTGCCTGGATGGGTAAAGTAGAAGAGGTAGGCTCTGTCATTTTGCACCACTACATCCGGGTGTCCGCCTTTGACGCGGTCGTCTTCGCCTTTACCAGGGAATTCGAGAAGATTGTCGCCTCCTTGGCGAGTCCAGCTCAGGGCGTCGTCGGAGCGGTAGACTGCCAGGCCTTGCCAGACATCGGTAACCATCCAGTAGCTGTCTTTCCAACGGAAAACCTTAGGACCTTCGCCCGACTTGTCTCCGATGACCTTGGTCTTGTCGGTCCAAGTGTAAAGGTCCGGACTGTCGGCGTAGTAGATCGACTTGCCGTCGCGTTCATTGTTGTACCACATGCGCCAGGTTCCGTCTTCGAGCAGGTACACGCAGGCGTCGATCACGCGATCGGTGGCAAGCTTGAGGGTGGATTGGTAGTTCCAGTTCTCCAAGTCGTCGCTCGTGAGGTGCATGATGTCGCGAGGATGCCTCCAATCTTCGAATACGCCGGGCACAAATGTGAGGTACATGTGATGCGTGCCATCTGGGGCGGTAATAACCTCGGGAGCCCAATGCGTTTCCTCCTCGATATCGATCGAGGCGGGCAGGTTGATGTTCGCGGTCCCGTAGTGTTTCCAGCTCGCTCCGCCATCGGTGGATTCGGCGATACCAATGTGTGTTCCGTGAACCCAAGCCACTCCGGATAGGCCGTCTGCCTTGGCCCGACGGTTGGTGTAGAACATCCAGTAGCGGGCTCTTTCGGGATTCCAAAGGACAACTGGATCCGCCGTGCCGTCGAAAACCGGATCGCGAAAGAGCGGCTTGTCGGCGACTTTCGCTGGGCTGTCCGGCTGCGGAGTTCCGAAGTCTGGCATGCCTTCGTCGGTCCAAGTGAAATATTTCAGTCGAGTATGGCGGTTGGGGTCGACTAAAGGATTTCCGATGAGCTCCTTGTAGTTCCTAGCGTGGTACACAAGCACGTCTTTACCGTCTTCGTCGGTGGTAAAGCTGTTGTGCCCCGGGCCATAGATCGAGTTCTCTACATTGGTTTGAAATACCGGTTCGGGACTCTTTTCCCAGCTGTCGGCATCGAGAAGGTCTGCTTCCTCGCTGGCATGCAGCAAGCCCATGGCGTAGCTGTGATCGGTGGCGCTGGCAGAGTAGGAGACGAAGATCTTTCCGTTTCGCTTTAGTACCGCGGGTCCTTCGTTTACTCGGTAGGTTTGCAGTTCCCAATCGTACTCTGGAGTAGTGATCAAGGTTTGCTCACCTTTCAGTGTCCATGGGTTCTCCATTTTCGAAATATAGAGGTTCGAGCTGCTGGGCTTTTCCTGATCGTATTGGGCCCAGATCATGTACAGCTCTCCCTTGTGTTCGAAGGTGGTCGCATCCAAGGCGAAGCTTTCCCACTCGGTCTCGATTTTTCCTTTTTCCGTCCAGTTCGCTTCCAGGGGATTTGAGTCTGCTGTCTCCAAGACATACACACGGATATTCCAGATGTTCTCTGCGTCTCCTGCGGCAAAGTAGATATACCATTTTCCATCGATGCGGTGCAGCTCTGGAGCCCAGATGTGGGCTCCCATCGGACCCTCGTCCTTCTTGTGCCAAACTGTGGTCGGCTCCGCCCCGGCTAGTCCGACGAGCGTTTCGGAACGTCGCAATTCGATGCGATCATAGGCAGGAACGGACGCGATGAAGTAGTAGAATCCGTCGTCGTGCTTGTAGATCCAAGGATCAGCCCGTTGCTCGATCAGAGGATTTGGAAAGCTTGTAGTGGAGGCGTGACAGCTAGTGGACATTGAGAGTAGCAGTGAGAGAGTAGCCGCGAGGCTTATAAATTTTAACATGGGGCGTTTGGTGCGATGTTTTGTTTAAGGCCGGGGGACCTTTTCTGAATTATCTAACGTACTTGCATCAGAAAGTTGAATACTTTGTCTTGAAATCCCGGTAGCGCTTCATGCCCGAAATCGGGAAATATCTCCATGCTCTTGGGAGCAGAGATCCGGTTGTAGGCTGCGAATTGAGTAGAGGGGGGACAGACGTCATCCATCAGTCCAGTGCCGAAGAGAGTGGTGGCTTGGATGCGCGGAGCCAAGTGCTGGATATCGATGTAGCCGAGCTTCTCGAACATAGCTTGCACATTTTCATGCTGTGGATCGCGACGGCGTAGATAGTAGGAAAGCTCCTCGTAGGCCTTTTTGGCGAGGTCCATTTCCCAGACGCGTTGATAATCGCAGAGGAAGGGGAACATGGCGGCGGCGTACTTGACGCGTGGTTCGAGCGCGGCACAGGCCAAAGTGAGCGCACCGCCTTGCGAACCACCCGTAACGGCTAGCCTATTTTCATCCGTTTCCTCAAAGCTGATGATGGTGCGGGCCAGCTGCACGGTATCCAAAAATATGGAACGGAAGAGCAGCTTTTTGGGGTCGGGGTCTTCTAGTCCGCGGACTATGTGGCCATTTAGTGTTGTTCCGCTCACTCCACCCGGGTCGGTGGAGAGTCCGCCTTGTCCGCGGCAGTCCATAGAAGCCACGCAGAATCCTTCGGCCACGTATCCAAGCTTTTCGTACCAGTCTCCCGCGTTAGCGGAATAGCCGTGGAATTGAAGGAGAATCGGGGCGTTTTCGGCCCCCTTGGGTCGCAGGTATTGAGCGTAGATGTCGGCTCCACCCACGCCCTTGAAGACGAGGTCGAAGCATTCTGCATAGCTAGCCACGATTTTAGAGCTCGGCGTCAAGGTGTACTCGGGCTTAACTTGGTTGAGCTCCGCGAGGGCCTTTTGCCAATAGTCGTCGAAATCCGCAGGGCGTGGATTTCGGCCGAGATAAGTTTCCAGTTCGGGAAGCGGTTTATCTATGAGAGGCATGAGAATTGATAGTTGTAATTCTGCTTGAAGCTGGCGAACTCCTTATTCGCCGACGACGGAGACTGACTCCCTTTCTGGCAAGGGGGCTTCGTCTCCCAAATAAAAACTTGGGTGTGGCGGTTGGTTGTAGGCAACGTTTTGCCACGCTATCGCCACGCGGTATTGAGCGTCGTGCATGAGAGTGGCCATACGGTGTTCGGTTGGGATGGTGCTGGTGTAGATGCGAAGTTCCGAATTGTCGCGGCTTCGCCATACGACTTCTTCCCGCCAGTCGCCAAATAAGTCGGCCGAAAGGGCGGGAGTCGCTTTGGTGCCATTATTGGAGGTGCTTGCGTGAGCGGTTAGCAGTGTATCCAGTTCTTCGGTATCCGGATTGAACTTGAGAATGAAATTTTGATCTAGCAACTCCCGTTGCAGATCGCCATCCCACCAAATCGCGAAGTTGGTAGGGATACCCTCAGGCTTGTCGTAAATATACTCTCCAGTAGAACTGAAGACCTTGGTCATGCCCGCTCCGGCTGCCCAACTCTCGGCTCCTGGATAGCGGGGGTCCATGTTGACAGCGATGCCGCGGCCTGGACCTTCGCCTTTGTCGCCTCCTGATTCGGCGGCCTTTATGGAGGGAATGGTGAAGATAACGTCGCCCGACGCGGCGTCGCGCATGCTCATGCCCTGATCGTCGAAACGCTCTTGGATGTCGAAGATCTCCTGACCTGGGTTAGAGGGAACAAGATCGGTAACGTGCAGGGCGTCTCCGTGGCCCCAACCCTTGCTGTAGAGGCCCGTTCCGTCGTGGTCGAGCACCATGGCTCCGTATATGATCTCGTCTTTGCCATCCTCGTCAATGTCCGCGATTGAGAGGCTGTGATTGCCTTGTCCGCGGAAGGGACGGTTCTCCTCGGAGGCATCGGAATCGAAGAGCCAGCGTTCGCTCAGTTCTCCGTCCTTCCAGTCCCAAGCTACGATAACCGAGCGAGTGTAGTAGCCGCGGCACATGATTATGGATGGCGTTTCCCCATCGAGGTAGGCCACTCCGGCGAGGAAGCGGTCCATGCGATTGCCGTACCCGTCTCCCCATACCGCTTTCATTTCCTCAGAGCTCGGATTTGCGATGGTTGGGTGACGAGAGGGGAGATAATCCGTGGTGGCGAGAGCCTCCCCGGTTTCACCATCGAAGACGGTGAGGAACTCAGGGCCGGTGATGATGTAGCCGTTGTCGTTACGCCAATCCGCATCCGAGTCGCCGATCACCTTGCCCAATCCATCGACTGTGCCATCGGCGGTCTTGCAGACTAGTTCCGCTTTTCCGTCGCCGTCGAAATCGTAAACCATGAACTGGGTGTAGTGCGCTCCGGCCCGGATGTTTTTGCCCAGATCGATCTGCCAAAGCATGTCTCCCTCCAAATTGTATGCTTGGATGAATACAGGATCCGTAATGCCGCGACGGGAGTTGTCTTGAGCCCTGTTTTCCTGCTTTAGGATAATCTCGTAGTCGCCGTCTCCGTCCAGATCAGCGGCGGAGGCGTCGTTGGGCGTGTAACCTTCTGGAGTCTGCAAGGGGATGCTAAGGTAAGGCTGAACCGGAGGCATCGCATCGAAGGTAAAGGTCCCGACGACTCCTTTTTCTTCGCCATCAACAAGAGGCTTGACGATGTATCGAGTTTTCTGATGCAGAGCCGCTTCGCTGTCCAATAGGAAGGTTGGGCCGCTCAGTGGCTGGGCGTTAAGTTTTTCGACCGCTTTCTCTTTCGGTTTTCGGGAAGCATAATCTCCCCAGTCGGTATGATCCGCCTCTTGTATGACCTCGCGATACACGTTGAACGCGGTGTCTGGAGCTTCATTGCCAAACAGTCGCCATGATAGGGCCACGGAACCGTCGGCCTGATGGATTCCAACCAAACCACGGTCTAGCTTTTCCAGTTTAGGCGTGGCTGAAGCGAGATTCAGCAGGGCGGCGGCAGCGATCAGGGAAACGGTGCGTTTCTTCATTTTTTGGGGCGATTAATGAACAGGGGTAACGGAGACGGGACCGAACAAGCCGTAGGGTGAGACTTCCCAGTCCGATGCGTCAAAAGCGCGGTAGTCGATGTTGACGAAATTGATATCTTTGAAAATTCGCCATGGGACTTCGCGGCGATCCAGATCGCGGATACGGTTGTCAGCTAGGGTCGCGATTTCGATGCGGAGCGTGTTAGTCCCTTTTTGCAAAAACTCAGCAGGGATTCTGCTGGTATACGGGCTGCGAATTAGGGTACTGACGAGTTCGTCGTTTACGAATACTTGAGCGCTGCTGGAAAGGGATCCGAGATCGAGAAGCAGGTCTGAACTCAGTTCCTTTGCCGAGAGTTCGAAAGTGTTTTCGTAGGCAAGTAGGCCGGCGAAAGCTTCGAGGCTTGGGTAGCCCAGTTCGCTGATAGGTGCGAGCTCATCCAGCGTCTTCGTTGCGGGAAGTTCTGGACCTCCCTTGAGGAAAGAAAGGCTCCATTTTCCGGCGAGTTTAATTGATGCCTTAGCTATTTTTAAGTCGGAGTCGCTGAGGAAAGGTGTCTTCTCTGAGGACGGCTTGCCTGCGAAGATAAACGTGGATTCGAAGGGATTGAGGGTGAGCTCTAGGCTTCCTCCGCTTGATTTGACGTATCCGGCTTGCCCTGTCCAAGGATCGAAACGGGTGCAGGTGCCGGCCTCTGAAAGGGAAGTCAGCTCGACGGTCTTTGTCTCGTCACTCCGGTTTACGATGAAGTAGCTAGGCGTGCCGTCGCGCAAGGTTCGGCGAATGGTCCGGAATCCGTCGGAGTCTTGCCAAGTGTCCGGGCTCATTTCTTCGATGGATGCAACAGTGCCGATTTGGATGTAGTTTGATTCAAGAGCCTGTTCGACCAGTTTATCGAGCTCGGCTTGCCGTGACTCCCAATTGGCGAAACCGGGAACTTTCCAGTTTTTTGGGTCCTGTAGAGAAATGACGGATACGCCGTCTTGGGCTAGCTTTATGAGCGACTCGACAGTCTTGAGGGGGATGCGTTCGAAGATCGGCAGAACGATGGTAGGCGAAGTTTCTACGGAAGCTGCCAAGTCTGCGAGTTGCCGGTCGGAGATAAAGTCGAAATGCACACCAGCGTCCCAGAGCTCTTCGGCTGTCGCGTCTAGGTCGGTTCCCAGAAGCCAGTTTTTGCCATCGATGTTTTGGCGAAGTTTGGTGCCGCCAACTTCGGAGTAGGGATCGGCGGCCGGGTAATAGAGGTAGATGTCCGAGTAGGGCTGGCCCGCTTGCAGGATCATCTGGCAGCGAGCGATGTAGTCGTTGAGAGCTGGCAGATGGTTCCAAATCGGGTTGCGGTCGTTGACCTGAGTAGACGCGTAGAAGACCCAGCCCGGCCAAGTGGCATCTTGCGGCGAGTAGGCGGTACCGTGATAGAAGAGGTGGTTGACTCCGCAGAGGAAGAGGTAGTCGGTGGCCCGTTTGATCTTGGCCAGATCGCTGGTCCAATGTTCCGAAAGCCAGGTAAAGCTCTCGGATGATACCAAGCGTTTTTTGGTAACGTGGGCAGCGGAGGAAGAGAACTTATGGATAACAAAGTGTTCTTCGTCGCCGAAAATCTCCGTCTCTGGGATATCGGTTTTGGCGTAGACGTCGAGGAGGTTGGCCGGTGAACCGTGGGCTTGATTTCGGGTAATCAAGCCGAAGGCGTGCGTCTTCTGGTTCCAGGTATCGCTGAAGTTTTCCAGCAAAAGCTCTTCCATGGTGACGCGATAATCGTAGCGGAAGCGCTCTTTAAGCTCCTCTGAAACTGATTCGTTTTCCGGATCGAAAATCGAATACATCTCGGGCGAGTTGAAGCGATTACGGTAGATCAACTCGTTTTGGAAATCGTGAGACCAATTCGTTTCGTATTCCCACGAATCGTGGAAAACCGCTCTCACTAGGTCTGGTGAAACCGCATTGAAAAAGGTCCGATTGAAGCGGTCGATGTAGTTGGCGACCGCATCCTGATCAAGCATGTCGATCGTGTATCCAGATCCTCCTGGCGCGGGGCGTTTGACGCGTTCTCCGCTTAGTTCCGCTGTGATCTCGTATGCCTTGGTTTCGCCTTCAGCGTTGGTGTGGCGATGGAGCTCCAGTTCTACAGCTCGCTCGTTATCCGGAACCAGTTCGTGTCCAAGTCGCCATCCAGTGCCCGGTACCACGTCCATCTGCATACCAAGGCGTTTTGCCTCCAGGCCCGCGTGGCGCATGAGCTCCAGCCATTTATCCGAAAGGAATTCCGTCTCGAGCTCCTCTTTCCCTTCGACTCCGTAGATGGGAGTGATTTCGACTCCCCCGATTCCGATTTGGGCGAAGCTTTCCAACTCCCGGGTGATTTCCTCTTTGTTAACCGCCGAGCCATGCCACCACCAACGCGTCCATGGTTTATTCTCACTCGTAGCCTCCTTCAAATCTGGTACCTGCGCTTGCGAGGGCAGGGCGGGAAGAATGAGGCTGAGTGAAAATAGAACGCTTTTTAGGTGGGGCATGGTTTCGGGGGGTAGGCAAAGGATTTTTTTAAACCGGACTTGGCTGGTCGATAATCTTAGACGCGTTGGGCTCTAGACTGATTTCGATCGCGCCACTTGCGGTGGAGATCGAAGTCGTCTGCGGCTCGCTAGAGTTGTTGATGACGACCAGCTTTCCGGATTTCGGATAGTAGGCGCACTCGCAATAGAGGTTGGAGCTGAAGCCCTTCTCGACTAGCGATTCCTTGCCCGCTGCCCAGAAGAGGGCACGAAGCAGAACGCGGAGGTTTTTCGCTTCGTAGGTATGGCCTGCAAGATACACGCAGCGGCCTTTGGCGAATTCGTTGACCGCGATGGTTGGAGAATTTCCTTTCGCGGCCAGCACTTTGGCGGATGTATCGGTCAGATAAATACTATCGACAGTCTTGCCTAAGTCCAAGGAAGCGTCTGTATCCGCCGTGATGAAGTGATCGGAAACGACTTCGAAGCCAGGGCGGTTGAAGGCGCTGGTCAGGCCGATCTCGCGATCGACGCCCATGATGTGAGCTAGCTGGAAGTACTGGGATCCATGACGTTGCGAGCTCGGCTCGCCGATACCGATGAATCCGCCGCCTTCGCCGATGAAGGCGGAAAGGGCTTCCACGATGCTTGGGTTTTTCCAGTATTCGCCGCCTGACCAAGAGTCATCCACGATGCCGGCGTTTATGATAACGTCGATAGATGGATCGATGCCCTTTTCGAGGATGTCGTCGAAGGAGATAAAGACGGTCTCCGCCGCGAGTCCCGAAACGGATTCCATGGCTTCATTGTAGTAGTTGCCATGGTTGAAGTGTCCGCAGCAGGCCCAAGCTCGAGTGTTGCCCCAAGCGGACAGGATGGCGACCTTGAGCGGAAGCTCTTCCGGAGCTCCGGCTTGGTGGAGGCCGCGAAGTTGGCGGAACTCATTGCCCAGCTCCTCGATGTAGTCGACGAAGTCCGGATGGTTTTCAACGAGGTGGAGGTAGCCGCCGAAGCCGATACGATCGCAGCCCTTGCGAAGGAGGGCGCGACGAATGTCGGTCCAGTAGCGCTTGCACTCTTCGGTTGGCTTGCCACCCGGCAAGAAGGAAGGTTCCCCGTTGACGCCGGTTGGGAAAAGGTAGGGGTGCATGCGAAGCTCGCGCACATTGACCGCGGGACATTCGGCTACCTTGCGGGTTTCGAAGCCATTGAAAATGCCGTCGATGATTCCGTCGAAGCCGAAGTCCTTGAAGCGTTCGTTGTAGGGCTCGATGCCGATCCAGTGGTCATTATAGAAAACGAAGGCCAGCTTGCCCGCTTCGTGGATACGGTCGACGCACTCCTTGCCGAAGGAGACGACGAGCTGGTTGATGAAGTCCATCCAGTCGCGGTAGAGCTTGGAGGGGACTTTGTAGGAATTGTTGTAGAGGCCCGCGTTGATGAAGTCTTCACTCTTTGGACGGTAGCCGAACTGCTTTTCGAACTGGCGGATCGCTTCGGTGGAAACGGAGAATTCGTAGGAGCCCCAGTCGTTTACGATGAAGCGTTGCTTGGCAGGATCGCCCCAGAACCACCAGAAGTTGTAGAACATGGAGGTCAGGCGGACCACCTTGGTGTTCGGATGATCAGCAAGCCATTTGGCAAGGTATTCGCGGATCTGGTCGCGGGCTTCCGGGTGGATCGGATCGATCGGCATGAGGTGCTCCTTGTCGCCCCAGTCATTGGTGACGTGGTTGTACATGGAGATCTCTTCCCAAATACGATAGCAGAAGAAGTTGACCGTGTAGCGGTGCCACTTGATGGCGGACTCGATGGTGACAGAACCCTTTTCCTTGTCGAAGGACCAGCAGTCGGTGGATACTTCTTCGCCGCTAGTGCGGTCGAAAACTTGCCACCACTCTTTGGGGTCATCGTCGGAATTGATGACCAACTGCTCCTTGAAGTAGCCTTTCAGGAGATCGACGGTCACGGTTTCGCCGTCGGCGGTAACAGGCTCGCTCATGACGCAGCATTGCTGGAGCTTGGTCGGATTTGCCTTGGCCCACTCGTTGTCAGCCCGTACGAGGCAGAGAGTCGAGTAGATGTCGTAGTCCGACTCGGTGATTTCGGAAGAAAGCTGGGTGCCGTCCGAGTCGCGAATGACGTCGGCTCCCCATTTCTTAGCGAGCTCGAGCGTGAGGGTTTCGTAACCTGCTTCGCCGGGTAGGGTGAAGCCGCCTGTGGTGAGTGATGTGTTATCCATTTGTTTATCTGAAGGGGTTAAATCGAGTTGGAGTGGCGATTCGAAAAGGATGGATTTACTTCAGAATTCGTCGCTTAGGCAATCGATGAGAATCGATTGAAGATCTAGCTTTTTGCTTACTGTCAGATCTGGGGTTGGGTAAGTTACCAAGCTAGACGGTTCGGAGCAGTTGGTCGAGCTCGAGTGGATCACCAAGATGGGTTAGGTATTTGGATTAAGGCTTGGATGCGGTCAGACGGTAAGGTCGCTGTAGGGCTTGACCGTATTCTGGGAGGTGCGAGGCTGGTCAACGTATGTTTACCAAGCGGCTTTTCTCGGCACTCTTAACCCTACCTTTTATCCTCACAGTTACTACCATGAGCGAAGCGAATGAAGACGTAGCCTACGAGACTATCGCGTCGGACGACTTTTCCGGCGATCTCTCGAACTGGCGTATTGAACAACAGCCCGGCGGTTCCGTGTATCTGGAAGATGGAAAACTGGTGATTGCGGACAAAAAGGGTTGCAGCGTCTGGTACGTTAACGAGCTCGAGGGGCCGTTGCGTATCACTTATTCGGTTACGGTTACCTCCAAAGAACGCGTTTCCGACATGAATTGCTTTTGGATGGCTAGCGATCCCGACCATCCCGAGGATCTCTTCAAAGAAGGTCACGGCCGCGAAGGCGCCTTCGCCCAGTACGACGATTTGCGTCTCTATTACGTGGGCTACGGAGGAAATCACAATGGGACCACCCGTTTCCGCCGCTATCTCGGTAAGGGAGAAAAACCGCTGTTGGAAGGCTATGACTTACGGGATGAAGAGCATCTTCTCAAGAGCGACCACAAGTACGAGATCGAATTGATCGCCGACGAGGACGGAGCTCGCTACTATCGCGACGGCGAATTGGTTTTCGAATACGAAGATCCGGAGCCTTTGAAAAAGGGTTGGTTCGGATTCCGCACGGTTTGGAGTCACTTGGAAATAGATGATTTCAAGGTTGAGAAACGCGTTGGCGGAAAGGCTGAGCAATGAAGGTCGCGGGATTCGCGTTAAGCGTCGCCCTCGTTTCGCAGGCCTTCGGTCTGGAGCGGGAAGGGGTGGAATTCAAAGTCTTTCAATTTCCAGCCGACGAGATTCCTCGCATCGATGGGGATGCATCGGATTGGGACCTCGTTCCGGAAAGTTATGTCGTGGGAACGGAGGAGCTTTGGGAAGATTCGGGCAAGCATGAAGGCCACCTTCCAGAGAGCTTAGATATCAGCGTGAAAGTTGGCTGGGTAGAAGGAATGAACCGGCTCTATTTTCTCTATGAAGCCTACGACGACTATTGGGATTTCGCTCTGCCCGGATTGAAGAACGATACCTTTGAAATCGTGGTGGACGCAGACTTGTCCGGCGGTCCCTTGATCGATCGCTTCCGCGAAAACGAGGAAGTAATGAGCGAAGGGGATGCCTGGATGGCCATGCACGGAGCTCACGCCCAGAACTATCACATCTTCACCCCTGCCCGCGACAAGGACTGGTGCATGTACTGGGGACCCGCCCAATGGCTGAAGGCTCTGCCGTATTCGAATTACGCCTACACCTACGATTTTGAGCCCGGAGAGGGCGGGAAGCTGAAGCTAGAGTTTTGGATAACCCCGTTTGACTACGCGGGAGCCGAAGGTCCGGAGCGAGCGGTACCGAGCATTTTGCGAGAGGACAAGCTCATCGGTCTGGCTTGGGCGATCATCGACTACGATGACCAAGAGAGCACTCGCAACAATGGCTTTTGGAATCTCTCGCGAAGCCACACCATGTATGGTCAGGCTTCGGAGTTGGTTGCCTTTCGCTTAATGCCGATTGAGGGGGAGTTGTTGCCCGATCTGAAAGCGAAATGGGAGGTTGCCAGCTTGGATCACGAAAAGCGCGAGGCACGTTTTGCAGACCAATCAATTGGTGACGTTGAGAGCTGGTCCTGGGATTTTGGAGACGGAACTACATCCAGTGAGCAAAACCCGACTCACGTTTATGAAGAGGCGGGTTATTTCGTGGTGACCCTTACCGTTAGTGATGGCCAAGAGGAGTCGACCTACAGTCGCGTCTGGGACGTGACTTTTAAGGATTAACCTTTCAAGCGGCGTGGCCAGCAAGCCACGCCTCATGCTTGCCTCAGTTGCCGTACGGCTTTGTGGCGGTTGAAATTGGGCTAGCTGGGATTTGAACCGAGTCGAAGGAATCTGGAGAGCCCGGATCGTATTCGCCTAAGCCTTCGACCCAAAAGGAGTCCAGTTCGGGAGCGGCTAGCTTCAAGCCCTCCACGATGCAGCGGGCAAGCTGGTGTCCGCCATAGGGGTTGAAGTGCGTGTTGTCCGCGAGGTCCTTCTCTTGTTCCGGGTAGCTCCCGGCAGGGTAGTGCACGAACGCGTTTTTGGAATCCTTGGGTCCTAGGGCCGAATAAAACGCTCCGCTCATGTAGTTGAGGTCAATGAGCGGGACTTGCAGATACTTGGCCGCTTGGCGAACCGCCTTCGGGTAGTCTCCCAAGGTCTCGGTTAACCTGCCTTCCGAATCGAAATTTCGTCGCTTCATGGAGGTAACGAGGACGGGCCTTCCTCCTTTTGCTCTAATGGCTGAAACAAATTCGTGAATGTAGTTGGTATAGGATTCCCAGGGTCCGATGCCCTCGCCTTTTTCCTTCTGGTCGTTATGGCCGAATTGGATGATAACGACGTCTCCTGGGTGTAGGGTATCGAGTACCTTTTCGAAACGTTGCATTCCCTTAAAGGAGCTGAATGCGAAGCCGGAGGAAGAGTGGTTGACCACCGCGATGCCCGGTTTGAGGAATACGGGAAAAATCTGGCCCCAGCCTGTCCAAGGTTCGCTGCTTTGGTCGGCCACTGTGGAGTCGCCGATAATGTGGAGGGTCGGAACGAGGGGAGCAGGCGTTATCTCGATGGCGTCGAGTAGTAGGTGTTCGCTGGTGAATTCCAATTCCAGTTTATCATTCCAGAGCCAAGTATCCACTTCGCGGCTTTTAAGCTGAACTTCCCCGCCTGACTTCAAACTTGTGCGGTGCGTGTTAAGCGTGACGGTGTATTGGAAATCTTGAGTCGAACTCTGCGGAGCTTGGTTGAGCAGAAGTCGGCGGGACTCGGCCTTGAGGCTAAAGATCTCGGATTCCGCCGTTGGCTTGAGGTGCAGCGTCACGTTGTAGTTTCCCTCCTCCACAGGCAGAGCCATGATGAATTGTCCCGATATTTCGAGACAGTCGGCTTTCATGCTGGCCTGATCGCTGAAAAGCACTTCCAAGCTCTCGGTGGAGGCGATTTGTTCGAATCCTGTCTGGGGGGAGTCTGTTCCGAAATCAAGCGAGAGGCTAGAAGATCCGTAGCAAGCCGATGCAATTAGCAGGGAGGAGAGGGCGAGAGTCGTTTTTCTCATTTTTCCTTGGGGAATAGATGGTCGAATTCAGTTTTTGAGAGGGTTAGCATGCTTCCGTGACGAGCGCCTTTCGGGAAGCTCAGCCGATCAGAGATGTCTTCCCATCTTTTGAAGTTCTTGGTCCGCTTCGCTTCGTACCTTTTCTCGCGATACACATCGTAGTAGACGTGAGTCCATTCTCCGATTTGCAGACAGGCAGGGCCCTCCACCCATGAATCGGTGAATGGATCCGAGGGAGGAGAGAAGGGACCGCCGTGTGATTTGGCTTCGCAGAAAAACAAATCCTTTTTCTCAGGATCCAAGCGTTCGTCTTTTCCTATGAGACGGATTTGGCCGTCTGGTGTTTGGTGAAGCGTGATGTCTATTACGTTGAAGCCCGGGTCGAAAAAAACCTCTGGCTCGGATATGTTCTCAAAATCCGTGGTAGTGACGGACCACATACGGTGATTGTATCCGCTTTCTGAACTGCTTGAGTCTTCCGGGTAAAGGGCTGGAACAGTGGAGGCCCAATAGATGCGGTACTTTTTGATTTTGGGGTCGAATACCATTTCCGGCGCCCAACAGTTCCGGACACTTGGATGCTTCGCCATGACGGGGATTCGTCGTTGTGGGCTCCAATTGACGAGATCTTTCGAAGAGGCGTAGCCTATGTCCTTCGACTCCCAGTCTGTGGTCCAGATCAAGTGGTAGGTTTTGTCGATTGCTCGGAGTAAAAAAGGGTCTCGCATGAGACCCTCTTCTGGAACGATCACGTAGCCTGTCCCGGGAATGTCCTCCCAAGTCAGGCCGTCGCGGCTCGAGGCGAGCCGCATGCCGTGTTGGCCGTTGTGAGTGAAGTAAGCGAATAGATGAACGAAATTAGTCATCCAAACCGCCTTTTCGATTCTTCAGCGTGGCCAAGGTCAGACCGTCGATATCCTTCTGGTTGCCGCCTGTTGCGATGCTGACCGCGAGTCCAACCACATAGGTGATCACGGAGCCGGCTACAGGGTAGAGCCAGAAGATCAAGAGTCCTTCGGCTGAAATCCAATAGGTGGCAGCCATACCGAAAGCGATACCGACGAGCACGCCGATTTCGTTAGCCTTGTCTGAGAAGAGACCCAGAGCGTAGATACCCACTGTAGTTGCGGTTACGATACTTACTACGCGGAGTGCGAGGTCCCAAATCGAAGGAGTATCGAAAGAGTTTAGATAGAAGGCGGAAGCGATACCGAAAAGGCCAACGAGAACCGTAACGATACGACCCACTTTTACTGCTTGGGCTTCGGTTGGCGCCTTGGAGAAACGCTTGTAGAAGTCGTCCACCGCGAGGTTTGAAACACTACAGATGCTGCTGGAAATTGTGGACATGGTCGCGGCAAGAAGAGCGGCGATGACTAGGCCAGACGCACCAGGAGGCAACTGTTGAGCGGCGAAGAATGGGTAGATGCCATCGTTGCGCATGACCGGGTTTAGGTCGGAAGGGGACTGCTTGTAGAAAATGAAAAGCGCGGTGCCCAAGGCGAAGAGGAGAATGTTGATCGGGACCGCGACGCCCATCTGCGTAACGATCGCCTTCTTGGTAGACTTGAGCGAAGGCCCGCACTGGACGCGTTGCACGTAGTTTTGGTCGCCGATACCTAGCATGGTGACCGCGATGATTCCCACGAAGACGGTGAAGACATTTTCTTCCGTCAAGTTGAAGCCCCAGTCGAAGACATGGAGTTTGTCGTTATCGGAGAGGATGGTCCAAACATCGGACATCGGGATTTCGATCTTCAGGAATACCATCAGCAGACAGCCGGCGACTGCCGCGACCATGACGAAGCCTTGAATGGTGTCGGTCCAGATAACAGCGGAAAGACCACCGAGGAAGGTGTAAGCGATGGTAACCAGTCCCATGATTGGTACACTGACCTGCATCGGAATACCAGCGATCGCCTCCAGAGCGAAAGACGGAAGTAGCAATACTCCACCCATGCGTCCGAGGATTTGGTAAACTGCAAAAATCGAGCTGCCGATGATGCGCACGGAAAGACCGAAGCGTTCTTCCAAGTATTCGAAGGCGGTGCCGAAGTTCAGCTTACGAACGATAGGGGCGAAGAAGTATAGCGAGATTGGTAGAGCCAAGATCGAGTAGATACTAATCGCGAAGAAGGCCCAGTTCCCGGCGTAAGCCTTTCCCGGCATGGCCATCAAGCTCATGGCGCTCGCACCCGTGGCGAAGAGGCTCATCCCTGTAGCCCACCACGGTATCTTGTGTCCGCCACGGAAGTAGTCCTCTGAGCTCTTGCTTTGCTTCGCGAAGTGCATCCCGATCCAGAGCATCACTACGAAGTAAAGCGCTACCGAGAGATGGTCCCACCAGCCGTAGTTGGTTTCTGGAGTTCCAAATGTGGCGTGAGATGAACCCGTGCTGGAGAGGAAGTAGAAGTCGTTGTTGCCGGCGATGGCAACCGTGTCCGGAGCGAGTTTGTCGTAGCCTTCACGGAGAGCGATCCAGGTGTCGCCAACCATGTGATACAGGTAGGCGGCCGCGAATTCGCCATTGCGAACAGTCACTACCGCATGAGCGTCGCCTAGGCGTACTGCACTGGTCACTGTGCCTTCAGGCGCGTTGTCGTGCCCAGCTTTCCAGCCGTAGAGGGCGTGGTAGGAAACTGCGGAAGGAATGGAAATGCCGCTGGCGTCGGATCCGCCGATGACATTCATGGTTTCAACCGATTTGACCAGAAAGGCACCATTGCGAGCGACTTCTGGCAGGGCTTCTGCCTCTGTCCAGGTCGAGTCCGAAGAGGAGAGGTCCAAGGTGTAGAGTTTGTTCGATTCACCGGTGACGTAGAGTGTCGATACGTTTAGCCCCGCAGCCGGCGAAGCCATGGAGACTGGCAGCTCGGGGAGTTCCTCGATGCGAATAGAGTCACCTTCCGGTATGATTCGAGTCACGCTCTTGAGGGAGATCCCTTCGCTCTTTCCGCCTACCAGTACGAGAGCGTCTTGGAAGGAGACCGCAGCTCCTGCTGATCGCTTGGCAGGAAGATCGCCAATCTTTTCCCAAGCGTCTGCTCCGGGTCCAAGCGAATAGACAGCGGTGCTTGCTCCACCAGCGATCACAAAAGTGTCGCCCACCTTGCCCTTGAAGGTGCCGGTCAATTCGACCGGGGTTGCGGGCATGGGAGTGAGCGTCAGCTCCTGTTTTAGCGCGGCGTTACTGGAAGCCGCGAAGATGCTGGCGAAGAAAATCGCTAGCAGTGATAAACGGATGGTTCTCGACATTGGGATGTTGTTTGGGAAAGGGGGTTATTGGGCCTCGGAAGCCAAGGCTAAATTTTGAATGGCGGCAAGTCCCCACTGGGAGGAGTCGTTTGTAGAAACCCAAGCCGCTTCGTCCACTGGGTTTAATACGTTCGGACCTTCCAAATGGTTTGTGCCAATCGTCTTTTTTCCGCCCCATTCTTTCGAGAACTCGACCCAGGCGCGCTCGGCGAGTTTCTTGTTGTCGGTTTGTTGGGCGGCGTAAGCCGTCAGGCGCGAGTGCGCTTGCACGAGGTTTGGGCGGAAGGAAGTACCAAGGACCGCTTTCTGCTCTTCGGCTGGAGCGTTGTACAAGGTGCAGTATTGGAGCCAAGCGTCGCGGAAGCTGTCATCGTCGATGAGTTGTATCAGCTCGGCGCAAATTTCGACCAAACCGAATACGGCGCTGAGATGCGATACACCGGGTTGCGAGTGTTCTGGAGGAAGCAGTTTTTTGGTATCCGGATTGTATCCGAAATCTCCGGCGAAGAATCCGAGCGGGTGTCCGCCGATCTTACTCATGGCATCCTTCAGCCATCCTCCATACTTAGGGTCACCAGTGCGCTCCCACGCAGTCAACCAGTTGGCGGCGGTGGAGCCGAAGTCGGTGCCGATGCCCATGCGAGTAGCCGACGGGGTCGCGGTTCGGCCTTTGAGCTTGCGGGTTGGGACGAGGTTGGCGAGTTGGCGATCCGCCTCGGTGACTTCGTTTAAGACGTCGCCGGTACGTTCGTCCGCTGTAAGGAAGTAGTGGAATCGGCGATACGCTGAAGTACTGATACGAAGCTGTTTCGCGGAGCATCCCCAGTGCTGGACATTGTGGCGGGAGCCGAGGCCGGCGTATTTGCCAACATGGTAGATATCTACGTCGCGGTTGTGACGAGTCATAGCTTCCGCGATACGGAAATCGTCCCTGCGGCCTGTGCGCAGGAATGAATACCAAAGCCAGAGATCGGGCGAGAGTTCGGAATTATCCCATGCGAAGCCGCCTACGTCGTAGCGCCAGACATGGCGATCGCGGTCGTAGGTGTGCATAACGTCCCCGTAGTTCCAGAATCCATACCAGTGTCTTTGTTCGATCTGGCTCTTGTAGTATTGGACGGCCCAGTCGAGACGGTCTTCGATTTCCTTTTTCGCTTCGGTGGATCGATCAGGCAGGCTCCATAGGCTGCCAAAAACCCCGCTAGCTAAGTAGTATTCAGGAGTCGCGGTCAGCATGGCTGGCATACTGATTGACTCGGCCAGAGCGGTCGTGCGTTCGCGAGAAGGAGTGGCTTCCACGACGCAAAGAGTGAAGTCAGTAGTACGTGCCACGCCATATGCAGATCCGAGGTCTGGCTCGTAATCTTCGTAGGTGATGGCAAGTCCGCCGTCGTACTGCTCCTCGTAAGTGTCCATGCCCATACCGTCGTGGTAGAAACGTGTATCCATAGCGGGAGCATCGGGCGACCAGATCCAAACGGTGGCTTCCGCCAGATCCGTATTGGCATTTCGGATATCGAGTTTTGCTGGGTGCAACTGCCAGAAGTCGCGCATGCCAAAGAGAACTCCGCCGGAAATGCCTCCAATGTAGGCGACGCCTGCGGCTCGGTTGCCTTGGTCGACGTCGATCCAGCCGTGTCCGGGCTTGGTACGTTTGCGAAGGGTGAAGCCGTTGGCAGATTCTTGGGAAAGAGAAAAGTCTCCCCATGTAGGGATGTATTGCATACGCGAGCTTACTCGCTCGTCCCATTCTTCAAGAGGAGGAGTGGGGAGTCCGGCGATTTGCGCTTCGCGGACTGCTTGTCCGGGGTCACGGCGTAGTCCGGTGATACCGCGGATCGCTTCGCCCCAGAGGCCTTTGCCTTCTCCGGCGAAACGGACGTGGCGTTGGTGTTGCTCGTCGACCATCGGCACATCGAAGCGAAGCCCCATGCCTTTGATGAAGTCTGATTTTCCGTCCGTATCGTAAACGAAGGTGTGAGACATGCGAACGGACTCGCTTCCGGCGTAGAAATAAAGCCGCAGGGTGAAGGGCAACCATTCGCGTCCTGCGGGAGTCAGATGAGTCCCGGTTACTTTGATGACGGCTCGAACGGGGCCGGATTGCTCGATCTCGACTTTTTTAGTTCGGCCGAGGAATGATTCAGTATCGTGGGCTTCGCCCGCTTCGAACTCAGGCTTGCTTTGCCGGTAGCCAATGAGTCGCGCGTTTTCTGCCATGGCTCTGCCGTTGCGTTCGATGGAAGTGAAAATGACGTCGCCGTGTGCAGGTATAACGCAACGGATCGGTCCGGTTTCCACGGTCAGGTATGCTCCACGGTCGGTGACGAGTGTAGGTGAAGCTGGCTTAACTGGATTTCCTTTGGCTACGAAAAGGGTTTGGCTCGCCGCAGAGGTGGCGGCGATGGCGTGACCTGTCCATTTGACGGAACCGTCTGGCCAGTAGGCAGTGGTCCAGGTCTGGAGCGGAAGCTCTTCGCCCGCTTCGTTTTTAAGCGTTAGGGCATCCTCTGTCTGAAGCTCTCCTTGGGGCCAAGGCAGGCCCCAAGTGCTTCCCTCCATCGCTTCGGGAGCCTCTCCATCTAGCCAACTAATTGCTTTCTCGCCTGCTTTAGGCTTTTTGGTAGCTGGTCGCGCAAAGAGGGATTGAGTTGTCCCGCTCATGGCGAGGGGCACTGCGGCGGCAAAAGCGCTTTTGATCAGGAAATCGCGTCTGTTCATTGGGAATGGGGGGTTATTTGAGTAGTTGACTCTTGTTCGCTCGGGCGACGTTTAGGGGGTTATTCTTGCCCCTTGGCATTATGCCAGTCACGCAGAGCTCCCCATAGGGGGAGTCGGTTGTGGCGTCGCTCGAGTTCCAGGACCCCAATCCTACGGCATTTGATTTCGAACCTGCCATCTCGCTTATCGCCAACTCATCCAATCGATCGCTCTAAGAATAGCGATGCGTTGACCAAAGCTTGGAAGGAATGAGTTCAATGGGCGAATAGTTTCGGGGTTGTCTGGGAGGACCTTGGGCACGGCTTCCGTCGCGCTCAAAAGTGTGGTTTTAAGTAATTATGGCTTGCCCGAACTGGCGATTCGTGAGTTTTCTGACGGTAAGAAGCGACGCGAACCCCTTGCGCTGAGCGATTTCCCCCCAGTCACTATCCCTTAATTTTAAAAAATCCCGATGAGTTCCGTAAGAGAGTTGGCTCGAGAGTTGGGCCTTTCACACACCACTGTTTCCGACGCGCTTCGAAACAAGCCCAAGGTCAAAAAGGAGACGCGAGAGCGAGTTCTCGATGCGGCTCGAAAGGCAGGCTATCGCTACAACCCGCTGGCAGGCGCGTTGATGTCGGAGATGAGGCGCTCTTCGGTGGGCGTTTTCCAAGGCGTTCTAGCGGTTGTCGACCTTGAATGCCCCGAGAAGCGCGTCAAAGCGGCAGCCCTTTACCACAAGCAGATTTCCGAGGGCTGCCGGGAAAAAGCTTTGGAACTCGGTTTCAAGGCAGAGCTTTTTGTCATGGGTAGCGAGCTGCTCACCGTTTCCCGCCTCGATACGATTCTTAATTCACGCGGTATTCGCGGGGTGATCCTGCTCCCGGCATCCACGGAGCCTGACATCAGCAACCTGGGTTGGGAGAAATTCGCTGGAATTTATACCGACTATATCATTCAACGCCCTGCGTTGGACACGGTCTGTTCCGATCACTTCCGCTCTATGGTGGTAGCTCTCAATAAGCTCAAGGAGCTCGGCTACAAGCGTCCCGGCTTCGTGCTCGACTCACTGCACGACGAGCGTCTCCTTTGTCGCTGGGAGGCCGCCTTCCGGATGCACTGTCTCAAGGACTCCGGCACGCAGGCTCCAGCTCCTTACGTGACTAATGATTTGAACGAAGAAGGTTTCAGGAAGTGGTACGCTCGCGAAAAGCCGGACGTGGTGCTTTGTCACAAGATGAGGGTTTTCCACTGGATGGAGAACATGGGACTGAATATTCCGGAGCAGGTTGGCTTTTGTTGTCTCAATACGCACATGAGCGAGGAGCCTGTTAGTGGCTTGGATTTGTGTCCGAGAACTATTGGCAGCCGAGCGACGGAGCTATTGGTCGGGCAGTTGCACCGCAACGATTACGGGGTCCCGGAATTTGCCTCCACTACCACCATTCCGGCGGTTTGGGTAGATGGCCCCACTACGCGGCAGCAGTAGGCCTCCGCAGCAAGGTGGTTAGCGGACCGCCTATTCTATCGTTGGAATGAACAAGCTTACTCGCTTCGGCAAATGGGTTGCCATGGGCCGTGATAGAGGCTCACTTTAAGCGAGCTGGTCGTTTGTATTCGCTTCTCCAACCCTCAACCCCACGCCCCGTGAACAAGTCATATCCTGTCATGCTCCGCCTGTCGGTGGCTCTTGCCCTTGCCGCATCTTTTTGCCTCGCCGCTTGGCCGGCTTCCGACCGGAATGAAGGTCGCACTAGGGTGCTTCTGAACGAGGGCTGGAAATTTATGAAGTACGAGTCGGCGGAACTCGCGGATGATCTGATCTACGACGTAAGGCCTGAAGTTTTGGACGGCGAGGATGGGAAGGCAGCGGATGCAAAGCCGACCGAGGCAGTAGCAGTAAAAGTAGACAGAACGGTCTTGAATCCTTGGGTTTTGCCGACCGCCAACGCCTTCATTGCCGACCCTGCGGATCGCCATGCAAGACCCGAGGGACAGAGTCCCGGGGCGGAATTCCCATTCAATCAGCTCGATTTTGACGACAGCGGCTGGGAAGAGGTGCGGTTGCCTCACGATTGGGCGATTGAAGGACCTTTTATGGAGGGCAAAGATGCTGCTGTGGGAGGCGGAATGGGCAGACTGCCCAGCCCTGGAGTTGCTTGGTATCGGAAAAGCTTGGACATCCCTACTGAGGACGAGGGGAAGTCGGTCTTCCTCGAAATTGACGGAGCCATGTCCTATGCCATGGTTTGGTGCAACGGTACCCTGGTCGGTGGCTGGCCGTATGGCTACGCTTCCTGGCGACTCGATTTGACGGATTATCTCGAGTTCGGGGGAGCAAACCAAATATCTATCCGCGTCGACAATCCGCCGTATTCTTCGCGCTGGTATCCAGGTGGAGGCCTCTACCGAAATGTCTGGCTTAGCACCACTCAAGCGGTTCGTGTGCGACAGTGGGGCACCTTTGTCACGACCCCAAAGGTGACGAAAGAGTCCGCCCAGGTGGTTTTAGATGTGGAGATAGAGAACGCTTCAGAAAGCTCCGAAAAGATCACAGTCGCGACGGAACTTTATGAATTGGATGAAAACGGAGATGTCCAGGGGGAAGCTGTAGCGAGTTTCGAGAAAAGAGAGGTCGAGGTTGAGGCGGGTGGCGTCTCGAAAATTTCGTCAACCCTCGAGTTGGAGAATCCCAAGTTGTGGGGGCCGGCTCCCTCCCAGACGCCGCATCGCTACCTAGCCCGGACGAGTTTGCTCCTTGGTGAAAAGTCAGTGGATGTGTACGAGACGAAATTCGGCATCCGCGATTTGCGGTTCGATGCGAGAGAAGGACTCTTCGTGAATGGGGAACGGATCTATCTACAGGGAGTAAATCAGCACCACGATCTCGGAGCTCTCGGGGCCGCATTTAATTTGAGAGCAGCGGAACGCCAACTTGAGATGTTGCGGGAGATGGGCTGCAACGCGATCCGGATAGCCCACAACCCGCCCGCTTCTGAACTTCTGGAGCTGACGGACCGCATGGGCTTTTTGGTGGTCGACGAGATTTTCGACTGCTGGGAGCGGAAAAAGACCCCATTGGACTTTCACCTTATTTTTCCGGAGTGGAGTGAGCCAGACATGCGGGCGTTTTTGCGGAGGGACCGGAATCACCCATCTGTCATTATGTGGAGCATCGGCAATGAAGTAGGGGAGCAGTACACTGACGAAGCAGGAGCTGCGGTAGCTCAACGCCTTCAGAACATCGTGAAGTCGGAAGATTCCACTCGTCCGACGGCTGCGTCATTTAACTACGCGAAGCCGGACATGCCTATCACGGCTGTGACCGATACGATCAGTCTGAACTATCAAGGAGAAGGTATTCGTAATGCGCCAGCCTACGCCCACTTGAAGGGAATTAATACGCCTCCCTTGTATCCTAAGTTTCATGACGCCTATCCCGAGAAGTTGATAATCAGTAGCGAGAATGCGGCTGCAGTGAGCTCGCGGGGCGAGTACTTGTTTCCCGTTGTAGATGGAATCAGTGCACCAGTTGCCGATGGCGCAGGAGGGGATCCGTCGAGCGCTCAAGTAAGTTCCTACGAGTTGTACACAGCTCCGTTTGGATCTTCGGCAGACAAGGTGCTAGGCTCTCTCGAACGTCATCCGTATGTGGGAGGCGGATTCGTCTGGAGCGGTTGGGATTATCTGGGCGAGCCAACTCCCTACTACTCGGCTCGCAGTTCCTATTTTGGCGTTATCGATCTGGCCGGTTTCAAAAAAGATCGCTTCTACCTTTACCAAGCTCATTGGAGGCCAGATCTACCGATGGTCCATATTTTGCCTCATTGGAATTGGAAGGAGAGGGAAGGGGAAGTGACGCCAGTGCATGTTTTTACTTCGGGCGATGAAGCGGAGCTATTCTTGAACGGCAAGTCTCTGGGCCGAAAAAAGAAAGGCGATTTTGAATACAGGATTCGTTGGGATGACGTTGTATTTGAAGCGGGTAAACTTGAGGTTATTGCATACGAGAATGGTAAGGAATGGGCTCGAAGCGAGGTTGAGACCACGGGCGAAGCTACTCGCTTAAGCATCGAAGCCGACCGGACGGAGATTTCGGCTGATGGATACGATCTTTCGTTTATCACGGTTCGCGTATTGGACTCGGAAGGCCTTTGGGTTCCCGACTCTGATGTTCCCCTAAGTTTCGAGGTGAGTGGAGCGGGGGAATTGGTCGCTACGGACAATGGCGACTCCACGAGCCTTGTCTCTTTCAAGTCTCCCCAACGAAATGCGTTTAATGGCTTGGGGCTTGGCATTGTGAGAAGCTTTTCGGAACAACCTGGTGAAATTGAGATCCGCGTGACTTCTCCCGGGCTGCAGTCGGATATCCTAACTGTGAATACTGAAGCTATCGAGGCTTCCTCGAACTAAAAACAGATTTTATTAATGAAAACCTTCACCAACTTCAAAGCCCCGTGGGCCCGGATTTGCTTTCTCATCCTATCAGCGTTAGGAGTCAGTGTAGCCCCTCTTCAAGCTGAGGTTCGCTTACCAAGAATCTTGAGCGACGGGATGGTAATCCAGCGCGGAGAGTCCGCCTCGATCTGGGGTTGGGCCGATGAAAAAGAGGCGGTAAAGGTGACGTTTCGCGGGGAGATCTACGAAGCAACTGCGGATGACGAAGGACGATGGACTGTTGAGATTGATCCCAAGGAGCCAGGTGGACCGTTTGAGCTAAAAGTCGAGGGAGACAACCAGATCGTTTTGGGCGATGTGCTTGTAGGCGATGTTTGGCTAACTTCGGGGCAATCGAACATGGAGATCACCATGGAACGAGTGAAGGAGCGATTTCCCGATGAGATTGCAAACTCGGCGAATCCTATGCTTCGCTACTATAAAGTCCCAACCACCTATGATTTCAAAGCACCTCAAGAAGACCTGCAGGGTGGCGCTTGGATTGAGGCAGAGCCCGGATCCATTCTCGATTTTAGCGCTATCGGGTACTTTTTCGCCAAGGCGATCGAGGCAGAAAAGGGAGTGCCAGTTGGCATCATAAATTCTAGTGTAGGCGGTTCGCGAATACAGTGTTGGCTGAGCGAGGAAATGTTGGCTGACTATCCAGAGGCCCTGGCTGAGGGGCGACTTTGGAGAGATGACGATCTGATTAAACAGACTGAGGAATCGAATGCTAAAATCTATTCGGACTGGGATGGACGCGCTCAATCCGAAGACCTTGGCCTGCATGGCGAAATGCCATGGTACGAACCAGCTTTGAATGACGAAGATTGGGCGACGATGACTTTGCCCACCTTTTGGGATGAAGGTGGATTGGAGCCCATGAATGGGGTGGTTTGGTTTCGCAAAACCTTTTCTGTGCCCGCGGAGTTGGAAGGAAAATCGGCCATGCTTTATCTGGGGACGATTGTTGATGCAGACGAAACCTACCTCAACGGCGTAAAGGTTGGGAATATCACATACCGGTATCCACCCCGGCGTTACGAGGTGCCTGAAGGTTTGTTGAAGGCGGGCGAGAATGTGATTACGATTCGCGCTTTTAGCCAGTCTGGGCGAGGATCCTTCACTAAGGACAAGCCATTCGATCTCGTCTCGGGCGATACTTCCCTCGATTTGAGAGGAGAGTGGAAGTACAAGGTTGGAGCGGTTTTGTATGAGCGTCCGGGTACTGTTTTTATCCGTTGGAAACCGATGGGCTTGTACAATGCGATGATCGCTCCGCTGTTGCCGTTGGAACTGAAAGGTGTCCTCTGGTACCAAGGCGAGTCCAATGCCGCAGAACCAGAAGGATACCGGGAGCTTTTGGAAACGCTAGTAACCGGCTGGCGATCGGAATGGCAAAAGAAATTGCCGGTGATCTGGGCTCAACTTCCTAACTATATGGAAACTGAAACGGAGCCGGTGGAGAGCAACTGGGCGCGTTTGAGAGACGAACAACGTCTGGCTTTGGAACTCGAGAAATCTGGCATGGCGGTGGCAATCGATGCCGGCGAGTGGAACGACATCCACCCGCTCGACAAGAAGACAGTAGCGGATCGGCTCGCTTTGGAGGCTCGACGCGTAGCTTACGGGGAATCTGATCTTGTTAGCTCCGGGCCATTGATTCGCTCTGCGCAACGAAAGGGGAAGGTCGTATCCTTGAGCTTTGATTTTGTAGGAGAAGGTTTGGTTTCCCGAAGTGGCGAACTCGCAGGCTTTGCGATCGCAGGTGAAGATAGAGATTTCGTCTGGGCCAAGGCCCGCATCGAGGACGGGAAGGTTAAGGTTTGGAACAAGAAGGTGAAGTCTCCTAAGTGGGTACGGTACGCATGGGCAAACAATCCTGACGAGGCCAATCTCTATAATGCGGTGGGACTTCCAGCTTCCCCTTTTGAAGTCGAGGTAGACTGACCGTCTCGGGCCGCAGTTTCGTGGCGGATTTTGGAAGGGGGAAGATGATTTGTGGGTTACACCTAGCTAGCCCCATATTCAGATGTCTGTCCGGAATTGAACTAGGGAATATACAAACCTTTCTAGTTTAGTTCGGCGATTGGTAAGAGTGGGGTAGTTTAACTCCCTCATCTAATGATACCCAAGACGCTCTCTCTTATCTCTTTGGCCGTACTCGCGGCTTTTTCTGTTCACGCCGGCGAATTCGCCAAGTACCTGTTGCTCAATACAGCCGATTTCGTATCGCTCGCCCCTGACGGAGAGCATGTTGCCATGATCGAAAAGTCTCCCGAGGGAGGCTCGATCATTACTATCGCCGATACACAGAATTACGATTCAGATGTGACCCATGCCAGCGATGGCAAAGGTGGCAAAGCCGAGGTAACAGACCTACGCTGGCTGGATTCCGAGCACCTCGTTGTCGTTGCTACCTTGGATGAAGGAAACGGTTTATACGTTTTCAAATTGGGGGATCGGAGCCCTGTCCGTCTGGAGAGGGAAGGGAATCGTAAGCTACTGAGTGTCGTTCCGGGAACCAATCGATTCTCGGTTATGCAAACTTCGGACGACTCGAACGATTGGAGCAAAGTATACGAATATAGCGAAGTCGGCGGAGAGTTTTCAGCCCGACTTTTGTATGAGGCCCCTTCCAAGGAAATCGAGGTGCATAGCGATAGTAAGGGACAGGTTCGTCTGGTGAAAAAGCCGGAAGAATCGGGGGCAGGCAATCCGGCCTGGTATCGAATCGACGCGGATGGTTCGGAAGTGAAACTTATCAATCTCAGTCCTTGGACGCGCGTCTATGGTTTTCATGGCTCAAGCTCGAAGGTGCTGGCTGGAGGTTACTTAGGCGGAAATGGGACCTCTATCGCGACTTACGATATCGAGTCGGACAAAGTAGCCCAGGTCCTGACGACCCACGCTAGTTTCTCTCTCGATAAGTTGGGAGAAATCGTATTCGACTCCAGTAGCCACAAGGTGGCTGGCTTTACGCTAGTTGGGGTAGAGCTGCGGAGCTTTTGGTTGGATCCTCGCTACAAGGCGGCCCAAGGGCGTATCGATCAAGCCCTTGCCGGTTCGGTCAATCGTATCATCAGCTACTGCGAATCTACAAACAGCGCTCTGGTGGAGAGAATTTACCCTATGCTTCCTAGACAGATATGTCTAATGAATATTGAGTCAGGGGAGAATCACATCCTGGTCCACGGAGGAGGTCGCGTCCTGCCAAATGAAGTGGGAGCCACTAAGTTGGTCACAGTCCCAAATCGTCACGGACATTCTTTGCCGGTCGTATTGACGATGCCTGTTGGGTACGAGGGCGGCGAGGTGCCGCTCGTCATCTGGATTCGCCAAGGCGTTTGGAACGGATTGGATCGAGTCGAGTGGTCGCCTGAAGCTAACTTTTTTGCCGCCAATGGCTTCGCTGTCGCTCGTGTGAACTACCGCGGGAGCGAGGGGTTTCTTGGCGATTTGAGCGCGGACTTGAGCAAGGCGTCCGGGATTAGGGCGACCTTTGAAGATTTAGATGACGTCAGACGGGCTCTGGTGGAAGCTGAGCTTGTCAGAGCGGACAAGGTTGCGGTCGGCGGGGAAGGCGCGGGAGCTTGGGCGGCGGCTTACCTGGCAAAGAGTTACCCGGACCGCTATCAAGCGGCGCTTTGTATCAATGGCCTTTATGATTTGGAGGCGGCTATCGACGAGAAGTCAGGCTACAATGCGAAAGCAGGGGTCGAATTGAATTTTGCCAGCAGCTGGAGCGGCATGCCGAAGAATGAAGTTCTGACCTTTCAGATGGCCAGTGGATTCAAGGAGTTCCCTCGCTATACCTTCGTTTGCTACGGAAAGTGGTCGCCTCGAGAGCATCAGGACCAAGCTCTTGTTTTTGTGAAATCGGCCCGTAAAGCCGGGTCGAATGTCAAGGTTTGGCAGGACGATTGGTGGGGTGTTAACTACGATGGCTTCCAGAGAATCGAAGCTTTCGAGAGGGCTGCCACCGTTCTTAAGTCTGCTTTTAAGTAAGAGCTGCGCTTGCGGTTTATTTCCACAGCCCTTCGCTTTAGCGTGATCCTTTTGAAACAATGAGAAATCACTCTTCTACCTTCTCCAAGTCGATATTCGGGCTTGGCCTAATCGCTATCATGCTGGCCTTGACCAGTTGCGCTAGTTTCGAGGCAAGGACGTTGCCGGTGACCCACGTTTCTGCGGACGATGAGGCATTGGCTTACAGCGGACGTCACGAGGTGACCGCGCCGGGGCAAGTTTCCGTTGGCTACAGCGGAGCGCGGGTTCGAATGCGATTTGAGGGAGATGCTATAACGTTGCGGGCAACCAGCGATACGGATCAAAACTTCCTCAAAGCGTGGCTGGATGGCGAGCCGCTGGAGAAGTTCCAATTGGACTCTGCGAAAGGAGTTTACCGCTTGGCGAATTCACTTGGTGAAGGGGTACACACTTTGGAAGTTATGCGACTCACCGAGTGTTTCCTAGGGTTGGTGAATTTTCAGGGGTTCGAAATCGCTGGCGAAGGCGCTCGAGTCCTTCCTTGGGGAGATTTGGAAGACAGAAGGATAGAATTTATCGGCGATTCGATCACATGCGGCTATGGAGTCGAAGTAGACGATCCCTTGCTTTCTTTTGAGCCGAGCTCTGAAAATTTCAGCCTTAACTACTCCCATCTGGCGGCCCGCGAATTGGGAGCTGATTTTCTGGTGGTGGCTCGTTCCGGAATCGGAATGACGCGTAACTATGACGGCCCCTTCGAAGGAAGCGAAGGCGACATGCCGGATAATTATCCAAATACTTTTTATGAAAACGAGGAGTATACTTGGGACTTCAGCCGCTACACGCCCGACGTTGTCTGCATCAATCTAGGAACCAATGATTTCAGTGTCGGCGGCGTAAACGTGGAAACGTATGTGAACGACTACGTGGCCTTTGCCTCCAAGGCTTTGGACCGATACCCAGAAGCGCAGCTGGTGGTCATCCTAGGCCCCATGAACAATAGCGAGGAGCTAAAGGCAGCTCTTCAGCGGGTGGTTGCTACGCTGCAGGAGAGCGAGCCGGATAGAGTCAATTTTATCGAGCTCAGCGCTCAAGGCGAACTGGGCTATGGGGCGGATTATCACCCGAATCAGGCCCAATCCAAAGTTAACGCCGCAGAGCTCAGCGCCTTTCTTTCGGACCTGATGGATTGGCGTTAGCTGTTCGCCGGCTAAAGTTGCTTCCGTCGATGTGGGCCCGATTTCCCGGACCTTAGTTCTCGAATTTCTGCCGCACTTCGGTGGCTACCAGCTCGAGGGCGGTCTGTTCGAGCTCGTCGTCTGGGAACGGGATTTTCAGGGCTTTGCTGAGAGCGAGCAAGGCTCCCGTGGCTGCAGGTGACAGGCGTTTCAACTGCTCCGCATCCAGATTATCCATACCTGCCCGGATTTGAGTTTTCGCCAAATCCAGTTTTTGGGTACGAGCAAATAGGGCTGCCAAATTGACCCTTCGATCTAGGGGCAAGTTGCGAGCGGAACGGCGGGAAAGGTAGGGGATCACAGCCTCCATGGATTCCTCTAGCTTGGCCTTTTCTCTAGTGGCGTAGTCAATATTTGCGATTGCTGCGAGGGCGTTCACATCGCGCGGATACTGCGTCAAGGCTTCACGAATCGACTTGGCTTCCCATAGCTTTCCTCGCTCGACAAAAAGGTCTGCGAGGCGACTCAGAGCCATTTCGGGGTCTTGTTCAGCCTGAAGGGCGAAGGCGTTTAGCTCGAAGCTTTCGAGTCCGGAACCTTGGGGTAGGGAGTAGTTGAGGGCCTGCATCCATAGCGGTATATCCCAGTCTTTCAAGGCGACGACGAAGGCGTTTTGGGGAAGTTCCTCTCCTCGGGGCTTCCCTGTGCCGATGCGTACGAATTGCTCGAACATGGGATCCCACATGGGGAGAACCACATGAGTGATTTTGTTCGATTCCAAGAGGATGGTGGTTTCCTGCTGCGAGTCAGAACTCGCTAGACGGATCGCTTTATCGTAACCGGTTTTATTGGCCTCGTCAGCGGATACGATTACGTCAAAGCCCCCGTAGTATGCGGCTCCGCTCGAAAACATGGGAGTCGAGAAAAGTACCATCTCTTGATCGGAGCTGCGTTTGTTAAGCCAGTGGGCGAAGTCCCTTTCTACGAAACTTTGCTTTTGCAGAGTATTGAGTTGGGCAATGTCCGTTGCGTATCCGTCTTGTGTCAAAGAAACTAGTAAGCCCGGAAGCGAGATCGCCGCGACGGCAATTTTTTTCAGGATGTCCAAGATCGAGGTGCTATCTACCTTAGAGCAAAGCACGGCGATGAGGCAAACGATGTAGAGATCGAAAAGACTCCACCATCGTATTTGAATCATGGATATGACAAAAGCCAGGAAAGCGGCCGAGAAAGCGAAGAGCGCTCTGCTGCGGATCTCGCTGCCTACCTTTCCCATGACGAGAAGAGCCAGAGCGTAGAAGAGTGCAGCGACTGGGGCGAGCACGGCGAATTTCATGGCTCCATCCGATTTCTGCAGCCACGCGCCGAAGCTCTCGGCTATTCCTCCGCTGGGATGATTCGCTATCTGGCGAGCGTAAAAATCATTGGCCAAAAGAGAGCCGGTTTCGCTTATCATTGAAGCAATCGGCCACAGTAGGAGCAGTACCAAGCTCGCAATCAGAACAGCACGATGACTGGTTTTGAATTCAGCCCAGCCTGTTCTCTTGAATCGTGATAAACTACTCAGGAGTCCGCCGGCTCCTAGGTAGAATAAGGCTTGGAGTGGATTTACTGTATCTAGGTTTAGGCTGAAGGATTCTGAGCCAAGCTCGAACAGGCTGCTTGCCAAAACGATAGTCGCGGACGAAACACCCCAGTTAAACCACGGACCGGATCTATCTTCGTTCTTCGGCGAAAAAAGTTCGCCAACTATACCGGCGATCAAGGTCATTAGTAGAACCGGAAGTTGAAAATCAGCATCGTTCCAAAGCCCTAAACCTCCGAATACCCCTGCGGCGGCGAAGTGCCACCTCGCGTTTTTGGCGTTTGAGAATAGTGGTAGCAAGCTTCCCAAGGCTAGGACCCATGACAAGGAATGGGGGTCAGGCGCTCCTGCCTGAAAGCTAGCGTTTAATGGGAAAATCCAAAGGCAAGTAAGGGGAAAGAGGGCTGCCGAAATCCTTCCAATAAACAATGCGGTATAGAGGGTCCCTAATGCTAAAAAGATTCCAAATAAGAGGGGGTCGGAAAACAGAGCTGCTCGTTCGATCGAATAGCCAAGTGGTTCGTTTTTTATTGTCCCGTAGAGCCAGCCTGTCGCCGTCAACCAAATACGATAAGGTGAAGTTCGAAACGCTTCGCGTCCTTCAGGGGCGCTATCGTACTCGATATGGCGGAGTCTGAATGAGCCTTGTTCGGCAGACAATTGCGCCTCGGTGATCCACCAGTAGCTTGGATTGTGGTGGCCCGGAATGATCAAATTCCGCTGGCCCAATTCGTATCCAGTCGGACTGTCGTTGTCGCGAGCTGGCGTTTCCACAGACCAGTTTTCTATAGCGCTCAGACTTGTTATTTGATCGATTCGATTCGCAGTGGAAAACCAATGTGTCAGCAGGGCGAAGATTAGAGTAGCCCACCAGATATGACGGATGAAAAGGGGTGGTTTGGTAGGTGCCGGGGTATCGGGCGCAGACATTTTTTCGAGGAGCTTGCGGGGAGTGATCTTTGCTGGATAGCGGGCTCTGTTGCCCTTGACTAAGTCCTTCCGCAGAAGATCATTTTTAGGCTGTGTTATGCTGATGAAAGGACTAGACAGAGAGGGGGCGAACGCGAGCCTGAATGTGCAGAATTATCTCAAAAAAAAGGCGTACTTAGCCGTTGTTTTCCTCGGCGGAATTGGGTGTTTCAATGCCTCAGGCACCATCGAATCAACCGCTTTGATTGAGCGTGTAGAGAATGGCGGAGAGACGCTTTTTACAGAGCTTTCGGAGCTGCGTACTGGGATTTTGATTACGAATAACTACGATGATCCGCGCATGTGGGGAGACTTACATAGCGAGTACAACGTAGGAGCCATCGGAACAGGCGTGGCGATTGGAGATTATGACGCTGATGGGCGACCCGATATTTTTGTGGTCAGCAAGATCGAGCCTAGCCGGCTATTCAGAAATCTTGGCGACTGGAAATTCGAAGACGTAACGGAAGCGGCTGGATTGTTGGATGAAAGCGGCGAGTGGAAACAGGGGAGTTCCTTCGTAGATGTCGACAACGACGGTTGGCTGGATCTTTACCTCTGCCGTTTTGGAGTGCCGAATCAGCTTTTCATGAACCAGGGCGACGGCACTTTCCGGGAGGAGGCTGCAGCCCGCGGTTTGGCTCTGATAGACTCATCGGGAATGGGTTGTTTCGCAGACTACGATCGCGATGGTTGGCTAGATGTATTTGTGCAGACAAATTTGCTGGATGCGATGCAGAGTGTCGAAGGGCAAAGGGATCGTCTGTACCGAAATCGAGGAGACGGTACTTTTGAGGAAGTAAGTGATGAAGCAGGTATCTTAGCTCAACCGACCCAAGGCCACTCTGCTACTTGGTGGGATCAAAACAATGATGGCTGGCTTGACCTTTATGTCGCAAATGACTTCGCGGTCCCGGATTTTTTGTATCGGAATAGTGGGGATGGAACTTTTACCAATGTGATTGATCAGGCCCTGCCTCATATGCCGTTTTCCGCCATGGGAGCGGATTTAGGCGATGTAGACAATGACGGGCTCATTGATTTTTTTGTAGCGGACATGGCAGGCTTGAAACACGAGTTTAGCCAAAGGGGAATCACCGATACGCGCGCTATGTTGCGTAGTGATCAAAATGAGCTTCGCGATGTTTCGGTCCAGATTCACTACAATGCCTTCTCGTTGAATACAGGTACCGACCGTAGTTTAGAGGCAGCCCATCTGGCTGGTTTGGAAGGGACGGATTGGACTTGGTCTCCGAGGTTTGAGGACCTGAACAGTGATGGACGTCTGGATCTGTTTATAACCAACGGCATGGATCGAGAGCACAACAACCTAGACTTCATTACCAAGAAGTTGAGGGCTACCAATATCTCAGGGCGTATCCGAATTACTAAGATGATGTCGGTTCTCGAGCAGGAAAATCTGGCTTTTGCGAACCGAGGAAACCTTCAATTCGATGAGGTCGGTGGCGAATGGGGCTTGGATAAAATGGGAGTGAGCTTTGGATCCGCTTTAGGTGACCTCGATGGAGATGGGGATCTAGACATCGTGTTTGGTAACTTTAAGGAAGGACCAACCGTTTTGCGTAATGATGGTGTGCAAGGGCATAACCTGATCGTTGAGCTTCGCGGAGTGATTTCCAACCGCTTTGGGATCGGGGCTAAAGTTGAAATTGTTACCTCCACTGGGAAGCAGACTCGGCAGCTTATATCGGCCAGAGGCTACCTTTCAACTAGCGAGCCCGTGGTCCATTTTGGTGTGCCGTCAGGCGAGGAGATTGAAAAGATGACAGTCGTTTGGCCCAGTGGAAATGTGCAGGAATTCTCGGGTATCGAGGTCGATAAAAAATACCTTGTTACTGAATTCTCTCATTTAGAGGAAGAGTTCCGTCAGGATAATACAACTACAGATGTGCCATTGTTCCGGGATGCTTCAGTTGCTCTGGGGCTTGCGGTGCGTCAAAAGGAGGAGAAGCTGGAAGGAACTGTTTCGCAACCCTTGTTGCATAAGCGTTTTAATCGGAGAGGTCCGAGTCTGGCCATCGGCGATCTTGATGGGGACGCGATCGATGAGGTCTTGTTTGGCGCGACAGCCGTAGATGGAGTGAAGTTGTTTCAAAAAGAGGGTGATACGTTCCGTCTTGTGAATACAGGAGGATTGAGTGCGAGTCCCTTGATAAACCAGGGTCCGAGCTTGATCTTCGATGCCAATGGAGACGGCTTAAACGATGTGTTTTTGACTGGAGGCGGCGCTGCGTTGCCTGCCGAAGAACCTGAGTACGAGCCTGAACTTTGGTTGAATCAAGGTGGCCTAAAATTTTCGAAAGCGCCTGAAGGCTATTTGCCCTCTCTGCCTATCAGCGCTGGGGCCGCGGTTGCCGCGGACTTCGATAGGGATGGCCGACTAGACGTGTTCATTGGGGGGCGCTTATACCCCGGTTATTATCCAGAAGCGGCCGGTAGCGCTTTATTGCTGCAAAGAGAATCTGGATTCCAAGATCGTAGTTTTTCCATGGGTTCGGTCTTGGCAGAGGTTGGGCTTGTTACCTCCGCTTTGGCGAGCGATGTCGATCAGGACGGATGGATCGATTTACTCGTTTCTCTAGAATGGGGAGGGGTGAAGGCTTTTCGAAACGAGGAGGGACAAACCTTTAGAGACGCGTCACGTGACTGGGGATTCAGCGAAGCGGGATCTGGGCTTTGGACCAGCATCGCAGGCGGTGATTTTAACGAGGACGGCATCATGGACTATGCGGTTGGAAACCAAGGTTTGAATACGCTTTACTCTGGTACGAAAGAGCATCCGATGAAGCTCTTTGTCTACGATTTTGCCGGGAGCGGTGAACCCCAATTGGTCCTCTCCTACAACGTTGATGGTTTCCTCAGCCCGGTGGCAAGCCGCGGAGAGCTGGCTTCGAAGATTCCCGAGGTACGCAGGAAGTTTCCGTCGAATGACCGGTTTGCGGCTGCCAGTATGGAGGAGATCTTTGGAGAAGCAGCGCTAGCGAAGGCGGATGTTTATGAGGCCGGCGAGATGCGTAGCGGTGTTTTCCTCTCGCAGGCGAAAGGAACATATCTGTTTTCTCCGCTTCCTATGCTCGCTCAGATTTCACCAGTACAAGGCATCGTGGCGAGCGATTTTAATGGAGACGGTCACTGCGATATAGCGCTCGTTCACAACGACTATTCTTCACTTCCTGCTCAAGGTAGATTCGACAGCGGGCTTGGTTCCGTCCTATTGGGCGATGGGGCGGGTGGGTTTGAAGAGATGTCTACCGTTCGCAGTGGCTGGCAAATTCCGGGTAATGCTAAGGCTTTAAGCATAGGCGATTTCAATCTCGATGCTCTTCCTGATCTGTTAGCGACTCGGAATGATCAAGAGAGTATGGCTGTGCTGAATACAGGTAACGATGGAACTGGCAGGATTTGCTATGCTTTGAAGCTAAATGGGCCCCAAGGGAATCCCGATGGAATTGGAGCTCGTCTACTTTTGGAGAGCTTATCTCATGGGTCGCAGTCTCAGGAAATGCATGCGGGAGGAGGGTATGCCAGCCAATCGTCTTCGACCTTTTTCTTTACGATTAAACGTGAACAGTTTGTGGATACGAAAGTCTCTGTGATCTGGCCGGATGCATCAGTAACCGATGTAGCTCTTCCGGATAAGGAAGGCTATTTCGAAGTCGGTTATTAGCCGTTATTCTTTCGAACTCCGACAAGTCTTTGAACGAAAAAAGCCTCCCGCGAAAACGGGAGGCTTTGTTTAGAATGGCGTTTGGTTTCTGCTAGAAACTAAAGGTATTGGTTATGTACCACTCTTCGGTCGGCGCTATTCTCACGCCAGCCCAAGAGCCATCCGGTTGAACTGATATGGGGATCAGATCGTCGTCCGCGAATGCGTTCCTGATATTAAGTTGAACCTTCCAGTCCACCTTGTCGTTTAGCGGGCGAGAGTAGCTGGCCCAGAGGTCGATGGCATCTTCGCTAGGTCCGTAGTATGGGTTTGCGAAGTCGAAGTTGTATACGCCATCGGTTCCTTGGCTGATTGGGTAGCCGATTGCGACCTTGTCCTGCCAACGGTAGCTACCACCTATATTCACTCCCTTTAGCTTTCCATCGGAGAACGCGTAATTGGTAATGATGTTGTAGCGCCACTTACGAAGTTCTGGAACATTGCTGCCTTCTTGGAGCTTCATGAGTACGTAGTTGGCTCTCCAAGGAGAGTAGATGGAGCTGTAGATGGCTCCACCTGGGTTACCCCAACGTGGTAGTGCCCCTGCCTCTGTTCCGATCAGCATGGAATCCATGTATGCAACGAATTCGTCAATCGTTTCACCGCCGACGTTGTCGTAGTAGGCCTCAGACTTGGACGCGTTCATAGAGATGCGCCAGTTTGGAGTTGGGTTTGCAGTGAGTTCGAATTCGTAACCTTCGGAGTACGTGTCGGCTGTTACTGCAAAGTTTTGCGGAGCAGTCGCACGATAAAGGTAGACGTTGTCGGTGGTATTCGGTGCCCAGGTAGTTGGGTCCGCTGCGTACGTCGAGCGGTCGGTTAGGGAGTCTACGCTTTGTGGAGTGAAGCCCCACGCTTCGAAAAAGCCCTTGTCGGTCAACCATGCTTGAATCTCATTCCACTGGGAGATCGCAGCGTCTTCCCAAGCCGCTTCTGCTGCTGACCCTTCTTCGAAGAGCTCAGGATATGCGGTGGAAGCCTTGTTGCGATAGCTATCGGTAGCGGCTGTCGACCAGTCGTATCCAGCGAGATCGTACAAGAAGACATTACGCCAATTCAATCCGTTGGCGATCGTGCTTCCGAGTCCGGAGGACGGAAGGTCTACAGTGCTGTTCATAACCACCGACTCGTACTTGACCGCACGGAAAGAGTAGCGGTTGTCCTTGGTGGAAAGAAGAATGCCGTAGTCCTTGGTTTCGCCGCTTGGGTTGGCGATATTGTTTCCGTAAAGATCCTTACGGACGAGACCGACTTCAAAGTTGCTAGACTTGTTGTAAGACAAGCTGACGTTGAGAGGTAGGTTGTCCTTGGAGAGGAACTTGTTAAGGTGAACGACGATGCCGCCACTAGTAGAATCGGCCTTCTCGATGTTAGCAGTCTGGTTTGACGCGATGCTGTCTGCATCGAAGGAGCTTGGTAGAACGTAGGCGGAAGAGGACAGGTCCAGGAAGTTGCTGTTTGTTCCGTCTGCGATACCCAGAGCTCCACGGCTTTTAACTTCGTCTTCGCGCCAGCCGAGGGTTGGTACGATAGCTCCGTTCCAGAGGAAACCTTGCCAAGTGATCGCCTTGGAGGAGGTTTCGCGTTTTTGGAGGTCAGCCGAAGTGTAGAGGCCAGCTCCGTCAGCGTGGTTGCGGAGAGCGAGGCTTTGCGTTGTCCAGCCAACGTAATTGTCGGGATTCGAGTTTTGGTATAGTGGCAATTCATCCTCATCGAAGATGTAGGCCAGATTCGCTGGGATAGTCCAAGCCGCGCTTGGGTCAACTCCAGTGGCATTCCAAGTCGAGTCAAACACAGTTACCGCTGTATCGGTAAGGCTGATACTGCTTCCGAGGCCGGGAATGTTCGCTCCTGAGGCCGATGACATACCAGACAGGGAGTCTCCGAGATAGAGGAATCCAGTTGGCATGCGTTCGTAGAATGCAGTGCTGCTAGCGGAGCCTTGTGTCCAGTAGTTGTACCAGTCTTCGCTTCCGGTTTGGTTGTACCATGCGTATTGCTCGGTTTCGTAGTCCTCTTCGCTCAATACAGCATTGAATACATTACGTCCGATTAGCTTTCCGAGGAAGCTGTCCTCATCCATGAAGTCAGCTGAACGGAGCTCGGCAAAGAGGGATGCTCTGAGGAATTCGCGTTCGCTAGCGTAGGATTGGCCAGTTCCGCCACCTGTAGTGGTAACGTAAGGACGGCCAACGTTTGGATTCGCTGTACCGTCGTCGAAGCTTTCTAACACGTCTACAGTGATAGCCGGGCTCCAGCCTAGTAGGGACTCGCCTCCACGCTCGAAGGATTGGCTATCGTAGGAGAGGTTGAGTCCGACGCGATCGTTGAGCCAAGTTTGGGCGACGTCGAAGTTTACTGCATTCCAGTCGGAGAATTCGGACTTGTTGTCCCCATCGATGAGAGTGTTGTAGTAGTCGAATACAGAGGAATCTTGCAGCGACTCACGGCGGTATTGTCCGGAGTCTGCGTAGTCGAGTCCGAGGTTTGTCGCGGTCGAATCCAAGGTGCCCAATCCCATCATGGCGATGGAGAAGAGCTTGCCTTCGAGGCCATTGGCGGATCCGAGTGGAGTTCCGTCGGTTCCGAGGGCGCCGTTATTGATATAGCCAGCACGGGCTCCGTACAAAGATCCCGTTGTTCCATCTATCAGGTAAACCGGTTGCTGGGCGTTGATGTTGGCACTCGTCAACCATGGCTCGTAGGAGGCTCCGCCAGATGACAAGTAGTCGGAAAAGGCGACATAAGGATTTTCGACGGTGACCATATCCGTGTCGTCGAACCACTGGGATACAGAGTCGACCGGAGTGATGGTACGAGGGCGGTTTGCGTCTATTTCGCCGTGCTCGAAGTTTGCCTTCACGGTAGTACGCATGGAGTCGGTTCCGATGTTTGGCTGCCAGCGAACGGCTCCGTAGATACGTTGATCGTCTTCGAAAGCCGGGTCTTGCTGGAACTTTTCGTTGTCGGAAAGGACAGCGATGTGAACTGCGAGTTCGTCTTCGATAAGGACCTTATTGAAAGAACCGCTCAAGCGCGTGCTACCGTAGGAACCGAATTTAAGAGAGATCTCGTTTTCATCCGCCATGCTCGCGTCGGCGAGGGTGGCGTTGATGATACCTGCAGGTTTGCCGAGTCCGAATAGGATGGAGTTTGGACCGCGTTGTACGTCGATACGGTCGACATTGTATCCATCCCAAGGAATATCTGAAACGAAGAAGTTTCTGGTGTTTTCCGCAGCGCTAAGTCCGCGAACGCGATTGTTCGAATTTGGATTGATGAGGGTGGAAGACTCGTCGAGCGTTGCTCCGTTGCCGAGGCCGGCAAAGGTACCCTTGGTGCCGCCGACTTCGGCGTTGGTGGCGTATTGGAGAAGCGTGCCTGAGTCGGTCGCTCCTACGTCATCCAGAAATTGCTCGGTGTAGACTGAAATAGCGGATCCGACGTCTTTGAGCTCGGTGCGGATACGAGTTCCTGCGAGCGAGGAAGTGGCACGGTAGCCCTCGTCTTCTTCAGCTGTCACTTCGAATGGACTGAGTTCGAATATTTCTTCCTCGTCCGATGGCGCGTCGTCTTGCGGATAAGCAAAGGGAGCGCATCCAAGAAGACCGAGAACCAAAGCGGTCCGAAGGGATCGCTGGTTTTGCGGAATTTTGGATAGGTTGGGATATTTTTGCATATATCTAGCTAGTTTTGGTTGTAGGTTTTGGGTAGGGTTAAAGAAAATTTTTGAAACCACGGAGGCACGGAGGCACGCGGTCACGAGTGGGCTCGTTCGGCCTGATCGGGGTATAATCTCTGGGGTATTCTTAGTTTTGTTTAGGGTAATTTTTCTAGCAGTAGCACTAGTACAGGGGGGCTCCATCGTTTCTTCGGCAGGGGAAGCCGGTGGCGTCGGGGGGTCCGAAAGCCCGAAACGGGTGGAGTATTTGGCACTTCGATAGTTTTCCTATCTGTACCCGATATTCTCTGATCGATTCATGAATGCGACAATTGTAGAGTTCTATGTATAGAATAGGTCTCGAATTGTAGAAATCGAGTGAGCTATCTCTTCTAGGAACAGTCTGACCCAGCTTGTGGTTTATCTCAACTAATACTGATTCTTATTAGCTCTGCTGACGCTCGGTCGACTTTCGGGTGGGGCGCAGCCTAAGCTAGAGCGGCTACGTTGACCTTGTTTTCTTGCTTTTTTTCTCCTTAAAAGTCTACTGGCGGCTCGATTTTCTCTAGGGAGTCGGGCGATCACACGATCAGTGGTCTGCCGAAAGCTATTTTTCCGATGTCGATAAAGAACAAACCAAAGATGTACCTGCACAAAACCGATCCCGCGGAAGCGGCTCCGGTCAAGCGGTCGTACGATGCCGACTTCAAGCCTTCCGAGGATTATCGGGAGTCCATGCCGGACATCATGGATGCGGTCGATTCGGAGCAAGGCTCCGCAGTCCCGATTCAGCAGGTCGGAGTTTCAAACTTCCGATTGCCGCTTACAGTGCAGGCTGTTGATGGAAAACTGCTGACCTTGGAGGCGAGCATCACGGGGTCCGTTTCATTGGAAGCGAATCTTAAGGGCATCAATATGTCGCGTATCATGCGCTCCTTCTACGAGCTGAAAGAGGAGGTATTTACGATCGATACGGTTCGCACCGTTTTGGACCTTTTCCGAGAAAAGGTAGAGAGCTTCGACGCTCGTATCATCATCCGCTTCAATTACCCGATCATGCAGCCCAGCCTGCGCAGCGGGCTTGAAGGCTACCAATACTACAAGTGCGCTTTTGAAGGGAGATTGTCCAAATCTGGCGTCTTCGAGCGCCTGATCCACTTCGACTTCGTTTATTCATCAGCCTGTCCGTGTTCGGCGGAACTCGCCGAGCATGCCCGCGACTTGAGGGAAGCGTATTCGATTCCACACTCCCAGCGCAGCAAGGCTCGGGTTTTTGTCAAGTTAGCGGAAGGCGAGAGCCTCTCTATCGAAGATTTGCAGAAGCATCTAGCTGAAGCGCTGAAGACCGAGACGCAGGTTATGGTCAAGCGTGAGGACGAGCAGGCCTTTGCCGAGCTCAACGGCGCCTACATCAAGTTCGTCGAAGACGCGGCGCGATTGGTCTACGAACAGCTTGCGAGCGATTCGAGAATTGCGGACTTTCAGGTGGCGTGCTCGCACCTAGAGTCGCTGCACTCGCATGATGCTGTTTCTGTGATTTGCAAGGGAGTGCCCGGCGGATTTATTGCCGATTTCTCGGATTTCGACTCCTTGGTTTGCTAGTCGAAATTCGTGTAACTTTTCATTGCTTCTCGACGAGCGACTGCGCAAATTGGCCGCTCGTTTTTGAAACGGGCTATGGCGCAGCCTGGTAGCGCGCTTGTCTGGGGGACAAGAGGTCGTGGGTTCGAATCCCGCTAGCCCGACCATTTGTTGAAGTTGTAAGTGGTCTAAACGATTGTCCGGCGTTTAGCTAACCGGATTGGGAGTTTGTCCCGGTTGGGGGAGGCTTTCGTGTATTGGGGAGCGCTAACTATCCTATGAGAGTTCACATGGCCACGGTAGCCAGGGAAGGGCTTCTTTTAGGCCAAACCACATCCGTTGCGCAGAGCCGCTTCGATAGCCGTAGATGCGGACTCCGAGTATTTGGAGCATCAAGCTGCTGGCTCGTCGCATGGCAGTTTCCTGAGGGTAGATCTCCTCGAGCTCGCTTTGAAGGTAGTCTTCTATCTCGGCCACTTTCACCTCGGCGAGCTGATAGAGCTCATTGCCCTCTGCCGCCAACTCCAGCTGGGTCTTCAGAAGAAAGCAGCTGCAGTAGTCCTTTCTCTTCGTCTCCTCGACGATGCGCCTGAGCAGTTCGATTAAGCCTGCTTCGATGGAGGGAGCGGAATGGATAGTCTCTCGTATGCGTTGAAGATTCGTTTCGGCGTAAACTGCCAGCGATTCACGATAGAGCCCCTCTTTGTTCCCGAAGGCTAGGTATAGCGAGCCCGGCTTTAGCCCAGTGGCTTTCACCAACTTCTGCATCGATGTGGCCGTGTATCCATTTTGCCAGAATAGGTCGATAGACCTCTCGATAATTTCGGTTCTGTCGAATTGAGCTCTTGTCATAGAAATAGGTCCAACCGCTCAGCAGTCTTCAAAGATCTTCTTTTATGCATAACTTGAACAAACATTCAAGTAAATATTGACAGGCGATGTTGGCGTCGACAACTTGAATGAGCATTCAAGTTGGTGGCTGACATAGTCACCCGAAAAGTAGTATCCCCAGCTTCAACGTGACTGGGTCGTAGAAAGGAAAACTAAGATGGGAATATCAGTTAAAGATAAGGTTGCCTTGGTAACTGGAGCCAATCGAGGAATTGGCAAAGCGATCGTGGAGGCCTTCTTGCGGGAAGGGGCTCGCAAGGTCTATTTGGTGGTTCGTAATCCCGAAACCGCCGTGGTTTTGGAAAAGAGGTACGGAGAGGCAGTCGAGACGCTTGTCGCGGACCTTGCGGATCGAGTGTCCATTGGGCGTTTAGCTGAGCAGGCGTCGGATGCAGAAATTGTCGTAAACAACGCGGGCATCTTGATCCCCAGTTCGCCGATAGCCGAGGGGGTTGAGGATGCTCTGAGCAAAGAGTTGGAGGTGAACGTCTTTGGCCTGCTACGCGTGGCAAACACCTTTGCTCCTATTCTGGAGGCCAATGGAGGTGGGGCTTTGGTTCAGATGAACTCCATCGCCTCGATCAAAAATTTTGCGGATTTGTCTACCTATTCTGCCTCCAAAGCGGCTGCCTATTCGCTAACCCAAGGTCTTCGAGAAAAGCTCGCGACAAAGGGAATTGCCGTTTTGAGCGTTCACCCGGGTCCCATCCAGACGGATATGGGCTCGGAGGCAGGATTCGATGGATCGCCTGAACCTTCCGTGGTAGCTGATGGCATCGTGGAAGCCCTTGCTTCGGGGACTTTTCATCTCTTCCCGGATGAGATGGCGAAGCAGTTTGACAAAGCGTATCAAAGTTTTGCGGACAATATTGTATTGGCAGACTTTTCTGAGTCGGCCTAGGAAGCTAATATGCGCGGGAGCCTTTTGAGGAGGGGAGAGCTCCCGTGCTTTTTGTTCCGGCTTCAAAACGAATAGAGCCTTACTCTCGGCTTAAACAATCCAACATCGACAATGATGGTTACTGAACGATTCAATGCTTTTACTGTAGAGTTGCCGGATGAGTCGATCCGTAGTTGCTACTCTCCTACGTCAATCGCCCGACAGTACTTCAAAAGCGGAGAGGTTATTACTGTCGAAGAGTTTGTTTCGAAATCACGCAGTGCACTGAACGAAGCTTCCTCTCAAGTGGAAGAGGTTTTTGGATACGTTTGTAGTGGAGCGGCTGCCTCGATCGCGAACATAGAGTGCTGGTGTTCTGCGCTTGAACCGCGAGCTAAGTTGAAGATCGTGCAAATCTAAAACCCCTTCGAAGTCGGTATCGAAATGAACTATGGAATCTTCGGTTTCTAAGGGTGTAGAAGCCCTCGCGGACTTATTGCTGAAACTGCCTTTAGAGCATCGTTGTCACCGGCTTCTGGATTTGGCGGTACAGGAGATTTCAGCTTGGGATGATGTTGCTCTTGTTCGTATCTGGCAATTGAGAGAAGGTGATATCTGCGACCGCTGCTCTCTTTCGTTGGAATGCTCCCAAAAGGTCAAGTGCATGCATTTGGTGGCGAGCTGTGGTCGATCTCTAGCGAATTCTGGCGAAGTATGGAACAGATTGGACGGTCGATTCGCTCGGTTTCCTTTAGGCGTTCGGAAAGTTGGGCATGTGGCTCAAACGGGGCAATCGGTCACAGTTAACCTTAGCGAAGACCGCAGTTGGGTCGTTGATCCGAAGTGGGCGATTGATGAGGGCATCAGGGGAATTAATGCCCAGCCTTTATTATTTCGTGGAAAAATTTTGGGTGTACTCGGGATTTTCGTTCGACGTGAAATCGATCGAGATCTCGCTCGGTTTCAAAGGATGGTAGCGGATCATTTGGCGATGGCTATTGCGAATGCGGAGGCCTTCGAGGAGATCCGAGAATTGCAGGATCGCTTGGAGTTGGAAAATGAATACCTACGCACCGAAGTAGAGGAAAGTCGGAGTTTTGGTGAAATCGTTGGCCGTAGCGGTCCCGTGCAGCAGATTGTTACCAAAGTCGAATTGGTTGCTGAAACTGGAGCGAGTGTTCTGATCACTGGGGAGTCGGGAACCGGAAAGGAATTGATAGCTCGCGAGATCCACAGGCGCAGCCTACGCAAAGATATGCCCATGATTCGTGTTAACTGCGCGGGTATCCCCGCTAGTTTATTTGAAAGCGAACTCTTTGGTCACGCCAAAGGTGCGTTCACAGGGGCTTTGAGGGATCGGCCAGGCCGTTTCGAAGCGGCAGCAGGAGGGACGCTGTTTTTGGATGAAATCGGTGAGATGCCGATCGATTTGCAAGCCAAGTTGCTACGCGTCCTGCAAGAAGGACAGTACGAGCGAGTGGGGGAGGATCGGACGCGAAACGTAGACGTGCGAATCGTTGCCGCGACGAATCGAGACCTGAAGGAGGAAGTGCGTGAGAATAGATTTCGTGAAGATCTATTTTATCGATTAAACGTATTCCCGATAGAGGCACCGCCTTTGCGAGATCGGAAGGAAGACATATCGGCTCTCGTTGCCCATTTCGTAGAGCACCTGGCGAAGAGGCATGGGATGAAAACGCCAGTTGTAAGCAAATCGCAAATACAAGTGCTTTGCCGATATGATTGGCCGGGGAATGTGAGAGAGTTACAGAATCAGGTTGAGCGATCCTTGATTACCAGTCGAGGTCGAAACCTGAAGTTTGAAATTCCTAGAGCGGAGTCCCTGTCGCAGGAACCTCAAAGCCAGAGTTTTGGTGACGAAATATTGAGCGAGGAGCAGATGGTTGAGTTTCAACGGGTCAATATTCTCAAGGCGTTACGGAAGACGGAAGGTCGTGTCTATGGAGAAGATGGCGCCGCAGCTCTTCTGAATTTGAAGCCCAGCACCTTAGCCTCTCGTATGAAGAAGTTGAGGATCGAGCTCCGCACTCGGAATCGGCCTTGGGATGTTGATTGATCTGTATTCAAAAATTTAGTGCTTTGAGGTTCCATCCTGTGTAAGTGATGAGTCCTCTCGGACAGCTCTCTTTTTCAGGCTACGTCGCGCTCTGAAAATCCCATTTCTTCTCCGAGTGATTTTCGCAGCTTTTTTCTGGCCCGAGAAATTTGGCTAAGGACGGTTCCTCTTGGCATCCCAAGTCGTTCTCCGATTTCGTTGGCTGTTCTTCCTTCTAGGAGGTTTAACTTGAGTGTGAGTCTCTCGGTTTGGGAGAGTGCTGCTAGGGCGACTTCAAGGTCGATTCCGTAACCAGGCTTATCCCAGCGCGAAGGTTCGGGAGCGTGCTCTAGTGAACTGAAGCTTACGACTCGGTTCCTTCTAAGCTGATCGTAATATGTATTTCGGACGGCCACAAAGAGGAGGCTGCGATTGGGCACGGACCCATACTTTCGTTGAACCTTCATCCATGCCTGTTGGGCGAGGTCTTCAGAGTCGTTGCGGTTGCGGGTTAGCTGGTAGGCAAATTGAATCGCAGATTCGATGAGGTCCTTTTCGGATACAGATTCAGAGGCAGGTTTTTCGCTCATGTTTCAGATTGGTTATGGTTGGGTTTCTGTTTGGGAAGAGTCGCACCGGTGGGTGTGCGTTCCCTTTAACAGGGATTGTGCCAATCTGTTCTGAAATTGTGTAAGTGGCTGCTGCACAATGAGAAACGGAAATGGGTGTGCTGCTTGACAGAAGCGATATCTCAATGAACACGAAGTTTCATGATCCAGTACCACGAAATTTAGCGGTGGCGGAATTTCCGCTTTCTAAAATGTACTAGACGAAGCCTATTGCAGGGTATCTGATCGCGTATCAAAAAAACGATACAAAATGCTAAAGAGACTGTTTGAGTCGAGCGGGCAAGTAGCGTTTTAGGAGACTGTAAGCGTAGCCCTTATCGAAGCGACCATAGGCTGATTCTCCTATGCCTGGAATGTTCGCTCCTTTATTGTCTCGTCGCCATTCGCTGGGTGTCATTTCAAAAGTCCGTTTAAAAACTGTATTGAAACTTTTGATATTAGGGAAGCCTGACTCCATGGCTACGTCCAAAATCGAGTATTCTGCTTTCGCTAGAAGCGCCAGTGATTTTTTCGCTCTAAGCATATTGAGGTAGTCGCTGAAAGTACAGGCTAAGCGACTTTTGAATAGGCGTGCGAGGTAGCTCGCCGATACGTTTTCCTGTTCTGCGATCTGTCCGCTCGAAATTTCTTCAGAGCTATGTGCTTCCATATAGCTTACAATGCGGCTCAAACGATCGCCTAGCTCTGAATCCTCTGAACCTTCAGTGTCGTCGTTGGCGCCAAGAATAGAAGGGACTTGTCTGACCAGCGTCGATAAGAGTGTCATGGCCAAAGCTTCGCAATGTAGGCGGTACCCAGTTTGCCTCATGCGCATCTCCCAGCTGATTTCGGCTATCAAGGCGCGTAAGTTTTCGAGGGCCTCCTTGCGTAGGGCTTGTGGCATCTTGTTGAACTTGAAGTGACGTTGGGCGAAATCGGGGTCTCCATGTCTTGCCAAGTTTGTATCGATTTGAAGTACAACCAGGATGTTGTTTTTTGTAATGCCCTCAGTCATGTGAATTTGCCCGCTCGGAATGAAGCAGAGGTCACCTTCGCGCATGATAAATTCTCCCTCTCCTGATTGCACTTGAACGTCTCCTTTGAGGGTGAGGAGGAACTCGCAATCTTTATGGGAATGGGGCGCGCACGACCGTACACTGTGAAGAAAAGTGCGAAAGGGCAGATTCTCTTCGTGCTCAACGAATTCTTGGTGGGGGGCTTGTGAAACCATATTGGGGTATGACTTTTCAGGGTAGGGAGAACTCCCTGCCGGAATAGGTTGAGTTGAATTTGAATATGTCGCAAGCGATGGACAACCTTTTGGCCGGCTCGAGGGCTCTGTTCTTCGCGTAGGTGAATGGCTTAGGGTGATATGCGATACCGCAAGACACTGACTGAAGCTGGGGGCGCTAGGAAAAGCCAGGCGTTGTTTGCACTGCGACTAGGCCTGGAGCAATCGCGTGGGCTGACTCTATCCGGGTGCTTTGCATCGTTGAAATGCCATGGCTGATCTGATGCGAGCTGCTTGCATTCTTCCCAATTTCCTTTCGTGTCGATTACGAGGGAAACTTCGTTTGGCTGGCTCATGCTCGCGTTGACTATGTTTATCGTTACTACACCATCTTTGAGGGATGCGAAGCTGTGTACGGCCTTGAGAGTGCTGGTTCGTTCGAATAGGGTAGTGGAACGGCAAGAGGTTTCCAGTTTCTGAGCGCCTCGGTGCGCTTTATAAAGTTGGAAGAGATGGTAGGTGGGGGTGAGGATTGTGTGTGGACCGTCCGTTATTGCTAGGGCTCCCAATACGTTAACCGATTGGGCGAGGCAGGCCATCTTGACCTTGTCGCAATGGCGGTGGAAAATATCCAGGGTCAGGGCGTAGCAAACCATGTCTCTGACTGTGTTCTGTTGCCAGAGCGCGGTTTTGCTGGTGTCGAAAGGATGCCAGTTACCCCATTCGCCTACGATAAGGTCGACATTGGGCTGATAAGCGAAGGGATCGTTTCCCGCTTGGGGAAGATGCTTCTCAATGAGGGCGTGTTGCTCTTCAATGACTTCTTCCAGCTCCAAGGCTCCGTCGAGAAGATAATTCCATTGGTCTTCGTTGAAATCTGTAATCGTACCCGCTTCTCCTTGGAGGTTCCAATTGTAGAAGTGCAGGTCGTAACCGTGGATGGGCGGCGCTCTAAATTCGCCAAGAGCATCGAAAAAACGTCTCGTCCACTCGACCCGTTCCTGTGGCTTGTTTCCGTCGGGGCCTACGGCTACTAGCTTTATAGGGAGGGTCTCCGGGAAGAGCTGATTTTGTGCGGGCTCTATCGGAAAACGTGGAAATGCGGATGCATAACGGCGGTAAGTATCTGCGTATCCTTCTGCTGTAAACGTCCCGCCACCGGCCCACGCTTCGTTTCCAATGCCCCAGTAGGTAACGTTGAAAGGAGTGCTCGAACCGTTCGTTGCGCGTTCTTTCGCTAAGTATGTATCCGAAGGTCGGTTACAATATTCCGCCCATGATACCATTTCCTCGACAGAACCGGATAGTAGATTGGTGTTGATCCATGGCTCGGCATTTATGCGGCGGCAAAAATCTATGAACTCATGTGTTCCGAATTCGTTATTCTCTGGTTGGTTGGTGCCAAAGGTTGCGTTGTAGGTCGTCGGTCTTCGATTAGGATCGCCTATCCCATCGCGCCAGTGATACGTGTCGGCAAAACATCCACCAGGCCAACGGAGTACGGGAGGCTCGAGGTCGGAAAAAGCGTTTAGTAGTGCGGTTCTTAGGCCCTCTTTATTGTCGATTTCGGAATCACTCCCTACCCAAATGCCACCCTGTATGCAACCCCCCAAGTGTTCAATGAATTGGCCGTGTAGCTCTGGTGAAACGATTTGGCTGGTTGCTGTGGTTTCTATCTTTATTCGGCTCTTATACGGCATTTGGAGTATTGCTTAAATTGTATTCGCGATTTGGACACGGCTTACGACCTGGTTTGACCCAGGGTATCCGTTTCTACGGCGCGATTGGGGTTAGGCTAAGTCTCTAAAAATAGAGGATATGGTGGGTGTATACGTAGCCTAAGGGGAGCAGCTACACTGCGATCGAAGGGGCGATGAGCTATCGCACCCTAAGTCTGACGAGTGGAGGCGCAGGACTGAAAGTCAATCTAATTGGATGAGGTTTCGAGTAACTGATTTTATAAATTTTGCTGATTTGGTCAATAAGTGAAGCTTGGTTCAAATAGGGGGTAGAGGAAGAATCAGATAGTTGGTAGTATGCGTCACATCACCAGGATTCAGGGTGGTTCCGAAACTTGGCAGGTTCTTGAACAAACTGAAACATTCAGCAAGGCAGCGACTTAGGGGGTATGTTGTCGAGGTTGTCGTTTCGGTTTTAGTAGGGGGCCTGCCAGCTTCGATGAGCCTCCAAGCTTTCTGTTTGTGCCCCAAATCAAACCCTAAATATCCACCCCAATCGTTTTTGCTGCTTTTATCAGGTTCCCTCGTTGCCTTGGTGAACTGTGCATTTGTTGGCAGTCGGCGTGTCTGACGTTTTCGATGCGGTGTGGATGGCAACCCAGACTAAATCGATATAGGCGACTGAACTCTGTCGCTGGCAGACAACAAATGAAAAGAAATTACCCCAATAGAATAGTGGCTTTTGGATGCTCTGTTGCGAGCTTGTTCGCAGGTATCCAACTATTGAATGCGCAAGATTTCCAAGAAGACGAGCTTGAGGGAGAAATATTCACGCTAGATGCTGTGATGGTTTCAGCAGAGAAAACTGTCGAGAAACCTGTGCAAAAAACTCCAATCGCCATAAGCGTGGTCGGCACGAAGGAGCTGCAGGTGAATGGTATCACTGATGCGGTCAGCTTAGGTAATTATGTGCCTAATATCCACATTGCCCGCAGCACGAGTGCTGTGGAAATTGCTATTCGTGGTATCAGTAGCACAAATAATTCGGAGGTCGGTGATCCTGCTGCTGGCTTCACGATCGATGGTATAGGCTACGCCCGTCCAGAATCTGCCTCTGCGGCCTTCTATGATGTGCAGCGGGTGGAAGTCTTGCGAGGTCCGCAAGGTACACTCTATGGAAGGAACACAATAGCGGGTAGCTTAAATGTAATCACAAACAAACCCAAGGATATCGCGGAAGGCGCGATCAACATCGGATACGGAAACTACAACAGCTTCAGTTTCGATGGAATGGTCAATATCCCACTAAATGATGCTTGGGCGATGCGCTCCGCATTTTTTGCCCAATCCAATGACGGCTATTACAGTGGTCGGAACGAAGCGGGTGGAGTGTTGAAGGATATCGGCTGGTCTGATAAGAAAGCGGCGCGTTTGCATTTGCAATACGAGCCAAACGACGACTTCTCCGCGCTATTTACCGTGCATGGGGCAAAGGTTGCAGGTACCTGGAATCCATTTGTCATGCGTGATGTGGATACAGGTGAACCGGTTCTGCCACTGGAGGGGGTGAACTACACCAATGAACAGGGAGAGACACATTTCACTTTGAGTACTGAGATAAGTAAACGAATGGGAGATGTGAATATGAGCTATCTGGGGGCTTATAACAAGCTGGCTTTCGACACTATCATCGCAGCACCATTGTCTCCACTTCCTAACCCATTTGTTGTATCCGGACCTAATTGGAATCGACAAACACTAACCAGCCATGAGCTGAGATTTTCTTCTGCGAATCCTAATCGTTTGGAATGGGTAGGGGGGCTTTATCTCTTTGAGGAAAATAACGATGTAACTTTGTTGCTTCCGAGCTGGGGCTTGGCGTTTGCCCAACCCGAGATGTTGAGCAAATCGAAAGCTGCTTTTGGTCAGGCAACCTTTGAGCTAAGCGAACAGTTTCGGGTAGTTGCAGGACTACGTGTGACCAACGATCACAAAGCACGTACTGGTGGTCAGTATTTGATAGCCGAAGATGGCAGTTTGGGAACTCAGCTCTCTGCTAACGAGGCAGATCGAGAGTGGGACTCGTTTGACTACAAGATAGGGCTTGAATATGATGTCAGCGAGGATTCTATGTTTTATGCAACGCTTTCGACCGGCTTCAAAGCTGGGGGGTTCTACGATGGTACGGGGGATGTCTATTACGAGCCCGAAGAAATCGAAGCGAGAGAGATTGGTTTCAAAAACCGTTTCTTCGAAAATCGTTTCCAGTGTAACGTATCCATATTTGATTACGATTACACAAATTTTCAGGTAACAAATGTGGAGCAAAACGCTGTAACAGGCGAGCTGGGAACCGTAACTCGAAATGCAGAAAAGATTCCGGTCCGTGGCGTTGAGCTTGAAACAACATACCAAATTAATCGAAACGACCGTCTTACGTTCAACGCGACTTATCTAGACGCCAAGTTTGATGTTTTTTCGCTTGGAGCGACTGACCTAAGCGGTACCTATATCGAACGCGATTTAGCAGGAAATCACTTAGCGAAAGCCTCTGATTGGACTTTCCAGGCCTCTTATTCCAAGTTATTCGAATTGGAGAACAATGGGACGATAACGCTGAGGCTGAATTCGCGCTACAACAGCGGATACTACCTGTCCTATGATAACTTTCCGCTCGCACCAAATCCAGTCGATACTTGGCAGCCTGCGTTCACGAGCACTGACATAGTTGCAACCTATGATTCACCAGATCGTCGTCACTACTATTCGATCTACGTGAAAAACCTAGAGGACGACATTGTGATGTCCTCAAGCGGCGGCAATGCGAACGGCATTATGGCTGTGTTGTCACCACCTCTTACTTACGGTTTCAAGGTAGGCGCTCGCTTCTAAAAGCCTGCGATTGGTCATAGGAAATCTAGGTTCGTAAACGATCCAAATTTGGATGGGGCATTGTAGACGTCTTGTCGCGTGCATGTGCCCCGTCCGCTTGTAATTTTTTGTTGATGCTATGAAGAAGCCTAAGGATTTTAGGAAAAAGGCGGCAGCGTTGGTTGCTCAGATGACCCTGGAAGAAAAAGGGTCGCTCACTTCTGGTAAGGGATTTTGGGATACAAAGGAAATCGAACGCTTAGGCGTACCATCCATAACGATGACCGATGGCCCTCATGGGCTAAGGAAAAGTGATGATATGGATGTTACCCGTAGCTCGCCCGCAACTTGTTTCCCAACAGCTTCGTGCCTTGCCTCGTCGTGGAATCAGGAGCTGGCTAGAGAGGTAGGTGTTGCCTTAGGAAAAGAGTGTCAAGCTGCCGATGTACAGATATTGTTGGGCCCGGGAGTAAACATGAAGCGTTCGCCTCTGGGTGGCAGAAACTTCGAGTATTTCTCGGAAGACCCTGTTTTGTCTGGAAAGTTGGCCGCCTCGTTTATCGATGGGGTGCAAAGCGAGGGTGTGGGTACTTCCTTGAAGCACTTTGCCGCCAATAACCAAGAGTTCGAGCGCATGAGCAATGACTCGATTGTAGACGATCAAACTCTACGTGAGTATTACCTTCCGGCATTTGAGATCGCAGTCGCTGAGTCTCAACCCTGGACTGTTATGTGTGCCTATAACTTGGTCAACGGTGTGTATGCGGCAGAAAACGAGGCTCTACTCAACGGAATATTGAAGAAGGAGTGGGGGTTCGAAGGATTCGTGGTTTCTGATTGGGGAGCAGTTAACGAACGTCCAGAGGGAGTTCACGCAGGGCTGCATCTTGAAATGCCTTATTCTCAAGGAGTGACGGACCGAGAGGTCGTATCTGCGGTCCAAAGTGGCGCTTTAGAGGAGGCAAGACTCGATGAGGTGTTAGTGGATGCTCTATCTGTCATACTTTGCGGATACGACTCAAGGAAGCCTGAAACAAATGTGGACTTTGATGCCCATCACCAGCTAGCCCGCAGAGCCGCTGCAGAAGGGGCTGTGTTGCTAAAAAATGATGCGATATTGCCTCTCAAGCAGGAATTGAGGGTTGCGGTGATTGGTGATTTTGCACGCAGCCCGCGGTATCAGGGGGCGGGCAGTTCTTTGGTTAATCCAACTAGAGTCACCAATGCCTTTGATTCGCTGAAAAATGGTGCTCCTGGTAGTCTGGAATTTGTATTTGCTAGTGGATACGATGCCAAAGGTAACACAAGCCCTGCGATGCTGGAAGAGGCTTCTAAGTTGGCGAAGTCTTGTGACCTCGCAATCGTATTCGTAGGGTTGCCGAACGATTATGAGTCGGAGGGATTTGACAGAAGCCATATGGATTTGCCTGAGGGGCACAACGCTCTTGTAGCGGCCGTGGCCGACGCCCAAAGTAAACTCGGAGTGGTTCTTATGAATGGATCGTCAGTATCGATGCCATGGATATCGGATGTTTCATTTCTTTTGGAGTCCTGGCTCGGCGGCCAGGCTGGTGGCGAGGCTATCGCGGATATTTTGTTAGGAAAAGTGAATCCGAGTGGAAAGTTGTCCGAAACGCTTCCGGTCCGACTTGAGGACACCTCCTCTTATATCAATTTTCCCGGACGTGGGGGCAAGTCTTTCTACGGAGAGCGGATGTTCGTAGGGTATCGTCATTTCGATACTGTAAACGCTGCTCCGCTTTATCCATTCGGATTCGGATTAAGCTACACAAATTTCGAATATAGGGGCATAGAAATATCGAAACCTACTATCGCGGATGGGGAAACGGTCGAAGTGGTGGCTAAAGTCGCCAATGTAGGAGAAGTAGTTGGATCGGAAATTGTGCAGCTTTATGTCTCTGACTTGGCGAATGAGAAGCGTCGGCCGGTCAAGGAGCTCAAGGGCTTCGCGAAGGTCCGAATCGAGCCCGGCAAAGTCGAGTCCGTACGTTTCGTTCTGAGAAGGCGGGATTTCGCTAGCTGGGATACGCGATGCAACTCTTGGGTTGTCATGCCCGGCAACTACAAGTTGTTGGTAGGAGGGAGTTCCAACTGTTTGCCTCTGTCGGGGGATATCGTTGCCATGGAGTCTCCGCGTAGCCGATTGAAACTGAGTAGAAACTCTATGTTGAAGGAGTTCGCCAAGCATGCAGGCGGCACTGAAGTCTATCTCGAAATGTTGGACCTGTGTCTAAAATCCTTTGGCCTCGAGCAAAAGGAGGAAGTGACGGATTCTTTGGCAGGAGAAGAGCCCCGCCATAGTATCGATTTTTTCATGGCTATGTTAAACGATATGCCGCTTCGGAAAATGATAGGGCTCTCTGGGGGGCGCATAGATGAGGCTCAGATTGAACGCTGGGTGTCGGTTGCGAATCAAGATTAGGCTGTTATCTATAGCGAATGGAAGACGCACTTACAATGCAACTACCTGAGCTTCGAGAGTGGCCAGCCTGTTGGATATGGCCGAGCTATCCTGGTGGAGATCTGTTGGACAGTTGGGCCCAATTTCGGAAGGTTTTTGTCCTAAACGATCTACCGAAAAGCTTAAAGGTACGAGTTACTGCCGACCAGTACTATCGTCTGTACGTAAATGGGCAGCGCGTTTTAGACGGCCCGGCCCGCGGCTTCCAGGAAGATTGGTTCTATGACGAGGTTGAAATAGCACAGTATTTAAAGAGTGGAAACAATGTCATAGGCGCAGTCGCCCGCAACCCAGGCATTGGTCATCACTCCTACATTCATGAAGGGTTCGCCGGTTTTTTCTTATGGGGCACTTGGGAAGTCGGCGAGCTCTTCACTGACTCTAGTTGGCAGATGCGGCATAGTCCCGTGTATTTGCGGAACCAGACGCGAACGAGCATTCAAACCGGTTGGCAGGAGTTTTACGATGCGACCGCGGAAGATGGAGATTGGCTGTCTGAAGATTATGACGCTTCTCACTGGCCGAAACCTTCATTCCACTCAGCCCGACCTGCAGGTTCTCCGCCATGGCATCGTCTGTCTAAGCGCGATATCCCTCTTTTGAGAGAAGCTGTGATCTTGCCTCGCCGCTTAGTGGCAAGCGGGGAGCTTGCCGTGAACCCTTGTCGGACGAAGTCCTCGAATGTTGTACTGGACCTTCTCGAATCGAAAGTTGCGTGGCGACCATGTGAGTTCGACCTTGCGGAATGGATCCCTTTGCCCGAAGGGAAAGAAGATGCCTTCTACCTGCTAGATCTCGAGCGGGAAGTTTTTGCGACGACATTGCTTGAATTTGAAGGTATTGCAGAAGGAGCACACTTCGATGTTTGTGTCACCGAAGGTCTTGATGGTACAGATCCCATGTTTTTTCCTGAGGAAGGATGTCAGGTCCAATTTGGTTTCCGTTACACTTGCTCCGGTGGTAATGGGAGGCACGAGAGTTTTCAGCCTTGGGGGTATCGTTACCTTGTTGTTGCGGTACGAGGCTTGGCAGGAAGTGGAGGACGTTTTAAAGTCGCGTGTCGACATCGTGAATACCCCTTAAGTATCCGAGGAAGTTACAAGTCGAGTAATGAACGGCTTAACGAAATACATGCCATGTGCGTTCACACGCAACTTTTGTGTATGAGCGATACGTTTGTGGACTGCCCGGGGCGTGAGCAGGCGATGTGGTGGGGAGATGCCCATTGTCATTTTGATAACTCCAAGATACTGGGGGCAGACGACCGCATCTTTGAGAGGGGAATTCGCTTGATCGGCAGGCAGACCACGCCCAATGGTCTTACTTACTCGCATGCACCCACAAAGGCTCACGAATGCGTTTTGCCAGACTTCACCCTGGCTTGGATACAGACTCTGCATCAACATTGGTGGTTTAGTGGAAGTGCTACACTTTTTCGTGAGCAACGAGAGGTCGCTTTAGCTGCCCTAGAGTACTTTCATTCGGAACTGAACAAAGACGGACTATTGCCTTGGGACAGGCGCTACTGGCTGTTTCTTGACTGGGCGGAAGTTTATCGGGAAGGTGTTCCTTCTCTGTACTGTATACAGTATTACATGACACTGTGTAGTGTGGTCGATCTGATGAAAGAGGTCGATGACTCTCAGTTAGAGATTTACATACAACGTCGAGACGATCTGAAGAACTCGATTTTAGAAACGTTTTGGGACAAAGAGAGAGAGGTTCCTTATGACGGTATTACCCACAACGGCGAAGCCGTCGCGTCTTGTTCCTTACATGTACGTGTATTTTGTATCTTGGCTGACCTCTGGCCAGAGTATCACGGGAAGTGGCTGAATGAGGACCTTGTACCTTTTGTCCTAGGCCCTAGGCCCAAAGGAGATGCAATTTACGCAGAAACCGACCACGCGGCGAACCCAGATCGCTCTGCTCCGACTCCATATTTTATGCAGTTTGTGTTCAAAGCTCTGGAAAAACTAGGGCGAACCGGACTGGTACTGGACTGTATCGAACGCTGGTGGGGAGATATGATAGACAGAGGGCTTGTGGCGACAGAAGAGGCTTGGGATGCAGTTGCTGGGCTAGGGAGCTTATGTCATGCTTGGACAGCACATCCTATTCAGTTTTTAGCCAGTTCTTCACTCGGTATTCGGCAGACAGCTCCAGGTTGGACAGGGATCACGTTTTCTCCGAATCCCCATTGTGAGAAGGTTAAGGGAAAAGTGGATACGCCTTTGGGAGAAATCTCAGTGAATTGGGACTACAGAGGCGGCAGCCTACAACTGGCTCTCGAACTACCGGAAGGGTGCAAGGGGAGCATCGCATTTAATGGATACAAAGAGAATGGAATTACAGGAAGCTGGAGTGGCGTGCTGCCAGTTCGATCATAGATCACCTTTTTTAGATTATGAAACTAGCATTTAGGGAAAAACTAGCGTTTGGAGCGGGAGATACGGCCAGCAATTTGGTCTTTATGACGATGCTCAATTTCCTGCCCTACTTCTATACGGATATCTTCGGTATATCGGCAGCGGCTGTTGGGACCTTGCTTTTGTTTGTTCGGGTGGGCGATGCCTTCATCGATGTGTCGGTGGGAGTCATCGCAGACCGGACGCATACTCGCTGGGGAAAGTTTAGGCCTTGGTTGCTGTGGTTCGCCGTGCCTTTCGGTGTGGCTGCGGTGCTTACGTTTACGACTCCTGATTGGACAGAGAATTCGAAAATCGTTTATGCCTGGGTGACATATTCGATCCTGATGGTGGCGTATTCGGCGATCAATGTACCCTATGGAGCCTTGTCAGCGGTGATGACGACCGATCTGCACGAGCGAACTTCTCTATCAGGGGTTCGCATGGTTTTTGCTCAGATAGGTGGTCTGATAGTTGCGGGTGGCACTTTGCCACTAATCGCCTACTTCAGCGGTGATAGTGGGGATCGCGCTCACGGCTACCAAATGACTATGATTTTGTTCGGCTCAATCGCCACGGCTCTTTTCTTGATTACATTTTTTGGAACACGCGAGAGGATTGAGGTGCCTGCTGACCAAGAGAATAACCTGAAAGCAGACCTCCTGATGCTTATCAAGAATAGGCCTTGGGTGGTTATCTCTGTCTCAGGCGCTATCTTGTTTATCTTTTTCTCGGTTCGAATGGCGGTCGTCATGTATTATTTCAACTATTACGTAGGTGACGAGTCGCAGGCTACGCTGTTTTTCACTCTTGCAAGCATCGCAGCGATACCCGGCGCGCTTCTCTCGGCTCCAATCTCCAAGCGTATCGGAAAAAAACGTACGTTCCAGCTCGGGGCAGCGTTTGGAGTCTTGTCTCTTGCAGCCTTCTATTTCGTACCAGCAGACAGCTTCTGGCTACTACATGGGCTAAATGCCTTTGCCTCGGTCTCCATTTATATCATGGCTCCTTTGATCTTCTCTATGTTAGGTGATTCGGCGGACTACGCTGATTGGAAGTTTAAACGTCGTTCTACGGGCATCATTTTCTCGGCCTCTGCATTGGTTGGCAAGGTCGGCATGGGGCTCGGGGGGGCTTTGACAGGGTTGCTGTTGACCTATTTCGGCTATGTCGCGGGTAGTGATCAGAGTGAAGAAACCGTACGTGGGATAGTAATAATGGCTAGCATTGTGCCTGCTGTTGGATACCTTATTATATTAGGATTTATGGAACTCTACAATCTCGACGAGGAGATGGCTGAGCAAATGCGAATGGAACTTGAGAGACGCCGGGAGAAGGCTACTAGTTAATGATGACTTTTTCATCGCTCAGGAGTCGCCCATTTAACCTTAGCCCTGATCAAGTCGATTGGGTTAAAGAACGTCTAAGGGGGCTCAGTTTGCGGGGAAAGCTTGCGCAACTCATGGTTCCACTCGTAACGGACCGCAGCGATTCCGTGTTGGAAAGCTTATGTGAGCTGGGAGTAGGGGGACTGTTTCGCCTCCCGGGCGGAAGTCTTGAAGCCCTCCGAAGCGAAGCTCTCTTGGTACAAGAGAAAAGCGATATCCCACTTCTGATGGCTGGAGATTTGGAGTTTAATGAGACCCACCAAATTGGTACGGATGTGGGGACAAATTATCCGAATCAGATGACAGTGGGAGCAACTGGGGATACTCTTCACGCGGAACGGATGGCACGAGTGGCGGCCAGGGAAGGATTGGCTGCCGGCTTTAATTGGTCGCTCACCCCTCTGGTCGATTTAAACCGAAACCAATTCAATGCTTTGGTCAATACTCGCGCATTTGGAGATGATGCAAATTGTGTGTCGAAGTTGGGTGTCGCGTATGTTCGAGCCATGCAAGCAGAAGGTATGATAGCCTGCGCTAAGCATTGGCCCGGTGATGGAATCGATGATAGGGATCAACACTTGGTTACTTCGGTTAACAGCCTGGACTTAAAAGATTGGAAGGATTCCTTTGGCCGTGTTTATCGATCGATGATACGAAATGGAGTGTTGAGTATCATGAGTGCCCACATTTCATTGCCTGCTTATCCAGGAGCTGGATACAAGCCCGCATCTTTATCGTATGAACTCAACGAGAAATTACTGAGAAAGGAGCTCAAGTTCAAAGGCCTTATTGTATCTGATGCCAGCGTGATGGCCGGTGTGTCTTCGCAAGGCAAAAGGGAAAATCTCGTTCCGACCATGGTCAAAAATGGGTGCGATGTCGTCTTGTTCCCCGAAGACGTCGAACTTGAAATCGATTATCTTAAACGTTCGGTGGATTCAGGCGACTTGTCGGAATCACGTATTGATGAATCTGTTACAAGGGTCCTAGCCTTAAAGGCTTCGATAGGTTTAGACAAAAAGGGTAGAGGTCTTGGGCGAACCCTAAGTAAGGCAAAGCGATCTGAAAATCAGCGTTGGTCAAAGAACTGTGCCCAAAAATCAGTAACGCTTTTAAAGGATTCGGAAAATCTATTGCCAATCAGCTCGAAGACTCATCGTCGAGTCCTCCTCATACAGCAAGACAAGCGCAGGAATACTCTCGGACCCTTGCCTACGCTGGGTGTTAAAGGGCTATTGGAAAAAGAAGGGTTCAGCGTTGAATTGTTCACATCAGTCAGTGAGCCTCATGCGGATTATTTTGATTTGATAATCTATGCAGTCGGAGAGGAAGGCTTTTATATGAGACAGACTATTCCGGTACCATGGCTGGAATTGCACAAAAATGTGTTCAGAATGATGGATCGTTTTTGGCACGAGGTGCCCAGTGTTTTTATCTCTTTTGGCAACCCTTACCACATACGCGAAGTTCCTACCTGCCCGGTTTACATAAACGCTTACTCGCCAGTAGCAAGTTGTCAGGAAGCAGCTGTGAAAGCTCTGGTTGGTAAGGTACCTTTTGCTGGAAAAAGTCCAGTCGACCTATCCCATTGCATTAATTCTGAAGAGGAGCTGAAGCCTTTCTTTCCTAGTTAACCCCGTGAGTAATGTTGATTGATTGGATAGAAACTGTATCGGGACTTCCGATGCGGATACGCAGTCACGTGTTGAGCGAAGGCTCGACATCGGAGGAGTGCTTGCGCGTAGACCGCAACTGCGAGCATCAGAAGATGCTTGGATTTGGAGGCTGTTTCAATGAGTTGGGTTGGAAGGCGATGGGGGTATTGCCTCAGCCGAAACGTGACGAAATAATGCTTGCTCTCTTCTCGGAAGAAGGAGCTGCATTCGAATACTGCAGGACTCCCATCGGAGCGAGCGACTTCGCTTTAGATTTTTATTCCCTGAATGAGTGTGAGGGAGACTATCGGATGGATCGATTTTCGATAGATCGAGATCGAGAAAAATTGATTCCTTACATAAAAGCAGCTCAGGCAGTGAATCCCAACTTGCGTATTTGGGCATCGCCTTGGTGCCCTCCCAGTTGGATGAAGACGAATGGCCATTATGCTTGTCGTTCTGGATTTGGAGGGATGGAAAGTGGATTGGATAAGGATGCTCAGCCAGCTATCGGGACTACGAGTTTTAGGATGCACAATGGAACGCTGGAAGCCTATGCATGTTACTTTGGCAAATACCTAGATGCTTATGAAAAGGAGGGAATCCAAGTATCCGCTGTTCACGTACAAAATGAACCAGTAGCGGCTCAGGTGTTTCCCAGCTGTATTTGGAGAGCAGAGGATTTGGCTCTTTTTATCGGAAACTATCTAGGTCCAGCTTTCTACCGAGATGGGCGGTCGACCGAGATTTGGTACGGTACTTTGAATGTGGCTGACCCTGCCTACGCCTTCGCATGTCTGGCGGATTCTAATTGCGCGGAGTATGTGAAAGGGATTGGTTTCCAGTGGGCTGGAAAAGAGGCGATTACCTCAGTGCATCAGATGTTGCCCACTTTACCGTTGATGCAGACCGAGACGGAATGCGGCGTCGGAAGTAACGACTGGGATGCTGCTGAGCATACTTGGGAATTGCTGAAGCGATACCTACTCAACGGTGTTTGTTCCTATCAGATGTGGAATATGGTACTCGATGAAACAGGTTTCAGCACATGGAAATGGAAGCAGAATGCGTTGATTACCGTTGATCAGCGAAGTGGTGAAATTCGATATAACCCAGAATTTTACCTGATTCAGCATCTTAGTCGATTTGTCAAATTAGGCGCTGTTCGAATCGCGAATCTACGAGAGGAAGACGACCTGATAGCGTTTAAAAACCCTGGAGGCGAGATCGTGCTTCTCGCGTGCAATACCTCGCAAGCCGAGCGTGAGCTCAAGGTTGCAGTCGATTCTGCCGGAGAACTACGAGCAACGCTCAAGCCCCATTCGTTCAACACCTTTATCTATCGGCAGTAAATATAGCTCGATTTTTTTTTAAGCCTCTGCCCTCAGGTACTCAAAACTAAATAATCAATGGAAGATCGTTCGAAACTCTCGCACTTGCGTCACACAAACCTGAATACGTTTTATTATGGTTCACCTTACTATCCGGAGCATTGGGATGAAGAGGTGCGAGTTAAGGACCCGGAGCTATTGGCCGCTGCCGGTTGGAATGTAATTCGCATGGCGGAGTTCGCTTGGGATCGTATTGAACCCAAGTACGGCGAGTTCGATTTCTCTCTGTTCGACGAGACAATCGAGCGTTTCGGAGAAGTTGGGATCAAAACGATTTTGTGCACTCCCACGGCGACACCCCCTATTTGGCTGACTGAAGCCCATCCTGAAATCCTTCGCGTGGACGACAAGGGTATTAAGATGGAGCACGGGTCGCGTCAGCATGCTAGCCATTTCAGCCCCGTGTTCCGCGAGCACAGCCGCCGGATCACAGCGGCGATGGCTAAGCACTACGCGGATAACCCTAATGTAGTAGGATGGCAGACAGACAACGAGTTTCACTGTCACTTTTCGGAAGATCACTCAGCTTCCGCTCAAAGGGCATGGCACGAATTTCTCTCGGAGAGGTTCGAGGGAGATATCCAGAAGCTGAACACTACCTGGGGAACCGCATTCTGGGCGCAGACCTACACTCGTTTCGAGCAAGTTCCGACACCGAAACGAATGCGACCTACTTATTCGAATCCTGCTCAAGAGCTAGATTATCGCCGTTTTTTAGATTGGGGAGTGACTCGTTTTCAGAAAGAGCAGGTCGATATTTTAAGAGAAGCCAACCCTCTTTGGTTCGTCACCCATAACGGCTGTTTCTACAATATCGACTTCCGAGGTCAGTTCACTAAGGACTTAGATTTTCTCGGGTTTGATATGTATCCTCATTTCTTTTACGATCCCGACGAACGTCCCGCGCGGGCGGCGTATTGGCTGGACATGGTGCGGTCGTTTTCGGGGAATTTTCTCGTTCTGGAACACCAGTCTGGTCCCGGAGGGCAAGGTGGTTATTTTCACGATAATCCGGAGCCGGGCGAGATGCGAAAGATGGCCTGGATGGCGATCGCCCATGGAGCGGATGGCATGCTTCTTTTCCGCGAGCGGTGTTGTCGTTTTGGAGCGGAGGAGTACTGGTGCGGAGTGCTTGACCATGATAATGTACCACGCCGCCGTTATCGTGAGGCTGCTATATTAGGTAAGGAGATCGCTGAGTTAGGTCCCCAATTATTGGGTACATCCGTTCATCAAAATATAGGGATAGCTTGCTGCGATTTCATAGCTGAGAATGGGCACGATGCTATGACTCTTGGTTTGCCGGATCCGCGGGATATGGGGAAACTTGTGCATCAAGCTTTTTACGAACGGGGATATGATGTCGGGGTAGTACATCCGGAGGATGACTTGAGTGGACTCGATGTCTTGCTTGTGGCCCATCTATCGTTGTTCGATCCTCTTTGGTGCGAGCGTTTGAGCACTTTTGTGGAAAAGGGAGGGACATTGGTTATCGGAGCTCGAACAGCATCTAAGGACAGGAACAATAATGTGGTACCGGATACCCTGCCGGGAGTGTTGCGAAGTCTGGCTGGCGTTACAGTTGAGGAGTATGGCCGGCAGAATATGCCAGAGAAGCGACCTTTAGAGTTATCTCTCGGGAATGAGTCTTGGGTCAGCGATCTTTGGTATGAAGCTTTATCACCAGATGAAGGAACAGATGTAGTGGGCACTTGGCAGAGTCGCCATTTGGCCGGGCAAGCAGCTGTTACCTGCAGGTCGGTAGGAAAAGGTAAGGTCTATTATGTTGGTACCTATTTTACTGATACGACTATGCCTCGTATCGTTAATTACCTCGCTGAGGTAGGTGATCTGCCAGATGTTTTGACCGATCCCAAAGGCGTCGAACGCATCAAGCGTTACAACGGTACGCAGGAGTTTTGCTTTTTGATTAATCATCGTGAAGAAGCGGTATCGGTGGAAGTTCCCAGTGGTGAAAGCTTGTTGGGTCATACTCTGGAAGAGAATACGATACTGTTAGGAGCCTACGATGTAGCAATTGTACGTATTAATGGAAGGGATACGAAATGAGTGGGCGAAGATTGGCTTTTGATATACCGGAATGGCGGAAAATTCGCGTCATTATCGATACTGACGCTAAAAACGAAGCGGATGATCAATTTGCTATTGTTCATGGACTTTTGACTCCTCGGTTCGATATCCTAGGCATTGTCGCTGCCCAGTTCGAGAACACTGGCTCCATGATGGAGCGTCGCGACACGATGAGGCAGAGCTACGATGAAATCGAAAAGCTGCTTAGCTTGACCGGATTTGCCAAGGAAGCTCCTGCAATCGAAGGAGCATTGAAGCCTTTGGAGAGTCTGAGGTCTGCTCCTGAATCACCTGGAGCGGATCTTATCGTGGAAGAAGCTATGAAAGAGGGGGAGAAACCGCTTTTTGCGGTTTTCATGGGGCCGTTGACGAATATGGCGATAGCGTTGCTCAGAGAACCTCGTGTCGCGGAACGGGTGACGGTGGTGTGGATTGGTGGCGAGGACTATCCGAATGGAGGCTGGGAGTATAACCTGTTCAACGACATACATGCGGCTAACGTAGTTTTTGCTTCTGGTGTCGAGCTCTGGCAAGTGCCTCGTGGGGTATATTCCACGATACGAATCAGTATCGCTGAGCTCATTCATAAGGTGCGGCCCTGTGGTAAGGTTGGTGCCTACCTTGTGGAGCAGTTATGCGATTTCAACAATAGCATGAAGTATCCGGAGTGGCCCAAGGGTGAGATGTGGTCGCTGGGAGACTCCCCGTGCATTAGTCTCCTACTAGATGAGCACGAGTATGGGTATAAAATGCTGCCGAGACCTCGCATCAGTTCCGACATGTACTACATCCACGAAAAGACGGACAGAAAGGTGCGAGTCTACCACTATGTTGACTCACGATTTACTCTGGAGGATATGTTCGCTAAACTTGCCTTACACTATCTTTAGGTTCAGCAAGTTGAGGATCGATGAGATCAGATATCGCGGGTGGCGAGGTAGACCTTGACGCGTTCTGGAGCGTCCTTACGGGCAAATTCCTGATCGGGTGATGCCCCGGATTCGATCCACCATTTGATTAAATCGATCTCGTAGCGACTCAGTTGAGGTTCGTCTTCGGGAGGCATCCGATCCTCGTCATCCTCGGGCAATTCCATGAGTTCCACGAGAAGGCTGTCGCTTACGTCTCCCGGCGTAACGCAGGGTCCGAAGTCTCCGCCCAACATAATGTAGTCGAAAGTGTCTAGGCGGAGTTTCCCTTTTTTCTTCTCTGCTCCGTGGCAGTCGATGCACTTTGCCTCGAGAATTGGGTGAACAAGATCCTGATATGGGTTGATGATATCGCCCAGCTCAGAGCTTTGCTCGGGAGTTGTTTTTGCTACCCAAGGAGCGTTTTGGAGAGGATCTCCATGGACCATCAGGCCTCCCGGATGGCTGGCGGCCAAAAGTGTACCTGCCATGGCTAGCATGGATACAGAGCGTAGGACTCGATCAACGATCAGAGTATTTAGAGCGAGGCTCAGCCAGGAAATCGCGGTGAAAAAGCTCGCTGCCCAAAGATGGTCGTGGAGCAGGGCTTCAGGATATCCGCCTTCCTCGCCGAGAACATAGCCAGTCGCGAACGAGAGGGAAGCGCTGAGAGAGATTGCGAGCCACAGTAGGTTTCGGGTACCAAGATCTGTCTTCTTGCCGGCTAAGCCTAATATTTCCAGGATAGCCGAAGCCGCAAATATTCCGATTGGCAGGTGTAGGACCACTGGGTGGAAGCTGGCCAAAAAGTCAAGCCAAGCGTTTTCAGGCAAATCACCTCCTTCGAAAGCGAAGGGGGCGAGGGCGGCAGCGAAGGCAAGTAGCGCGTAGAGAAAGGCTCGGTATCGGTTCATGAAAGTGCTTGGATCTGATAAGTCCTCGGGCAGTGGATGCTCGAAGCTTAGAAGGTACAGGAAGCGTTACCATTAGTTCCCCGGGAGCGAATCTAATCTCAAGGGGAGATTTGTGTTGGCTGACAGGGAAGGGCCGCTTTTTTGTCTCCGTCGATGAAAGCACTTTTAGGGCCAGACCTGCAATACAGCCGACTCAGGTTGAGTTGGCCCCCGCTTTCAGTCATGCTCACTCTCCTGATCAGTTCCCATTTTTCAGGACCGCCAGCGGGGCCAGATATTGAGGGCTTCGACAAAATTGCCCACTTTTTTGTCTTCGGCCTTCTGGGTACGCTCTTTTTTCGCCCCCTCCGGTTCGCTTTGAAAGATCACCGAAGATGGATTTTCGCCTTTTTAGGCGTGTTCAGCTACTCGCTATGCGACGAGTTCCTACAGTATTTCAATCCGGAGCGTAGCTTCGATCCTTACGATTGGATGGCGGATTGGAGCGGAGCCTTGCTCGCGATCGGATTATACCGCCAGCTTGCTTGGTACCGCTGGCTCTTGGAGCTGAGGCTCTGGGGTAGACGTAGCAGCGGCGAGAGGGAAGGTCACTGAGATGGTGGTACCCTTGTTTTGTTCGCTTTTCACCTTGATAATCCCATCTTGCTGATCGACCAGCTGTTTTACGATTACCATGCCAAGTCCGAAACTCTGTTCCCCAGAGGTTCCGAGCTGAGAGGTGTCCTTGCCGGGTTTGAATAGGAGAGGGATTTTCTCAGCGGGGATGCCGATACCATTATCGGTAACGGATACGGTAAGGGCTCGGTGGGCCGTGTCCTTGGTCATGGTGATTGTGACCTTGTCGTTTGGATGGCTGAACTTGATGGCGTTGGAAATTAGGTTGTTGAAGATTCGTTTCACCGCATTCTTGTCGCCGAGTATGATGCCATCTTTTTCATCCTCTGGGTTGATTTGGGTGACGAGCTCGATGTTTTTTGGCGAGGCGAGGTGAATCAAATTGGCTACGCAGGAATCGATTTTCCGCTTCATATTCACGGGAGCCATTTCCAGATTTGTGCTTTCCGCCTGTATTTTACTCAGATCCAACAGGTCCTCGATAATGGAAAACAGGAAGTCTGAAGACGACTTTATCAGGCCAAGGTATTCGCGGTTTTCTTCCGATAGAGTTTCGTCGAGAAGTAGCAACTGAGTGAGTCCGTCGATGCCAGAGAGGGGTGCTCGGAGGTCATGCGAACAGATGGACAGAAATTTCTCCTTCATCGAGTACGCCTCCTTGAATTCACTCACGTTGCTCCGAAGCTGGTCAGCTTGGATCTTGGATTCTAGGTGAACGGATGCCCGTGCTTGTACCTCGTCCAGGCAAAATGGTTTGGTAATAAAGTCGGATGCCCCTGAGCGGAACATCTTCAAGACTATGTCTTTTTCGGTAATGCTGGAAAGGAAGATGATGGGGAGTTCTCGGAAGCCCAGCTCGTTGCGGATTTTTCGGCAAAGCTCGTCGCCGTTGAGTTTGGGCATGATGTAGTCGGTGATGACTAGGTCTATGCTTTGCGAGTTCTCTTGGAAGACTTCCAAGGCTTTTTCGCCATCGGGAGCACCAAGTACCCGTAGGCCAATTGCTCTCAAACCAGTGATAATGAGCATTCGGATGGCACTGCTGTCTTCGACTACCAACACAGTTCGGCCTTTCAGCTTGTTTTGGGCTTTCATCGCCCGCTCGATGGAGAGGCTCAGTTCCCCGGGGAGGAAAGGTTTTGCGACGTAGTCGTTTCCACCTGCCTGATATCCCCGCTGGCGCGATTTAACGGTATCGTTCGCTGTGATGAAGATAATCGGCACTTGGGTGAGCGATGTGCCTTTTCCGGTCCGAATTTGGTGGCAAGTCTGGTAGCCGTCTATGCCTGGCATGTCGACATCCAAGGTCACTATATTAGGTCGGACAGTGTCGAGCTGGGCTATGGCAGACGCCCCGTCGCTGGCCTCAAAGACCTCGTAATGCTGGGATTCTAGTTCCCTACGGATTCTCTTTCGAATGGTAGCGCTGTCGTCGACTACAAGTACTTTCATTTTAGGAAGGATGGGAAAATGAGTTCTCGGGGCTTCTGTCTAAACATTGATCAAACGGAATTTGACGGGAGATCTGTAGGGAATCCGGCGAAAAGATTCCGCTCGCAATCGCTCGACTTGCCAACGCGAGTTTTGCCCAATCTAATTCCGAGCGATGAGCCAAGCTTCCGACCTCAAGAAGATCGAACAATTGCGAGCTACCATTCGTCGTTACGACGAACTTTATTACCGCAAGGCTGAGCCAGAAATCAGTGATTTCGAGTACGACGCCCTCAAAAGAGAGCTCAGCGATCTGGAAGACGCGAATCCAGAGCTGCCGCTGGCCAATTCTCCGAGCCAAGCGGTTGGGGATGACCGTACAGAGGGATTTGCCTCCTACCGTCATCTCCTTCCCATGCAGAGTTTGGACAATACCTACTCGAAAGATGAATTCTTCTCGTTTGTGAGTCGCGTGGAGAAGGGATTGGAAAGCGAAAGGCCAGCCTTCACGGTAGAACCGAAAATCGACGGTGTCGCAGTGAGCCTGACCTACGAAAACGGAAAGCTGGCGAGGGCGGTGACGCGTGGTAATGGGATCGAGGGAGATGATGTGACGGCGAATGCCCGCTACATCGAGAGGCTACCCGAGAAACTCGAAGGCGAGAACATCCCGGAGATTGTGGAGATTCGCGGTGAGATATTTATGCAAGTGGAGGAGTTCGAGCGCCTCAACTCTCTCAGGGCTGAGGTAGGCTTAGAGCCGTTTAAGAATCCTCGAAATCTGGCTGCAGGGACCGTCAAGCTCTTGGACCGGGCGGAAGTCGCTCGTCGGAAGCTCGACATCGTGCTCTACGGGTTGGGCGAATGCCGTCCCGCGGTGGTAAATTCCCAATCAGCTTACCGAGAACAGCTTATCAAATGGGGCCTGCCGATCGTGGATCGCTTCTGGCAAGTGGAGGGGGCTGAGTCCGCTTGGGCTGCAGTTGAGGAACTGGACGAAATACGTCTTGGCTTCGACTTTCCGACCGATGGTGCGGTGGTCAAAGTCGACAGTTTCGCGGAGCAGGATAGGCTAGGAGCGACTTCCAAGGCCCCCCGTTGGGCGATAGCGGTTAAATTCGCCGCGGAGCAGGCGGAAACGCAATTAGAGCGAATCACAATCCAAGTTGGTAGAACGGGTGCCCTGACTCCTGTGGCGGAGCTCGCTCCGGTGCAGCTGGCGGGGACCACTGTTTCGCGAGCGACTTTGCATAACCAGGAGGAAATGTCGCGCAAAGATGTCAGAGTAGGGGATACGGTAGTCATCGAAAAGGCAGGCGAGATCATTCCCGCAGTGGTGAGGGTCGTCCTTGAAAAGCGGCCCGGGGATAGCCAAGCCTTCGTTTTTCCCTCTGAGTGTCCCGGTTGCGGAACTCCGGTAAGCAAGATCGAAGGAGAGGTGGCGGTACGTTGCCTCAATATCGAATGTCCCGATCAAGTGAGAGGCCGTTTGGAGCACTTTGCCTCCCGCCAGTGCTTGGACATCGAAGGCTTGGGAGAAGCAGTGGTCGACCAGCTTGTGAGCAAAGGATATCTATCCAACATCGCGGATATCTACTCGCTGAGTTACGACGATGTGCTCTCACTCGATAAATTCGCTGACAAGTCGGCTCGAAATCTTATCGCCGCTATCGAAAGCAGCAAGAAGGTGGAGCTATGGCGTTTGATTCACGGGCTAGGTATTCCTCAAGTGGGAGCTGCCGCCGCCAAGGACTTAGCCAAAGCCTATGGAGGCGTGAAGGAACTGGCGTCCGCGACGCTGGAGCAATTGACCGAAGTGGATGGGATTGGAGAAAAAACGGCTAGCGGAATCATTGCCTATTTCACAGATGCTCAGAACGCATCGATTTTAGAGGCTCTCCTCCAGTCCGGAATGGACGCTCAGGCTCCGGAAGTCGTTAGTGGCGATGCGGCTACTCTGGCGGGCAAAACTTTCGTCATAACGGGTACTTTGCCCACCTTGAAGCGAAACGAAGCCAAAGCTTTGGTGGAGAGCAAGGGCGGTAAAGTGGCAGGCAGCGTCAGCAAGAAAACGGATTTTCTGGTGGCGGGAGAATCAGCTGGCTCGAAATTGAGCAAGGCGGAGTCCTTGGGGATCGCCGTCATCGACGAAGCCGGATTGCTGGCCATGTGCGAGTAGTTGAAGATTGACCGAATATTCCTCTTGGTGAATGTTTGCTGAATGAAGTGTGTCTCGATCTTCAAGTGCCTCGCAGACGAGTCCCGGCTCCGCATACTCAACCTGCTACGTCGCGGCCCGCTGTGTGTTTGCCACGTGCAAGAGGCGCTTCAGCTGCCGCAGCCAAAAATTTCCAAGCAGCTAGCCTACCTCAAAAAGCATGGCCTGCTCGAGTCGCGGCGCTTCAACAATTGGACAATTTACGAAATTCCTGAGGTTGCGTCATCGCTACTATCCACCAATTTGCGGGAGCTTGAGAGCGAGTTTGCCCGAGGCGAGTTTGTGGAGGATTCCAAGCGTCTCGAGGATCTCGATACCAGCATTGCGTGTGTTCCGACCACTAAATGCTGCGAAGGAGCCTGTTGAGCAAACGGGTAGGAGGTACTAGCTCTCTTCTCCATCCTCACGCCGCTTTTTACCGAAGAGCATGATATCGGCGGTTTTGACGCCGAGGACGGATTGAGCCCGAATCAGAGCGCTCCGGGTACTGAGAGTCAGGTTATCTGGCGTGTGTTCGAACACGTTTTCCTGGCCCAAGATCGAGATCACTCCGGTATTGGTAAGGACTCGCATAATCTCGGGCATCGCTCCGCTGACTACCACGGACACTCCGCGCTTTTTCGCTTGTTTGGCGAAGTCTCCAATAGCGAGGGCACCTGTGGCGTCCAGATGGCGAGCATTTTTAAGCCGCAGGATGATAGCCTTGATTTCGGGTGCATCGACGAGGTGTCGTAATTGCTCTTCAAACACATCTGTTGAACCGAAGAAAAGATCTCCCTCCACGTGCATGATCGAGATGGCCGCATTTCGCTGGTCCGGGCTGACCTCTTTTTCGGTCAATTCTCCTTGTTCGTTGAAGCCGTACTCAACCATGTCTGGGATGGAGGCTTTTTTCAGAAAGAGAAGAACAGAAGTGGCCACTCCAGCGTAGATTGCGGTGTCCAATGGAAAAACGAGGCCTGCTCCGAACGTGATGCAGAATGTTGCGGCATCGGACTTGGTGGCCTTGACCAAGGCCTTTATGGTCGAGGGTCTGATCAGGGAGATTCCTACGAGTATGACTAGGGCCGCCAAAGCTGATTTCGGAACGAATCCGATAATTGGACCGAGCAGCAAGGCGCCGATAACTAGGATCGCTCCGCTTACCATGCTTGAAACGGGGCTGCGAGCTCCACTGGCAAAGTTGAGAGTCGACCGGGTAAGTGATCCCGAAACGGGCATACCTGAGCCAAAGGCATTCACTGTATCCGCCACTCCCATACTGATCATTTGCTGGCGTATATCCACTGTATCACCCGCTTGTGAAGCAAGCGCTTTGGCGATGGACGCGCTCTCCAGGAGCGAAAGAAAGGCGATTGCAAAAGCGACTCCGAGCAGGTCGTGCATTTGCTGCAGGTCGAAAGTCGGCATGCTCAATGGCCAGCTTCCTACAGGCACTGCATCCAGCGAGGCGAAGGAGACTCCATACCGGGGTGCGAACCAAGCGATTGCTGCGGCGAAGGCTAGGGAAACGGCGACATAGGGAATCGCCTTGAGCCAACGTTTCAGAGCGACCGCTACAAGGATGGTGCTTGCTGACAAGGCCAGTGCGGCAGGTGAGAAGCTGCCTATGTGCTGAGCGGTGACAATCAGTGACTCCAGAAAGGTCGCCGCTCGAGGGGCCTCGATACCGAGGGCCGGCTTCAGTTGATTGACGATGATCAGCAAGGCAGCGGCACTAACGTAGCCAGTTACTACGCTGCGAGATACATAGCGAATAACGATATCCGCCCGGACCAGCGCACCCGCGACCATGAAGGCTCCAATCATGAGCAGGAGAAGAGGCATGGCCGCGATGCGACTTTCCGCCGGCCAATCCAATGCCAAGAAACCGCTAAGCAAAAGCACAGCGCTTGCATTGGTGGGGCCGAGCATCAGAAAACGCGAGCTGCCGAGCAAAGGGCCAGTGAGAGAGCCGATAGCGCTCGAATAGATGCCAAAATTAACGGGCAAGCCCGCTATCATGGCATAGGCCATACCTTGGGGGAAATCCAGCAAGGCGACGTTGGCTCCCGCTTTTCCATCCGCGAGCAGGTCCTGTTTCCGATATCCTTTCAGGAATTTCAGAAGAGGGAGTCTAAATCTTCTTGGTTTGGAGGATTTCTCGGATTCCATCGTTTCCGTTTTCCGGAGACAAACTTAGGGTTTGCTCTCTCGGATGGTAACTTAATGAGTCCAATCGGTGTGGCGACCAATTAAATATGTCTAAGCAAAAGAACTACAGCGAGTCAGCTGTAGTTCGAAGTGTATCAAGGAATTGGATCTAGTATCCGCCCGGGCCTTGCATCTTATTTTGCAGCTCGATTTGGAAGGCTTCGATATCTTCGGGGCTTGGCTGATAACCCTCCTGCTCGGTGTCGAGTCCGAGTCGGCCATAGGGGTCTACACTCCATTGAGCTTTCACCCCATCGGAAAAGACCACGCTTCCGCTCAATGCCGCGCCGGGGCGCTTAATCTTATCGATATCCACTGAAACCGCTCCGCCTCCTACCAGTTCCGCCTCAGCTGGTAGCGCATCTTGCTCTGCTGTGGCCTCTTCTTCGGGCTCAGGTTCTGGCGGAGGAGCAAGATCGAGATTGAGATCGTCCATGAGGAAGCGAACTTCCATGTAAGTCATTGGGATCTTAAATTCGTCGACGATTAGGCGCTGGATGTCTGCGATGCTGGCTCCATCGGCCAAATTTTGCGCGACTTGGGATTTTTGCTCGTTGCTTAGTGACATGGTTTAAAAAATCGGTTTCGAGCAGGGAAATAGGGATCTGGGTCGAGTGGAAGTAAGAAATGGCCTCTTCTCGAAACTGACGAAGCCACTGCGGTTAGGCAGCGGCTTCGTAATAATCAGGTAGTTTTTGGAAAGAAAGGTATCTTACTTTGAGAGAATGCTCTTCAGGTATTCGACGCTGTGGCGTACGGAGTCGTCTTGCTCCACCAAGTTGTCCACCTGCTTGCAGGCATGGATCACAGTACCATGGTCGCGTCCGCCAAAGGCTTCTCCCACTTCTTGCAAAGAGTGTTTTGTCAGCTCGCGGCTTAGGTACATGGCGATCTGGCGGGGTACTGCGATATGAGCAGGGCGGCGACGGGAAAGCATGTCGGAATGGCGAAGCTCAAAGTACTCGGCGACCTTTTTCTGGATGGTGTCGATATTAAGCTGCTGTTTAGCGGCTTCCATCAATACGTCCGAAAGGAGTTGTTCGCAGGTTGCGATATTGAGTGGCTTGCCGGTCAAAGACGAGTAGCTGCAAACCTTTATCAATGCGCCCTCGAGTCGGCGGATGTTCTTTACGATGTGCTTGGCAATGAAGTGGAGCACTTCGTCGCTGATGTCGTAGTTGTGCTGAAGGGCCTTCTTGCGAAGGATCGCCGCACGGGTTTCGAAATCGGGAGCTTGGATGTCGGTGACGAGTCCCCATTGGAATCGGGAAACAAGACGGCTTTCCAATTTAGCGATTTCGTTGGCAGGGCGATCGCTGGAGAGGAAAATCTGCTTCTGGGATTCGAACAGATCGTTGAAAGTGTGGAAAAACTCTTCTTGGATACGCTCTTTGCCGCTTAGGAATTGGACGTCGTCAATGAGCAATACGTCAACATTGCGGTAGCGCTGGCGGAATTTGGTGAGGGTGTTTTCCTGGATCGCGGAGATGAACTCGTTGGTGAACTTCTCGGAGGAAAGATAAACGACACGGGCATCTGGGCGGTTTTGCAGGATATGGTGTCCCACCGCATGCATGAGGTGCGTTTTGCCGAGACCGGTTTCTCCGTATAGAAAGAGAGGATTGTAGGCTCCGGCGGGCGAGTGGGCTACTGCGATAGAAGCGGCGTGAGCCAACTGAGAGTTCGAACCGATGACGAAATTCTCGAAGGTGTTGCGAGGATTGAGGTTCGCTTCGCCTGATTTTTTGGCTGAGGAAGCCTTGGGGCGTGGCGTTTCTGTGACGAGACGCTCGCGGACCGGAGCTACCGAAGGCTCTTCCTTCGGAGCTTCTTCTGACTCGGTCGGAAAGTCGTTGGAAATCTTTACGGTGACGGGGTGCCCGAGCTCTGCTTGAAACGACTTGGCAAGCAGATCGAGGTAGTTGTCGTTGATCCAGTACGCTGTGAAGGCGTTTTGTACGCCAAGCACGATATTTTCGCCGTTGGCTTCTAGGCACACTAAATCTGTGAACCAGCTTTGGTAGATATCGGAAGGTAGGACTTGGGAAAGTTCGGATCTAACCTTTTCCCAGAGTTGAGTCTGCTCGGTGAGCTGTCGCATGGGTTTACGTTAAAGAAGGCGGTTATTCACAGGATTGCGGTGGAGGTGGGGATCGGATCTGGTTCTAACGTAAATTCTGCCGGGTATTTAACAGGTTTTTAAAATTTTGAGCCTTCGCGGATTGGGAAGGCTCAAGGGTGTTTGCTAAATATTTGGTTATCAGAGACTTGGGCTGAATGATCTTAGAGGTGGCTGAATTTTTGGTGTTTGGAACAGATTGGATTCCCTAGCGGGTAGGGCTCATTTTCGTGAGCGTCACAGTAACGTAAACTGGATCCGCTTTCTCAAGCTCTAGTTTTCGACAAGTTGTTAACACTGGATTGAGGATAACTTTTAGTTGCTTTTTCCTGCTTTCGGGAAATCGAGAAGAAGCCCGAGTTTTAGAGCCTGAAAGTCAGAAAGGAGCTCGGTTTATAGCCGAAATTGGGCCGAATCCGGGCCAATTTCGTAACCTTGGCGTAATTTTTTTTTAGCTCAGCTGATAAGTCCAACAATCAGGCGTTCTTGGACATAAATTCGATGAGGCGATCATTGAATTCCTTAGCGGGATCGTGTCCGAGCATCTTCAAGGCTTGGACCATGGCGGAAACTTCCACAAGTCGAGCCATATCGCGTCCTGGGCGCACGTATAATTCGATGTGGGGCACTTCCATGCCAAGGATCGGGAAAAAGTGCTGTTCGAGTCCGGTTCGATCTTCCTCGGTTGAAACGCCGGCTTCGATCAGTGTCACCACGAGGTCGATACGTTTTTCGAGACGCACGCTTCTTACCCCGAACATTTCGCCCACATTTATGATCCCGATGCCGCGACACTCCATGTGGCCGCGGTTTAGCTCCATGGCTGACGCGGTCAGCTCTCGTTCATCGATGAGCTTAATGCGAGTCATATCGTCCGCTACGATGGAGTGGCCGCGCTCAATCAAGGCGAGGGCGCACTCGCTCTTGCCCACTCCGCTCGAGCCTCGGATCAGGGTGCCGATACCCTTTATGTCCATCATGGTGCCGTGCTCGGTCGTGGTGGGAGCGAATTCTCCATCTATTGCCAAAGTGGCGGAGTTGATGAAGTTCATGGTGATCATGGAGGTACGCAGAATCGGGAGACTGCGTTTCTCGGCGATCTCCACCATGATCGGAAGAGGGTTGTAATTCCTAGAAATGATTAGGCAGGGGATGCCTTTGCTCACCATAGCGTTTATGCGCTCTTTCTGAACTTCTTGGCTGAGGCTTCGAAGATAGGTCATCTCCGCTGCTCCGAGTACCTGAAGTCGCTTGTTGGCGAAATACTTGTAGAAGCCCGTTAGGGCGAGGGAAGGGCGATTGACGCTTCCCTCCTTGATTATGCGTCTTAGCCCTCTTTGTCCCGCTACGACCTCCAGCTTCAGTAGTTCTCGATGTTTATCTACGAAGTCGCGCACCGATATGCCATCGATTCGCTTTACGGGTTTGGGGAGCGGCATGATTGTGTGGGCTGGAGGTGAGGTCTACGGAGAGCGCACAGCAGGCGCGATTTCGATCGCGACCTGTAATGTTCTGTCGAGACAATCACATATTGAAATTTTCGCCGAGATAGATTTTTCGGCTTTTGGGGTCGTTTACGAGGAAGTGTCTATCGCCTGATGCAAGGATTTCGCCTTTGTTCACGATGTAGGCTCGGTCGGTAATCGACAAGGTGTCGCGAACGTTGTGGTCCGTAATGAGAATTCCGATGCCGCGGTCTTTCAGGCCGAGCACGATGCGTTGCACTTCGGACACGTTGATCGGATCCACGCCGGCGAAAGGTTCGTCCATCAGCAAAAAGTCTGGTTGGGTGACAAGACAGCGGGCAATTTCCAACCGGCGTCTTTCTCCACCGGACAAGGTGTAGGCTTTTTGCTTGGCGAGTGAAAGCAAACCGAGGTCGTTGAGCTGGCGTTCGATGACCTCTTTGCGCTCTTTGCGGTTGAAGGGGATGGTTTCGGCGACCGCTTGAACGTTTTGCCAGACGGTTAACTTTTTGAATACGCTGGGCTCCTGAGAGAGGTAGCCTATTCCCAGACGGGCACGGCGGTGGATCTTTAAATACGCTATGTCGCGACCGTCTAACAATACTTGCCCCTTGGTCGCCTCAACCAAGCCAGCGATCATGTAGAAAGTCGTGGTCTTACCAGCTCCATTGGGCCCGAGCAGTCCGACTACTTCACCGGTTTGGACCTCGAGGTCGATGCCTTTGACTACGGTCTTGGTTCCGTAAGATTTGACCAGTCCGATCGCCTTAATGCTCTTTGGGGCGCGGCTTGGTTTCTCCTCGGTCTTTTCTTCGGGTTCTACTGGAGCTACGGAATCACTCATCACTTCTTTTTTGTTTTGGGCGTTTCTGGCTCCGCGGTTTCTGCGTCTGCTGCAGAATCCGCATCTGGGCTCGTTTGCTCTTCTACAGAGTCATTCTCTTCTGAATTTTCAGACGTCTCCTCTGCCGTTGCTTCTGTGGCCTCGCCGTCTTCCTGTTCGACAGTGTCCTCGCCGGAAGTTGGGATCGGACCCTGGTTTTCGAAGCCGAGGTCGCTGATGGCGGAACCAGTCAGCTTCAATTTGCGAGGCCCATCTGTGATAATGGAGATGCGTCCGTTTCCACGGTCGAGCAAGATCTTGTCGTCTGGATTGTAGGTGACTAGACGTCCGCTTGGCTGCACGACTACGGGGTTTCCGGTTAGTACGATGCGTTCTTCGTTTGGTTGAACGACAGCCTTTTGACAGGTCGCGGTTCGCTCTTCTTGGATAATGCGGACATTACCAGAAGCTATGATTTCTTTGATGGCGCTGAACTTGCCGATCTGGCTTTGCTCTTCGGCTTCGCGGGTGGCGAAAACTTCCAAGCTATCACACTCCACAAGCATATTGGTAGCGGTCAACTTTACGCCTTCGCTAAAGTGAAAGTATGCCTTGTCACCGTCGTTTTGGACTTGGAGCTTAACGGATTCGATCTGGGTCGCTACTTGAGGCTTTTCCGCTTTTTGTCCGAAAGACCAGGCCGTCAGCAGTAGAGCGGCAGCGATGAAGGATAGGGGCTTGTTTGTTTTCATTTCAAAATGTCTCCGATTTGCTCATACAGTGTGACCTTCACGTCGCGATTGAAGTTTATCTGCTTCTGTTCGCCCAGCCAAAGCCAATCATAACCAGTCACTTCGAAGGCTCCGGTTTTCACATGAAGTTCGCCGGGGCCGTAGGCTGTGGTGGTGTCGAAGTGGAATACAGCCTCTGGACTGGTTAGCTCCGCGATCTCTCGGTTTTCGTCGTCGCCGATAAACTGGCTGACTTTCATGCCATCGATCTGGATTTGCGTTTCGCTACGGTAGGTGGCGAGATCGCCCCTCAATTGCCAAATTCGATATCCGGAGTCGTCGAATAAGGGCAGGCGGAATCCTTCGATAGCCGTATCCGGCCGAAGCTGACCGTAGACTGCAATAGCCGAGATTATTGAGCCCGCCGCGGCTATTCGGAATTTGGATACGCTTAGCATGTTTCAGGAGGTAATGGCTTTGTAGATATGATTGCAAACTTCCCTCACTGCTCCGTCTCCGCCTCTTCGAGTGGTGATGTAGTCGGCAGCTTCGAGGGCCTCTTCTTGAGCGTCGGGAACGCTAACACCGATGCCAGCGTATTTTATCGCGTCTACATCGATGACGTCGTCACCCATGTAGACTGCATGCGCTGGGTCGACTTTCAACTCAGCCAGCAGCTCTTTCAGACCGCTAATCTTATCGATTTTTCCCTGAACCAAGTGCGGGATTTTTAGCTCCTTGGCTCGAACGGTGGTGGAATCGGAATGACGTCCCGATATCCAAGCCAGTACGATGCCCGAGTCTCTTAGACGGGCGAGCCCGAGGCCGTCGAGTACGGAAAAGCGCTTGGCTTCAGTGCCATCCGAATGCGTGTAGATGGTACCGTCCGTGAGGATACCATCAACGTCCATGGCGAAAACTTTTACGGCGGACCAATCAAGTGTGTGGGCTTGTGCGGACATCTTATGATTCGGGTTTAGCAAAAACGAGAGACTACTCGGCTTCGATCCAATCGATCATCTGGTTTAGGATGGTATCTTTGCCGGGGCGGTAGTCCGCCTCCAGTTCGGTTGCGAACGGCACGGGCATGTTTTTCGAAGTGATACGAAGTGGCGGCGCTTCCATATTGAAGAAATTCTTTTCCGTGATGCTGCTCACGAGCTCAGCCGAGAAACCGACATTGCCGCGACTTTCGGTTATGACCACGAGGCGGCCGGTTTTAGCCACGGAGGCTTGTATGGCGTCCAGCTTCAGCGGAGCCAAGCAACGTAGGTCGAAAAGGTCGAAACTCAGGTCGTATTCGCTTTCCAAGTACTTGCACGCCTCACTGGCGTGTAAGGTCATCTCACCATAGGTCACTACCGTAGCATAGTCCCCAGATCGTCTTAAAGCCGGTTGCCAGACTGATTTGTAGTTCGGGTCAAAGGATACGGGGCTCTTGAGCAGACGGTAGAGATTCTTGTGCTCAAACAAGCAGACTGGATTGTCGTCTTCGTAAGCTGCGAGCAGGGCGTTGTAGGCATCTTGTGGAGTGCTTGGATAGATGAGCTTCAGCCCCGGAATGTGTGTATAAAGTACTTCGAGGTCCTGGGAATGGAAGGACCCAAAAGTCAGGCCGCCTCCGCAAGGAAAGCGCAATACGAGAGGAACTTTCGCTCCGGAGCGGAAGTGGTAAGTCGCTGCGTTGAGCGTGATTTGCGTCGTAGCATCGGTCGCGAAATCCGCGAATTGGAATTCGACGATGGGACGGTGCCCGTTTACGGCCAACCCGGTCGCGTATCCCACTGTTGCAGATTCGCAGATCGGTGTATTGACGATCCGGTTACGGCCATACTTTTCCAATAGACCTTCGGTTACCTTGAATGGGCCACCATAGTCGGCAATGTCTTGGCCCATTACCAGAGACTCGGGTGACTCAGCCATGATCTTGTCCAAGGCGGCGTTAATCGCTTGGGCATAGGTCAAGGTAGGAGCCTTTTCGCGGTCCTCCGTTTTCCACTCCACTTTTGTTTCGGTGGGAGAGTAGACGTCTTTGATCAAGCCTTCTGGATTGCAAGGAGGGTTTTCGAATGCTTTCGCGACGGTCGCATTGACGAATTCCTTCAGAGTCGCGTCCTCTTCATCAAGTCTCGCTTGGTAGCCTTTCTCGACCAATCGATTTCTGAGGTGGGGCAGGGCGTCCTGTTTAATCCACTCTTCGGTTTGGGCAGGATCGATGTAGTCGCAAGTGTCGTAGCCAGCATGTCCTCTCAGGCGGAGGCTATGCATTTCAATTAGCATGGGGCGTGAGCTCTGGCGGGTTTCTTCGATGGCCTGCCAGAATACTTTCATGTTGTCTTCGATGTTGGCCACATCGAGGGCGATTCCCTTCATGCCGTAGCCGATAGCCCGATCCACCAATTTTCCCGAGTATTGTTCACTCACGGGAGTGGAGTAGGCGTACTTGTTGTTTTCGACCACGAAGATGATAGGCATGTTGAGCACGCTGGCCATGTTCATGGCCTCGTGGATTTCGCCTGTGGAAGAACCACCGTCGCCAAAGAAGGTGACACCCACGGATTTGAGACCTTTTCGTCGCTGCGAATCGGTACCGCCCATCACGTTGGAAGACATTTTACCGAGGTGGCTGATCATCGGGTAGCTCCGATTTGCTGGGTCGCCGTGGTGGGCGTTCCCCTCGCGACCTTTGGTGGGAGAGCCGGAATTACCTAGATATTGGCTAATGTGCTCTCCGAGATGTCCGGACCAAATCAAATGACCGGGCAATCCACGATGCGTCCAGGAAACGCAGTCGATGGACTTGTCCATCATCAGAGCCATGGGAGCAACAAGTCCTTCGTTTCCGTCTGAGCAAGTGACGGTGCCTTTCATGCGGCCCTGTCGAAAGAGTTCCAGTATCCGCATATCCGCGAAACGGGAGTAGGCCATCCAGCGGTAGGTAAGCAGCAAGTCTTCGTCCGTGGGAATTTGGTCGGATCCGAGACGTATATCACGCTGCAGCAATATCTCAGGCGTCTCTGGGTAGTGGGCTTCCTTGGAAAGGGTTTCGGATGAAGATTGAGTCATTTGCTATTCTGCGGAGTTTGCTTCGACTTCAGTTGCGGTAGTGAAAGCTACGCTTTGGGCCTCGGCAAGGGCATCTTTTAACTCCTCGGCGGATTCGATGAAATTGATTTCGGGGTTGTTGTCCCAGTTCCAAGTCTTGCCGACCACATAGTGGCGAGTTTGGGCTTCTCCCTTTCCAAGGTGAACAAAGCTCACAGGGGCGGCCGCCTCCGATATGACTTGGGCGGCCATAGCATCCTTCGGGCGGCTAAGTCGGTGCAGGCAGATGTATTCGTTTTCTCCGACCCTGTAAACCGACTCGGTTTTTATGGACCAAGTCGGGTTGGGCGTTTGGACTTTTATGGTTTCTCTGATCGGCACGGCTTCGTCTCGAAAAGGGAGGTTGGTTTGACCAGGAGGCACGTAACACGAGGCCAACAGGACTTGAACGCAGACCAGAATTGCCGACAACGCGGCAACTCTTGTTTTTCTCCTCAGCGAGGATCCCGTAACTGCGTCGAACCTTTGGCGTTTATGGATCATGGTACTAGCTGAGGAGTCCTGATCTACAGGCTTTTTGTTCCACTAAGCGACGCTTCCCACCCGCGAGGAAGCAAGGGGAAACTAGGGCTTTTGAACGCCTAAGCGAAATTCCGATTAGCGTTCGAAGCGCTAGAGGGATGGATTGTCGATCTTGTCGATGCGAGGCTGGTGGCGTCCTCCCTCGAAATCGGTGGTCAGCCAAGTGTCGACGATTTCGAGAGCTTCTGTTTCGCTTACGGTGCGCTCGCCGATGGAGAGCACGTTGCCGTCGTTGTGGGAGCGATTCCAGATGGCGACTTGCTTGTTCCAGCAAAGGCCGCAGCGGATACCTTTCACGCGATTGGCTACGATCGCTTCGCCGTTGCCCGAACCACCCAATACGATACCGCGGTCGTATTTGCCTGCCGCTACGGCTTCCGCCACTGGACGGATAAAGTCTGGATAGTCGCAGGATTCGGCGGAATCAGTTCCGTAGTCCTTGACCGAGTAACCTTGGCCCTCGAGGTGGGCAATGATGGCCTGCTTGTAGACGTAGCCCGCGTGGTCGGAGCCGATTGCGACGGTGAGTTTGCTCATGTTGAGCGCTGTTTAGGCAGCGGCGAGGAACTGTTCAAACACAAAAAGGCCGAGGATTCGTAGCTTTGTTAGGGCATGTGGAATGCTGCGTACTTTATCTTTCGATTGCTTGCTCGCATGGACTGCGAGTGATAGGGTTCTAGCGATTGGATTTCTCATGAAGGTGTCGAACGGTGGTCGTATAAATTGGCTTGGGCTTGGAATTGCATTGCTCGTTTTGCTTGCGACTCGCTCTGGGGCGTGGGGGCAGTCCAGGTTGGTAATCACTGCGAATGGTGAAACCCATACTGTAGTGTCCATGGATGGAAACGTTCCCATGATCCAGACGTCTGCAGGACCTCAAAGGGTAGAGGCAGGAGAACTCAAGTTCGAGGATGCTGAGCGCTTCACTGATGGCGCTCTTGATGTGCTCAAGAGGGATGCCGTTCTCGGTCAGGACTACGGTTCAGCCAGCGGTCTTTTCTTTTTCCAATTCCGAGCTCTCGTGCAGGCGGAACGGGATTTTGAAGATTGCTTTATCGTTTTCGTGATTGCTCCGGCGGATGGCGATCCGACTTACGTCGTGCATGAGATCCGCGACATTGATTCGCGGGGAACGCAACAGATCGCAATGACCTTGCCGGTTAATCCGGGCTTCGGAGGAGGCACTTTCGGCTATAAGATTTTTTCGCGAGGGGAAGAGGTTTTTCGGCGAGAGCCTGAGGACCCGGTCATGTTGACCGAAATCGGACAACGTGATGCTCCCTCGTCTGAGAGAGCCGAATCTCGAGCTGCTCCAGTTGAGCGAAACCGCGGGGTAGGTGAGCCGGTCGAGGTCGTGGACGAAGAGCTGCTGGATTATCCCAAGTCTTTACTAGGTACTGGGAATGGTGGATACGCGACGGCTGTATTCTCTTTGGATGAAAAGGGGAGGGTTTTTGAGCTTTTGGATCTTAAAGTGGATCATCCGGCCTATGCTCCAGAGGTTATGAAATCCGTCTTGGGCACCATTTACCGCCCTGGCTTGTTTCGAGGAAAGCCTATCGTGGCAACCGTAAGACGCTCCTATTTCTTCAACGAGTTTGCTCCTTTTTCCGAAGCTCTAGAAACTATTCCGTATCCAAGAATAGAGGACAGGGACGCGATGGTAGTCTATGCCCCCGTGCCTGCTGCAGTTTCGTCCAAAAAGCGCAAGGTCGTACTGGAGGTTCGTGTCGATGAATTAGGACGCGTGGATCAAGTCCGACTCGCTAAGGACGACGATTCCCCCGAGGCAACCGTAGCAAAGGAAGCTGTCACAAATTGGCAGTTCCTGCCGGCGATCGTGGATGGTTATCCCGCGGTGCAGATGCTGCAATTGCCGATCAGTTTCGAGATCAAGGAATAGTCGAATAGCCGACCCCGGTCTTTCCGGTTCCGTAGGCAGTCCCTTTGATTTCGACCTGTAGGTTTTCACCTGCGGTGTAATCAATCTTTACCGGACCTACTTTGGAAATGGCTTCTCTCTGACCTGCCACCATGGGATGGGCGTCCAGTAGCACTCGTCCTGAATTGCGTTCCGTTACAGAGACGCGGACGTCGCCTACGGCGATTAGGATGATCGTTTCCTGTTCAGCGGTTGAGGCGGCTGGCTGAGGGCTCGCTTGCTGAGATTGAGCGGGGACCAGGCCAGTTGGGTTTGCTTGGCCTTGATTTGCGTCGTCAATGCCACCGCTCGTTAGAGCCCGGAAAATCCAAATGATAACCAGTAAGATAAGCAGGGCGATCCCTGCTACGATGCCTACTTTGATGGCGGTTTCCTTATCGATAGAATCGATCTTCTCCCGGACTTTTTCCAGCAAACCGACCTTTTCGACCACTTCTTCTTCTCTTCGAAGCTTCTCGTCGTCGATCGTTTGTGGCTTGGAGTTGGACTCCTCGTTGACGAGAGGAGTCTGCTGCAGCTCCATACGTCCGAAAAATTCCCGATGCTCACGCTTGGCTGCTTTGGCTTCACCCAGTAGGGCAGCGTTGTAGTCGGTTATGACCTTTTCGCTATTTACCTTCAGGAAATTGCAGTACGAGCGAAGGAATCCGCGCACGTAGATTTCCGGCACGTTGATGGTGAAGTTGTTGTTCTCGAAACTGTTCAGGTAGTCGCCGCGGATTTTTGTCGCTTCGGCCGCTTCGCGGATAGTGACTCCCTTGCGTTTGCGTGCTTCTTCCAGTTTTTCGCCAATACTCTGCATCGATTGTCGTGTTTAAACGGAATTTTTTGTAAAACAAGCCTCCAAAGTGAGGAGAGCCCAGAATTCGTCCTTTCTCGGACCAGTTTAGCTTAGGACCTACATCACTCGAAAGCGATTTGCTGGCGAATCAAGCTTCGGGCTGGAGAAGGCTCGGACTCAATTTGGCCCTTCGGCTAATCCTTACATTGAATCCAGATCTACCAAGATCTCGCGCGGGCTAGAACCATTTTCGGGGCCGACGATACCGCGGTCTTCGAGTTGATCCATTAGGTTCGCGGCTCGATTGTAGCCGATTCGCAATCTACGCTGCAGCATCGACGTCGATGCTCGCTTTGTGGAACGGAGTACATCGATCGCTTTGGAGAATAGCTCGTCGCCACCGTCGCCGTCGTCTCCACCGCCTGTGAGGTCCAGTTCCTCGCCCGCTTCGATCTGCTTCTGCACATCTTCGGCGAACTTTGGAGGACCATTGGCTTTGAGGTATTCGACGATATCCGCGATCTCTTCGTCGGAAACAAAAGCGCCTTGCGATCGGATGAGTCGAGAGGAGCCAGGTGGGGAGAATAGCATGTCGCCTCGGCCGATGAGCTGCTCAGCTCCGCCGCCGTCCAGAATGGTGCGCGAGTCGATTTTTGAAGAGACTTGGAAGGAGATGCGGCACGGCAAGTTGGCCTTGATCACGCCAGTGATGACGTTGACCGACGGACGTTGTGTCGCCAATACCAAGTGGATGCCTGCGGCACGAGCTAGCTGGGCGAGACGGGCGATACCGGTTTCGATGTCTGCCGGAGCGACCATCATCAAGTCGGCCAACTCGTCCACGATACAAACGATATATGGAAGCTTTTCCGGAGTCTCTTCCAATACTCCCTCGTCTCGAGGTACTTTGATTTCCAGCTCTTCCTGAATCTGCTCCTCGAACTTTTCCTCCTCGGTCTTCTCTTTCTCAGGCTTTTTGCGGCCGTTGAAGCCCGCTATGTTTCGCACGCCTACCTTGGCGAACATTTCGTAGCGAGATTCCATCTCGTTCAGCAGCCACTTGAGGGCTCCCGGCACTTTCTTCGGGTCGGTGACCACTGGGATAAGCATGTGCGGGAGGGAGTTGAAAACCTTCATTTCCACTATCTTCGGGTCGACCATGATGAATCTCAGATTATCAGGTCCGGAGTGGAAGAGCAGGGAAGTAATAATCGAATTGATACAAACCGTCTTACCTGCGCCGGTGGCTCCCGCGATCAGGAGGTGAGGCATCTTGGTTAGGTCCGAAATGATTGGCTTGCCTGACACATCGCGTCCCAGAGCGATCGGAATTTCAGCTTTCGATTTTACCCAATCCTCCGATTCGAGGATCTCGCGAATGCCGACTGGCATGGAGACTTGGTTTGGCACCTCGATGCCAACGCAGCCTTTTCCCGGAACCGGAGCTAGGATACGAACTGAAACGGCCCGCATGCCGAGGGCGATGTTCTTGTCCAGATTCGAAATTTTCTCCACTCGTACACCAGGTGCCGGGTAAACTTCGTAACGCGTGATGACTGGGCCGATGTGGATTTCGCCCATAGTGACTTCGACGCCAAACTCCTTCAATGTCTGACGGAGCCTTTCCGCGTTTTCTGTGTGCTCCTCTTCGGAGTTTGCTCCTTCGGGGGCTTCCAGCTCGGCCAGCAGGTCTAATGTCGGGAATGTGTAGTCGCCCACGGAAACGGGGAGTTTGGCCCGCGCTTTTTTGGTTTTCTCGGGAGCTACGATTTTCAGGACTTCGCCCAAAGTCTTTTTCTTGGGCTCTTCCTCTGGCTCCTCGACCGCTCGAGCTGGTTTCCTAGCCGGTAAGTTAACTTTGATGACAGGTTCCGATTTTTCCTCGGGCTCGGGCGATTTTTTTCCGCGACCTTCTCGCATCAGAGCTTTGGTAGCTTCGCGCTCTTCTTTCAGCAGACGCTTCGCCTCTTCGCGTTCCGCTTTCTGAGCTTCTTTCTCCTCCTTGGCGGCAATTTTCGCCAATCGCTTCGCTTCGCGTTTTTCCTCAGCAGCTGCGGCGCGTCGCTCTCTCCAGCGGGTAAAGGATTCCTTAAAGTGCTCTGTCGATTCTGGGAGGCTTGGGAAAACGATCAAGGCGAGGCAGGTCAGGTAAATTGCACCCAGAATAACGGCTGAGCCTACGGTGCCGAGGTATACGAATAGCAACTTGTTATATAGCAGGTTGCCCACTGCTCCACCAGTTCCGGTTACATAGCGTTGGGAGCCTTCCGCCCAGCCTGTGGAAGTCGCCAGACCTGAGCCAGCGATTAAGGCGACAACAATTACCAGGCTCAGGATTAGCTTGTTGCGTCGATCTCGAGCCAAAAACGCTCCGCCCAGCCAGCCGACGAATAGTGGCACGAACCATGACATGTATCCGAAGGCGGCTATCAACAATTCCGCGGACTCGGCCCCGAGAATGCCGATCATGTTGTTTTCCTTCGGATTGGTCGAACCGACCGAACTGCCTATGGAGACTTGGTAAGGCGTGTAGTCACTGAGGGCCAGGCCCAGCAAGACAGCGATTAGGAAGCACAAGGCGGCCCAAAGAAAGCGGCTGCGCATGCTGGCGGCCTTGATGTCGGATTCAGGTGTTTTGGTCGAATTACGCTTTTTCGCCATGTGGTAAGGGAATCTAAAATAGGGCGAGCGGCCTCCGCTAGCCTTTTTGTGATAGGTGAGAAGATGGCTTTGGGGACGGTTTGCAATTATTAAACTCGCTGGCTGTCCCGAGTGGCTGGAGCCCTGCCTTGCCGCTATTTGGGGCTTGGGCCGGCTGGAAGCCTCGGAATTTTAGACGTGCATTAGAAACGCGTTTCAGGAATTGAGATCCAGCGTCCGATGACTTGCGTTTGTCCGGCGGATCGAAATTTACGGCTTGTTTCAACTCAGGGGGAGGGCTTTGGTCTTGTGCGGAGAGAACCTACTATGACAGCACCGATTTTTTTCAAACCGATCTATCAAGAGCGCGTCTGGGGCGCCCGGAACCTAAGCGAAGCGCTGGGAAGGGACTTGCCAGAGGGCAAGGTAATTGGCGAGGCCTGGGAAGTGGTCGACCGCCCAGAGGCCCAATCGGTCGTAGTAGGAGGCGATTTCGACGGATTGACGATAAGGGAGCTCATTTCGGGCAATGCGACAGCAGTAATGGGAGAAGGTTACGATCCTGAGCGACCTTTCCCGATTTTGGTAAAATGGCTAGACTGCGCGGATCGCCTTAGCCTACAGGTTCACCCGCCCGCGGAGGTCGCGCCTCAGCTTAATGGCGAGCCCAAGACAGAGAACTGGTATATCGCAGACTGCAAAGACGACGCCTCTCTCATTGTCGGACTTAAAAATGGAGCGACTCGCGAGGAGTTCGAACGCCGTTTGAAGGACAGCTCGCTCGAAGAGTGCATCCACCGTTTTCCGGTTAAACCGGGAGATTCCATTCTGGTGGAAAGTGGCCGTTTGCACGCCATCGATGCCGGAAACTTGATTTTGGAAATCCAGCAAAACTCGGACACGACCTACCGGGTTTACGACTGGGGCCGCGTTGGTTTGGACGGATCTCCTCGCCAATTGCATATCGAGGAATCTCTTGCCAGTATTGAATGGAACGACTTCGAACCGAGTGCCATGAGCTCCGAAGGGGCAGAAGTGGTATTGGCGGACTGCAAAGAGTTTCGTCTAGTCAAATATGAACTGACCGCGGAAAATGCGGTTGTCAGCATCCCTGCGGGCGAAGGTCGCCTGCTTAGCCCGGTAGAGGGTAAGGTTCTGGCTAACGGAGTCACCGTTTCTCGCGGAGACAACGTGTTGCTCGCTGCGGACACTGCTTGGGAGATCACGGGTGAACCGGGAGCAGCATTTCTGGTGACTGAGCGTTTCGTATAAGCTCCGAACTCGGATGTTCGCCACAGGTCGCCTTTCCAAATCTCGTTTCTCCCGAAGGGGCGGGATAGTGAAGCCCGCTATTGGACTGCTCGCATTTTGCAGCGCGGCCGGAATGCTAGGGTGGATGCTTCTCATGCCTGACGCGGTGCGTCAGGAAATTGAAGCGCGAACCGGTTTTCCAGTTCAGGCGGAGCGTCTGACTTTGAATCCGGTCGGCCTCGCATTGGAAGGTCGCGAGGTCATCATAGGAAATCCAGCCGAGTTCGGCGGGGGCAAGCCTTTCATGGAGATTGAAAGCCTCACTGCCCACGCCAGCCTGTCCGCCCTGGGGCGAGGCGAAATTTGGATCGAAGACATGGAGCTGCGAGTTCGCCGAGCGACTCTTGTAGTAGATGAGCGAGGACGTTTTAACTTGGACGGCTTTGCCAATTCGCTCTTCGCGAAAAAGGGGAGCTCCGAACCAATGCCGTTTTTCGCTGAGGAAGTTCGCTTGATCGTCGAGGAGCTGGTATTTGTCGATAACAGTCTACCGTTGCCGAAGAGCAGTTCCATCGCGGTCCGCTTGGATCAGGAATTGACCGATTTGGAAGATCCGCAGGAACTCTTCTCGCCGCTCGTTGACCTAGCGCGTCGAGTGGGATCTTTGCCGGTGCGATAGGCGCCAACCCCTATTTTTAGCTGATCGGAAACCTCGGAATGCGTGGTTTGGGCTAAAAAGGGGCTCGACCTCGTCGAAAATCTCTTTGATTCCGAGGGGAACTGATCTAGAGAATCACTGTTTGGCTATGGAAAACGCTAAGGAAACACCAGAAGTAGAAGAAAACGAAGAAGCGCAAACGGCAGAAGCGAGCGCCGACGCAGCGGAGGCTTCTGAAGAGGAAGCGGTCGAAGAAACGGCTGAACCCAAGGAGCTGACGTTGGAGGAGAAACTCGAAGCTGCCAAAGCTGAAGCTTCCGAAAACTACAATAATTACCTGAGAGCCGTTGCGGATCTCGACACCTATCGCCGCCGAGTCATGCGTGAAAAGGACGAACTCAAGCAGTACGCAATCGCGGGTCTGCTCGAGGATTTCTTGCCTGTTTACGATAACCTCGGACTGGGACTCATGTCTGCAGAACAGACTTCGGACCCCAAGGTTGTGGTGCAAGGGATCCAAATGGTAATGACTCAGTTCAAGTCTCTGCTTGAAGACAATGGCATCTCCGAAGTCGCTCCCGCGGCAGGGGACGAGTTTGACCCCAATCTTGCGGAAGCGTTTCAGACGCAACCCAGTGACGAGATTGAGGAAGGAAAGGTCCTTTCGCTGATGCGTAAAGGCTTCAAACTCAACGGACGTCTCTTGCGTCCAGCTTCCGTAGTGGTAAGCGGAGGACCTGCAGGATCCGAAGAGGCTTAGACGTAAAAGAGCCCTAGGGAGGAATCGAATACGTGAAAGAAGATTACTACGAACTACTCGGAGTTAGCAAACAAGCTACCCAAGACGAACTGAAGAAGGCTTACCGCAAGATGGCGGTAAAGTACCACCCGGACAAAAACCCGGGTAACCACGAAGCTGAGGAGAACTTTAAAAAGGTATCCGAGGCTTATGAAGTTCTGAAGGACGAGCAGAAGCGTGCCGCTTACGATCGCTACGGTCATGCCGCCTTCAGCAACGGTGGCATGGGCGGCGGTGGAGGCGGCGGCGGTGCCGGTGGTCCTTTCCACGATCCGTTTGATATCTTCAGCGAAGTTTTCGGTGGCGGCGGCGGAGGTGGCAGCATCTTCGAAGAATTTTTTGGCGGTGGAGGCGGCGCAAGTCGCGGACGCGGTGGAGCTTCTCGCGGCTCCGACCTTCGCTACGATCTCGAGATCGACCTCGAAGAAGCGGCCAAAGGCGTCGAAAAGGAGATTTCCTTTCGAAAGCCCACTACTTGCGGAAAGTGTTCTGGCTCCGGAGCAGAGCCCGGCAGCGGCGTAAAGACCTGTCCCACCTGTGGTGGTCACGGTCAAGTAACCGCTTCGAAAGGGTTTTTCTCCGTCCGCCAAACCTGTCCGACCTGTAATGGCAGCGGACAAAAGGTGGAAAAGCCGTGCTCCAGTTGTGGTGGAGAGGGTCGCGTAAACGAAACCACAAAGATTAAGGTTAAGGTACCTCCTGGCGTCGACACTGGTTCGAAGCTACGTTCCGCCGGCAACGGTGAAGCTGGTATGCATGGCGGACCTGCGGGAGATCTCTATATCGTTTTGCATGTTCGAGACCACGAGGTTTTCGAACGCCAAGACGAGAACCTTTACTGCGAGATCCCGATCAAGTTTACTCTCGCGACTTTGGGCGGCATGATCGAAGTGCCGACTCTGACGGGGAAGGCGAGTTTGAAGATTCCAGCCGGTACACAGAGCGGGACTACCTTCCGTCTCAAGGGCAAGGGGATGCCGAGCTTGCGAGGCGGCTATTATGGGGACCAGATGGTTCGCGTGAAAATCGAAGTGCCCAAGTCTTTAACTTCGGAACAAAAGCAGAAGCTCGAAGAGTTTGCTTTGGCTTGCGGTGACGCAGGCGACGACGACGAGCCGAAGGGTTTTTTCGAAAAGGCTAAAAAGATCTTCGACTAGGTTCGGAGCTGATATTTCAAAACGAGGCACCCATTGTTTGGGTGCCTTTTTTAGTGCTTCTCTAGATTCGCCCAGCCCAGCTGCAGCGGCTGGCGGCATCGATCCTGCAATGTAGGTCTGGATCGAGATGCCAGAGTTATGCAATAGTCTAAGCCCATCGGGGGCAGATGAGGAGGAAAGCGAAAAAAGGGGCTTGGCAGCCAAAGTCTCCAAGTTGGTCGACTCGAAACATATGTTTTGGGGAATTGGTTTGGCTTCATTTTTAGAGTCAACTCTCGTGCCTATCCCGCTGGAGACGATTCTCATACCCCTGATGCAGTCTCGTAGGGAGAAGCTCCTCTGGATCGCCCTTGCTGTTCTAATAGGCTGTTTGTTAGGGGCGATATTTGGATACGCGATCGGGTACTACCTGTACGAATCCATTGGGACGCAAGTGGTTAACTTGTTTTCATCGGCGGAAGAGTTCGAGTCTCTTAGGGATCGAATGAACAACGGTGGCTTCGGTTTTGTATTCAGCGTAGGAGTGACGCCTGTGCCGTTTCAAATCGCAATGCTTGCTGCGGGTGCAACGAAGTTCTCTTTGCTTACCTTCCTTGCCGCTTCGGCCTTGTCCAGAGGCATCCGCTATTTCGGTTTGGCCATTCTCGTTTACTTTTTCGGAAATCAAGCGGAGGAGATTTACGAGAAAAACAAGGTGGCGGTTGGAGTAGCTCTGCTCGCTCTTGTAATTATTTTTTGGATCTTTTAGCGGCTCGATAGGTGGCGATCACGTGCAGACTGCCCATTTTCAATTGCAGTTTGCAGGTGGACACGCTGGCCCGGCGACGACCCAAGCTGATCCGCTTCACGACTCGTGAAGCATGAGGACAAAAAAAGCCCGGCCGCTATCTCCGGGCCGGGCTTTATGTGTGATATAATTCTATTCGCTAAGCGTTACTTGGTAGCGGCTTGTTCGAGGATTTGATACATGCGAGTGATCATTTCCTTCGGGTCTTCGAGAAGGCCGGCGGCGACCAGAGCGTTGTCGAAGGTTTGTTGGGCGATGAGCTTAGCGAGGTCTTCGTTGGACGCACGCTGCGTATTCAAGTTCTTGATCAGGTCGTGTCGTGGATTGATCTCGAAAAGAACCTCTAGCGGCATCGGGCTGTTCTGTCCCATCTGCTTCATCATGCGTCGCATCTGGCTAGACATGGCGTCAGGCGATAGCGCAACGACGGGGCTGCCCACCAAACGGCTCGAAACTTTGACCTCTTTCACGCGTTCGCCGATGGTCTCTTTGAGCCACTCGCAGAGAGACTTGGCATCGTCGTCTGACAGGGCTTCACCTTCCGGATTCGGGGCATCGTCAAGATTGATGTCGCCTTGGTCCGCGGAGACGAGTTGCTTTTCCTCGAACTGGCCGAGGTTTGACATGACGTACTCGTCGATCGGCTCGTAGAGGAAAAGAACTTCCAAACCGCGAGCTTTGAGCCCTTCGAGGTAAGGGCCGGATTCGATAGATTCGCGGTTTTGACCGAGAATGTAGTAGATCTCCTTTTGCTCGTCCTTCATGCGGGAAACGTAGTCGGCGAGGCTAGTGGTCTTGCCCTTTTCGGTTACGGAGGACTCGAAGTAGAGGAGTTTGGCGAGGTCGTCGCGATAGGTGAAATCGGTGGCCACGCCTTCCTTGAGGAATACTCCGAAGTTTTGGAAGAACTCCGCGTACTGTTCGGGGCGCTTCTTCGCTTCTTCCTTCAGGAACTTGAGGTAGCGCTTAGTGATGACGCGGCTCAATTTCTGGGTGAGGCCGTTGTCCTGCATGGTCTCACGCGAGATGTTCAAAGGAAGATCCGCGGAGTCGATGACACCCTTCAGGAAGCGGAGCCATTCTGGAAGGAGTTCCGTGGGCTTTGCGTCGATGAGGACCTTGCGACAGTGCAGCGCCACACCTGGATCGATGCGTCCGTAGCCGAAACGCTCGTTGTTCGTTTTTGGCGTGAAGAGGAGGGCCTTGATGTCCAGAGGCGCATCTGCAGAGAAATGGAGGCGGTAGTGAGGCTCGTCGAAGGCGTTGGCCTGGAATTTATAGAATTCCGTGTATTCTTCGTCGGTGATCTCGGACTTGGAACGGAGCCAGAGAGCTTCCACTGTGTTCACTTTCTCGTCGTTCAGCTTGATTGGGAACTGAACGAAAGAAGAGTAGCGTTTGATGATTTCCTTAACGGAATCGGCCTTGGCGTACTGCTTGTAGTCGTCGCCAAGTTCGATGACGATACGGGCTCCACGTTGCGTGTCGTCTGACTCTTCGATTTCGTAAGATCCCACACCGTCCGAGGTCCAGATGTGTCCAGACTCGTCCTTTTTCCAGGAGTGAGTGTAGACTTTGACGCTCTTGGCTACCATGAAGGCGGAGTAGAAACCCACTCCGAATTGACCGATGAGATCGGCGTTGTTGTCGCCGCCCGCCTTGAGGGCTTCGAGGAATTGCTTGGAGCCGGAGTGGGCGATGGTGCCGAGGTTTTCGACGAGTTCGTCGCGGGTAAGTCCGATACCATAGTCTTGGATCGTAATGGTATTGGCTTCCTCGTCGGTCTTGATGTTGATCTCAAGTTCGAGGTCATCCTGGTGCACATCCTTTTCGGTGATCTTGAGGTGCCGCAGTTTTTCAAGCGCGTCGGATGCGTTTGAAATGAGTTCCCGAACGAAGATCTCCTTTTCGGTGTAGAGGCTGTGGATTACGATATCCAACAGTTGTTTGATCTCAGCTTTGAATTCGTGCTTTTCGGTGTTTTGTGCGCTCATGATTCTTTTATTATCAGTGCTTAAGAAATTTGGGGCTAAATGCGTTAAGGAGTGAGTCCAAGGCTTCAAGCAGTAATTTTTGCAGAGCAGGGCGCATGCGGTTTATTACGAGCCACGTTCCTTCAGTGACTCGGCTTCTAGCCAACTCAGTATGAACGCTCAGATACTCAAGATCACTGCGATTGCCGCTTTTGTTGCGGCGTTTGGCGCCTGGATTTATGGCGGCGCTCAGGCCGGCTTCTACAAGACATTCTACCAGATAAAGAAGGTAGACGAAATTACGGGACTGAGCTATTCGGAAGAAGTCCCCGCACTATTGCCCGGTGTGGAGACTTTGGCGCTAGGGTTTGGCGTATTTGTGCTCCTGCTCGCTGTGAGCGAGTGGATGGAGCTGAAGGCAAAGGGAGCTCGACAACTTTAAACCAACACCAAGAAAACCTATGAAAAAAACAACGCTAGCATTGCTAACCGTCGCCGCGATGGGATTTGGATCCCTGACCCAAGCCAAAGAATTTGACCTCGAAGATCCTAAGGGCGTCAACAACATCGTATTTCTGCTCGATGCTCCGCTCGAGTCTATCAACGGCACTGCGACCGGTATCACCGGCAGTGTGTCATTCGACTTGGCAGAGCCTGAAAGCACCTCGGGTAAGCTCGTGGTCGCGGTTGATTCTCTCTCGGTTGCCAACCCTAAGATGGTCGAGCACATGATGGGCGCCAAATGGCTCGCTGCCGAAGAATACCCAGAGATCAGCTACGAACTCACCGGCTTGAGCGATGTGGAGAAGGATGGGACCATGGTGAAGGGAACTGCTCACGGCGTCATGACCATCAAAGGCGTTAGCAAGGAGATGGAAGCGCCAATCACTTTTTCCTACCTCGAGGGTAAGCTAGCCGATCGCCAGCGTACGCCAGGGGATATCTTGGTCGTACGTTCTTCCTTCGACGTAAAGCGTAGCGACTTCGGCATCAACGAAGGCGAAATGGAGGATAAGGTCTCCGACGTAGTAGAGTTGCGTTTGAGCTTGGCCGGTTTCGCGCCAGACGAAACCTAAGACATTAAATTTTATCGCTGAGACCTGTTAGCGTTAAACAAAAACGCCCGCTTTCCATGCTGAGGAGAGCGGGCGATTTCGTTTTAGAGTGATTTTGTGAACGTCAGTTCAAGAGATCCGCGATATCCTCTTCTCCGTTTACGATTAAACGATCGATGATATCGACGATCAGGTTTACCTTTGGCTTCGTGCCCCATCCGTTCGCCCCAACTGCCTTACATTTCGCGATCATCTGGTCGTTGATCAAGGAGGAGAAAACGATAAGCGGAGTGTCGACTTTGAGGTCTTGCTTCACGTTTTTGCAGAAGGTCAAGCCGTCCATGACAGGCATTTCGATGTCGGTCAGGATCAGGTCGTAATATTCGTTGAAAGGTTTTCCGGTCGCTTTGGAGTCCTCGTGAGCTGCGCGAACCTTGTCCAGCGCTTCCTTGCCGTTGGTAGCCAATTCGATGTTGGTGAACCCAACTTCGTTAAGCTGGTTGAAGACCATTTTGCGAATCATGGCGGAGTCTTCCGCGAAGAGGATCTTGATATGGTCGCGAGGCTTAAACTCTTGCTCGATCTTGTTGATCTTCTGGCTGTCGACGACCATCCCCAACTTAGGATTGATAAGGGTTAGGATGTACTCGAGGTCGAGGATGAGAACCAAACGGTCTTCTAAGCGGATAATGCCGTTAACGTATGGGTTCTCTTGAGCAAAGCTGCTGCTGATTGGTTCGAACCGTTCCCAAGAAACGCGATGGATACGCTCTGCTCCATCGATTGCGAATGCGACGGTCTGATCGTTGAACTGGGTCACGAGCATGAGGGCTCGGCTAGAATCTGGTTCCTCCTCATAGATTCCAAGGATAGACCGGAGGTCGATGGTCATGGTGGGTTTGCCACGGAAAGTGATGCTGCCGAGTACGCCATTGGGGGGACAGTCGGCACGGGTGATCTTGAGCTGGTCGCGTTGGATGATCTGGTTTACCTTGGCAACGTTTACTCCGTAGTGCTGCCCGGCTATATTGAACTCGAAGACTTCGACTTCGTTTGTACCGACTTCGAGTAGAATGTCCGTTTTGGTGGAAACTTGGTTTGTTGTGGTTTTCAGAGACATTTTGGGTCTTACGTTTTCGGTTTGGGGCACTCGGTTCTCCAGTGTGGGGAAATCTGCTCCTTTCAAAGTATCGGAGGAAAAGAGAACCGCCTTGAGAATGAGACCTCCATTTTTTAGTAAAAAAGGCTTAAGTGACACTTGAGTACGACTCCTCATGCCTAGGTTGGGCCTGCAGAAATAGAAAAACCCCGCTCCTTAATAGAGCGGGGCTGAAATAAGTCGGTGGGTAAGAAATCCGTTCTACTTGTTGTCCGGTGTTTCCATCTCGAAACCGTGCACCTTCTCGTCTTCGCCATCGGTCGTGAGCACCTTCCAGATACACCAGACGAAAGTTCCGGTCACAGTGAGGGTTGATATTAGCATTATGATCCAGCCTCCGAATGTCATTTTACCTGCTCCTTTTCTATTTTGCCCTTAAATGTTCCGCCTGCAGTTAGCAAGGTGAGGAAGGCTCCCGTCAGAACGATCATGGCGACGCTCAACCAAGCGCTCCTGTTTGGTTCGATGAAGAGGTCTACTATATAGGAACTGTATTGCTTTTCATCACTACCGAATTGGAAGCCCAAGACGCTCGTGTAAAACCAAGACACGAAAACTACGATTAGGAATATTGGGCTCAGATATTTCATTACGAACTTGAAGAGCTTCGGTATCTTGATGGACGCGCCTTGGTGGGCCATGTCGAAGCCTTTGTCGATGCCGATAACCCAGCCAAAAATGATGATCTGAATGAGGGCGAGTAACACCATCAACAAGTTCGTCACCCAGAAATCAATCGTATCGAGAGCTTTGACGCCCTCGCTGAAGTAAACAACGAATGCAGCTCCGAAGGCGGTAATCACGCCCAGAATGGCCACCGATTGTTTACGATTTATATTCATCGCTTCTTCGAGGAAGGCGATGCCGGGTTGAAGCATCGAAAGCGAACTCGTCACCGCTGCGAGAAATAGTAGGAAGAAGAAAGCGAAGCCGAAGAAGTGGCCTCCCGGCATTTCGGAAAAGACCATTGGTAGGACGTTAAAACCGAGCCCGAAAGTACCCATGCCGGCGACCCCAGATATTCCGAGGAAGGCGTAGCCGGCGGGCAGGGTAGTAAGGCCCCCGATCCCGACTTCACAAAATTCGTTCGTGCTGGTAGCCGCGAGTCCGGAAAGCACTACATCATCCTTTTTGCTCAAATAGGACGAATAGGTGATGATGACCCCGAACCCGACTGACAGGGTGAAAAAGATCTGTCCGGCGGCCGCGAGCCAGAGCTGCGGGTTGAGCAGCTGGGTCAGCATGCCGATCGAACGCAACTCGAGATCGGGATCAGCTGCGGCTCTGGCTTCCGCCTCCGCGATCATGCGGGGACCCACCACTTCGCCATCGGCGAGGGGAGCCCAACTCTCAGCTCCTGTTCCTTCGTCGACGCTACGCTCGTACAGGATGGTTTTAGAAGGATTCCACATGAATCCGAGGCCATTGCTGATGCTCCGTTCCGGATGGTCAGGATTTGGAGCTCCGAGGGTAAGCACCCGAACAAGAATGACTATTGCCAGAATGATCAACGCCGGCATCGCGTACTTGCAGAAAAACTCGATGCCTTTCGAAAGACCGCGATAGATCAGGTAAAAGTTCAGAAGAAAGACCACGAAGAGAAATCCGCCGACCTCTGTTAAACCGAAACCGAGGGCGGATCCGTCTTCACCGATCCCAATAAAACCTCCCCAAAAGTCGCTCGCATCCTTCACTGTATGGAAGTCCATAGTACCTCGAGCGAAGTTGACTGCGTATCCAAGACACCATGCCTCGATGTACACATAGTACATATAGATCATGATGGGGATGGTAACCCCGATGACGCCCAGATAGCGGTAGCGACGCTGGCCCGTTATAAACCCGAGGATGCCAGGGCTGGAGTTTAGTCCTGCTTGTCCTCCGCGTCGTCCGATCGCCCACTCCGCCCAACAGATGGGAAGGCCGATAATTAACAAAGCAACGAAATAGGCGATCATGAATGCTCCACCTCCGTAGAGGGCAGCTTGACCGGGAAAGCGGAGGAAGTTTCCAATACCGACGGCACTACCAGCGACCGCTAAGATTATTCCGATTCGGGAGTTCCAAGACTCTTTAGGGACTTTCGACGTCATTAACACGCGAGTTGTAAAGTCACGCTTGTGAAACGCCAGTCAAAAGCTGTTGTCAAAAGCCGCTCGACTTCGACCGCGCCGCTCGCAGTGTCACAGGTCTATTCCCAATGTTCAGCGTCGCCGACAGATATGTTTTCATCGAATGGGCCAAGGCCTTCGTACTCGTTTTGGGTTCGATGTTCGGGCTTTTGATACTGTTTGAGATTCAGGACAGTTTCACCGAGCTCGTGGGTTACGGAGCCTCGACGGGGCAGATTTTCTACTACTATGCGATCCTTGTCCCCAGCTTCCTGACTGTAACGTTGCCGGCTTCGGTGCTTGTATCCATTTTGTACTCTCTGGGGCAGTTGCATCGCTCCAACGAGTTCGTCGCGCTGCGGGCAGCGGGGCTGAGCGTATTCAGGGTTACCCGCACTATTTGGCTCGCTAGTCTGATGATTAGCGCAGGCCTTTGGTATCTCAATTCCAGCCTGATCCCTTGGTCGGTTGAGCAGTCGGATACATTGATAAAAAATATCCGACTCAGCAGTGAGGCTAAAACGAAAAACACGGAAGAAGTGGGAATCATTGAAGCTTTGGCCTTCGATAACCGGACAGAGAGCCGGATGTGGTTCATCAACCGCTACAGCGAATACAAGAACGAGGCTTACGGTATAACGGTCTACATCATGGACGACCAACGCCGCGAAGTCCGCAGGGTGATGGCGCGATACGGCTGGTATAATGAAGAAGAGCAGTATTGGTCCCTTTTCGACGGTCGCGAGCGTATCTACGATCCAGATACGGGTAGGGAACAGTGGCCGCCATTCGAGAGGTTGGAGGCAAAGAATCTGACCGATGACCCGACCTTGATGCTTCTCTTTGGCAAGCGCCCGAAGGACCTTTCATTTCTGCAGCTCAAACGTATCACCGACAACTTCACGCAAGAGGATAATCCCAGCGTCTTAGCTTATGAAGCGAGACTGCATGCTCTAATGGCGAGTGCCGCGAGTTGCCTCATTGTCGCGGGAATTGCGATTCCTTTTGCGGTTTCAGGCGTGCGCACTAACCCCGCGGTGGGCGTTACCAAATCGATTGGTCTCTTTTTCGCGTTCTACATCTTGACCAGCATCCTCAACGCTCTCGGACGAGAAGGTGCATTGTCTCCGGAGGTCGCCGCTTGGACCCCAATGGTATTGATGATCGTCCTCGCTTACGTTCTGCTCAGACGCGTGCGGTAGATCGTTACCAACCGATTTGCAAAGAGATAGCTGCTGCTGCTCAGTCTTGCATCTGGGGTGAGTTTCGATTCTTTTGAATCTTTATGAAGCGACTTCTGATTGCGGATCTAATGAGAAGTCAGGGCGAGCTAGACTCGGTTCTGATACAAGGTTGGGTGAGGACCCGACGTGATTCAAAAACCTTCTTCTTCCTCGAAGTGAATGACGGTTCTTGCCTGAAATCCATGCAAGTCGTGGTTACGGAAAAGGCGGAAGGTTACGGCACTTCGAAGTCGATTACGACCGGAGCTTCCGTATCTGTCAAAGGACGGCTCGTTCCTTCCCAAGGCAAAGGGCAGATGTGGGAAATCCAAGCCGACTCTGTCGAATTGGTAGGCGAGGCGGACGAGAGTTTTCCGCTGCAAAAGAAACGCCACTCCAACGAATATTTACGGGAGATCGCTCATTTACGCCCTCGCACCAATTTGTTCGGCGCGATCTTTCGGATTCGCAGCAAGTTGGCTTACGCCATCCACAGCTTCTTTCAGGAGAAACAATTTTTCTACGTCCACACGCCAATCGTTACGGCGAGCGACTGCGAAGGAGCAGGGGAATTGTTTCGTGTCTCAACTTTGGACCCTAAAAATCCGCCCTTGGATGAGGAAGGCAACATCGACTACAAGGAGGATTTCTTTGGACGATCTACCTATTTGACCGTAAGCGGTCAGCTCGAAGGCGAAACATACGCTACCGCCTTGGGAAATATTTATACTTTTGGTCCCACCTTCCGTGCTGAAAATTCGCACACGTCTCGGCATGCTAGCGAGTTCTGGATGGTAGAGCCTGAGATGGCGTTCTGCGACTTGGCAGCCGATATGGATTTGGCGGAAGAATTCGTGAAATCAGTTATCAGCCAAGTGATGGAAAGTTGCTCCGACGATTTGGCTTTGTTTTTCAACTTCGTAGACAAGGAGCTCAAGGAACGCCTGGAGTTTGTGATTTCGCGTCCTTTCAAGCGCGTAAGCTACACCGAGGCAGTTGATATCCTGCTAGCGAGCGGCAAAGATTTCGACAACAAGGTGGAGTGGGGTGTCAATCTCCAGTCTGAGCACGAGCGCTATCTAACAGAGGAGCATTTCAAGTGCCCAGTCACGGTCTACGACTACCCTAAGGAGCTCAAGCCCTTCTACATGCGGGCCAACGACGATGGTAAGACGGTTGCCGCCATGGACGTATTGGTACCAGGTATCGGAGAAATAGTAGGCGGCAGCCAGAGAGAAGAACGCCTCGAGCTACTCAAGGCGAACATGGCCGCTCATGGAATTTCCGAGAAAGACTATTGGTGGTATGTCGACTTGCGTCGCTACGGAACAGTGCCGCACGCAGGCTTTGGCCTTGGGTTTGAGCGTTTGCTCATGTTCATCACCGGCGTCGCAAATATTCGGGACGTCATCCCATACCCTCGAGTGCCAGGACACGCGGAATTCTAGGCATGTCCGAGATTCGATTCTACAATCGCTACACTGGCGAAGAGGAGGTTGAGGTGGTTTACGGAGAGAAGTTTCTTCGTTGGACCTACGAAACCACCATGGGCAAGATAGGGCTTTGGCTTTTGGCCAAGCGTGCTATCTTTTCGCATTGGTATGGCTGGCGTATGAGCAAGCCAGATTCAGCCGCGAAAATAAGGCCTTTTATCGAGAAATATGGCTTAGACGAAGGGGAGTTTTTAGAAGGGATTGAGGCGTATTCGAGTTTCAACGACTTCTTTTACCGAAAGCTCCAAAACTCAGCCAGACCCTTGGTTGAAGGAGAAGGGACCATAGCCTTGCCGGCGGACGCCCGCCACCTGGGGGTTCCCAACCTCGGGGCAGTCGAAGGTCTTTTTGCAAAAGGGCAGTTTTTCGATATCCAAGCCTTGCTGGGTAGCGTGTCTTTGGCTGACAACTACCGACGAGGAACGGCTGTTATTTCCAGGCTGTGTCCAGTCGACTATCACCGTTTCCATTCTCCGGTGAGCGGAAGAATCGTGGAGCAGCGCTTGATCAATGGCCCGCTCTACAGCGTTAGTCCGATCGCTCTTCGCAAGTCGATGGGTTACCTATGGGAAAACAAACGAGTTTTGACGGTGATTGAAACTTCGAATTTAGGGCATGTTTGTTTCCTTGCGATCGGTGCGACCTGTGTGGGGTCGATCTTCATGACTGCCGGAGAAGGGCAAGAGATCAGGATGGGGGATGAACTCGGCTATTTCGCTTTCGGCGGATCCTGTGTCATAACGCTATTTGAGAGGGATCGCGTGCGTTTGACGGATGATTTGCTCGAATTCGGTCCCAAGCAGCGCGAGGTTTACGCCAGAGTGGGAGACATCTTGGGTTACGCGTTGTGACCTTGGTCTGTGAAATCGCATTGGCCAGCGATTAATGCTCGTCACTTCGATAATCGAAGTGGTGCCCAGGGGGGGAGTCGAACCCCCACACCTCTCGGTACTAGAGCCTAAATCTAGCGCGTCTGCCAATTCCGCCACCTGGGCAAGCTTCGGAAAGTCGGAGAAGAAGAAGCACAACTTGCGGGAAATCAACCCTATATTTAAGAGATTTTCTGAGGCCATACTTCGAAAGCACTGTTTCCATATTTATTGTTGATACGATTTTACCCTTAACTCAGAACCGAGGCTCCTAGTCGGTGTCCACCTCGGTTCTGGTCCTTCTAGGACATGCTGTTATTCATCCCACCGTTGCTACATTTGAAGAATTCCAAGTTTACAGAATACCTTATGCGGTCGTTTCTGCTGTTCGTGGCGAGCTTGGCCAGCTCCTTAAGCTTTGGCCAAAACGAATTAGACGAAAAGCTCCCAGAAGCCTTGATCCCGGAATTGAAGACCGTGATCGATTCGGCTTTGCAAAATTCTGACACGGTTCTCGACAGGCAACTTGCTGAGAGGGAGGCCTACGGTAAGCGCATGTCAGCCCGCTCCGCTGTCTTGCCCTCGCTAGGTACGAATGTGGCGGTACGGCAGGAAAAAGACGACGATACTGATGGTGAAGCCGGGTTTGAAGATCGGGTCATTTACAATGTTACCTTGAGTCAACCTCTCTACCATTGGGGATCTAAACGATCGCAGAAACAAATAGGAGAGTTGGGCTACGGTATCGAAAAGCTCAATACTGCCATTGCTTTGGAATCCTTGGCCAGTCGAATAAGGTCGGCCTATCTGAATCTGGTCATAGTAAAACAGAACTTGGAGGCTAGCGAGAAAATGCGAGAAGAGCAGCAGGCGAAATACGACTTTATGCTTTCTCAAGTCGAGTCTGGAAGAGCCGGAGAGTCATCATTACAATCTCAGGAGTTGTCCTTGGCTAGAAGCGAACTTAGCGAACTGACTCGGCTCAACGATTGGGAAAGCAAACTCGATGATCTAGCTCAATTGAGCGGTTTAGATGTGGTTACACTGGCGGGATTGATTGTTTCGGAGATTCCACAATTTGAAGTGATCTCTGAAGAAACAGTGGCGGCCCTTGAAACGTATTTTGACTCGAGTTTGCAGAATGACGAAGGCCTGCAAAAACTTGAGTTGGATTTGGAGATAGAGCAGAAACGTCTCAGAATGGAGGAAGTAAGCCTGCGTCCGAAAATTGACGCTCGAGTGGGAATGAGCTCAAACGCCCTAGACGTGGACGGAACTCGGAGGGAGCAGGCTTACTCTTATTTTGGTTTGAGCGTTAGTTGGAGTATTTTTGACGGCTTTAGCAAGAAGGGGTCTGTCATCGAAAGTCTAAATCGTCTCAACCGGAAAGAGCATTCCAAAAAGCTGTACGAAGAAAAACTTTTGCGTTCCTGGAAGCTCTTGATCTCCAAGCTGGATATTCAACGACGTGCCCTCGCCATAGAGGAACGAGCTCTCTTGGTGGCCACTGGACGAGTCGAGTGGTTCGAGGGCGAATATGAGGCGGGGAGAGTGCCAAAATCTGATTTGGATAAGGCTTCTCGAGAATTTCAGAACGCTTCCACCAAAGCCCAGAGCTCTCGAAGCTCTTACCTCCTCGCTCTTTCCGAACTCATGACTGAACTCGGTATTGATCCGCTTTCCCAGTAGAATAGCGGTTCCCCAGACAAATTTCCATGAAGCTAAGTTTCTTTGTTAAATTCTTCCTCGTTGTCGCCCTTTTAGCGGCGGGAGGATTTTATTTCATAAACTCCATGCAGCCGGTAGCCGCAGTCGCTGAAGCGAAACGCAGCATCGCGGTGCGTTCGGTCCCTGGTACTTTGCAGGTAGTGGCCGAGAAGGAAATGGCTATCAGGAGTGATCTGCAGGGCCGCGTTAAAGAGTCGATGCTAGAACTCGGAGCGGACGTGAAGGAGGGGGATGTCCTTGTGCAGCTCGATCTAGGTGATCTCGAGCTGATGATCGAAAAGGTGAAGACAGAGATCGAGGCAGCAACTTTAAGCTTGGAGCAAGGCTCCACTCGCCAGTTCGATTTAGTTACTTTGAGAGAACGGTTAGAGGATGCGCGCAGACGTTTGGATGCGGGCATGATCAGCCAAAGTGATCTGGATGCCAGACAACGTGACGTGACCGAATTGGAGCAAGCGATCGAAGCAGAGCTGAATGTGAAGCAGGTTCGTCTGCGTCAGACCGAGAATGAGCTGAAGATTTTAGAGCGAAATCGCGAGAAGATGACGATTCGCGCTCCTATGGACGGTGTTATTACGGACGTTTTAGTCTACCGGGGAGATTTGATCGGAAGCGGTAAAGAGATCGCCTACATGATGTCGGCGGATCGGATTGTAGAGGTGAAGGTCAGCGAGGAAAATTTCGCGGGTGTGGAAGTTGGCCAGATCGCACGTGTAAAATTCCTAGGCTACGGAGATGCTACTTTCGATGCGGAGGTTAGTAAAACGCTTCCAGTTGCGGACCCTTTGACGCAACGCTACACAGTTCATCTTGTAGTGGACATACCCATGGAAAAACTATTCCCGGGCCTCACTGGAGAAGCTACCATTACTTTGGACGAGCGTGAAAATGCTCTCATCATTCCGGGGACCGCCATCATCGGTGACCGAGTTTTCGCCGTTGAAGATGGGCTTGTGAAGATGAAGAAGATCGAAAAGGGCTACGGCAGCATGACAAACGTTGAGATTGTCAGTGGTCTGGAGGAAGGGGATTTGGTGATTGTAGAAGATCTCGACCTCTACAAAGAAGGGGATCAGGTCAGAATCTCGAAAGCCGCCAATTAAGTTCTTTGATAAAGTTCTTTGATGGCTGCGCGTACCGATGGCAGATCGTCTCGGTAAGTCACTCCTAGCCATTTCGAATCGCAGGGAAGGGCGATCGCCCGAGCTTGTCCGGATTTGATCATTTCATCAACCGCTGAGGGAAGGTAGAATTCCGATTTCGCTTCGGAACCTTTATCTTTCAGGAAATCAGCGAAAAGGGTCCCCAGCTTTTGGGCCCAGCCATTGGGGAATCCCCAACAATTCAGCGATACGATGGTTTTGGGGCTCAGCTCAACCTCATTACCGGCGGAGTCTTTGGCACGTATTTTGGAGCTTTGGTAGCGTATTTCGCTGTGTTCCTCTATTGATACGAGTTGTCCGCTTGATTCAATTTGGCAAACGCCGCGGGAAACGGATCCATGATCGGAAAGTGTGTTTGCTAGGCGATATCCCACCAATGCGTAGGTCTCAGTTTCCTTCTGATGGGATGTGTCCGTCAAAAACTTTGCGAGAGCTTGGAACGCTTCGGCTCCGTAGAAGTCGTCTGCATTAATGACAGCAAATGGAGCTTCGAGGTGTTTTCTGGCTGCGTAAACGGCGTGACCGGTACCCCATGGTTTCTCACGCAACTCCATATTAGGAACGTCGATAGGGAGGTCCAATTTTTCCTGGAATGCGAATGCCAAGTCGACCTGGTCTTTGTATTTCGCCTCGGTCAAACTCTTGAACTCGGCTTCCATTTCACGGCGAATGACAAAGACGACTTTTCCAAACCCCGCTTTGCTGGCGTCCGAAACAGAGTAGTCTAGGATCCACTCTCCCTTGGGGCCAACCGGCTCCATTTGTTTCAGTCCACCGAAGCGGCTTCCCATTCCTGCGGCGAGTACAAGCAAAGTTGGCTTCATGCAGGGGGTTTGAAAAGTGGGCTTTGCTCTGGCAACAGTAAAGGTGGTTACAACCACTCGTTAGAAGCAAAAAAAACGTGCCCTCGTTAGGAAGGCACGTCTTTGGTCTTAAAGTTTATTTGGGCTCTAGCTGCGCTCGTTGAATACGAAGGGAACAACCACAGATGAAGGTACCTTTTCCCCAGCTCTCGTTGCTGGTTTGAAGGACCAGCTTTTGGCGGCTTCAACGGTCGGAGCAACGAGTTCGTCGTGGGAGCTTTTTGTGCAGGATGCGCTTTGTACATTTCCGTGAGCATCGATTTCGAGACGGACTTTTACGAAGCCTTGAACTTGGGCGAGAGCCGCCGGAAGCTCTGGTTGAACCGATCGCTTGATCGAAGGCATGCTATCAACTGGAACTTCGTCGGTGATGAGGCCGCCGTTGAAGCTAAAAGGTTGAATAACTGTGGCCGCCACTGCTTCTCCATTCTTGATCGCCGGCTTGAATTTCCACTCTAGGGCGGCTTCTTGAGCTGCGGCCGAGAGGGCGGGGTTGCTTGATTCAAGTATGTCTGCCGCTGCGACGAAACCATGTTGATCGACGGTGAGCTTCAGCTTTGCTTCGCCGCGTTGGTCGCTCACGGAGCTCGGAAGTTCGGGGATGGTCTTGCGGATTGCTTTTGGAGCCTTGTCCACGTTTTGGTTGTGAGAAGCGAGCTCGACTGCTGCTGCGGCCTCTATTCCTTTGAAATGGAACGGAATGATTACGCTGGAGGCGATCGACTTACCTGATTCGATGGCGGGCTTGAACGTCCATTTCTTTAAGGCGTCGCTTGCAGTACTTTCCAGTTCCTCGTGGGTAGAGCTCTTAACTGCTACGTCAATGACGCGTCCCTCTTCGTTCAACTCAGCTTGGAGGACGACTTGTCCAGTGATGCTGCGGAGTTCATTGGATAGAGTGGGTGCGACTCGCTTCTTCGCGGAGGGAAGGCTGTCCTCGGCTAGCTTCTTTTCCTTGTATACAATAGCTCCGTGATTGAAGGAGAAAGGTTGAACGGCCTTCGAGGAGACTGCTATTCCGTCTTCCTCTGCAGGATTGAATGTCCACTGGCGAATCGCAGCCAAAGTGGCATCGTTAAGTTCGGCATTGGAAGACTCCTCGATTGCGGCATCCGTTACGAAACCGTATTGGTTGATGTCAACCAACACGCGAACGAGCCCAGAGGCATCTTCGATTTTCGGCGCGACTGTCTTCTTAGGAGTCGGAACCGATGCTGCATTCGCTGCGAACGGGAAGGCGATCGCGGCGAAAAGGCCGATTAGCTTAAGAGTAGAGGTGGAATGTGCTTTTTTCATGTGAGTTAATTGCTCACAAGCTTACGGCCAGACATTCCTCAGCCTTTAAAAACAAAGTTCTCCAAGGGAGTCGTGAGTTCCCTTCTCTATGATTGGGGTAATTCTGAGGTCGATGATCGGGAATCCTGTCTAGTCTCCATTTTGGAGTGTCAGGATGAGGGATTGATATAGTTCAGGGCGAGTTTCCAAATCTGCAGGAAGGTTCGTAAGGACATTTTCGACTATTTCCGAGGAAATGCACTCGGATCCATTTTCGCTGAATGTTTGTGCATTCTCTAGGAAAGTGGATACGACCGAAGGGTAGCTTCTGTCGCGAACGGATCTGAAATCCAAATTTTCTACCCCCGACTCTAATCTCGTTGGATCTGAGGGGTTGAAACGCGAGTCGTTATTCCATGCGTTTTGCAAGGATTCTGCTTTATTCAAATATGTGATGTCGTTTGTTTGTGTAAAGAGCTCTAGCTCGGCCGCTATCATCAGTGCATAGTCCAAGCTGGATGCGGTTTTGGTTTTCGAATCGCTTTGGTAAAGCGTGTGCGATTCTAGCTCGAAATTTTCTTTCAGCAGGGCTGTTTCAATTGATTGGGCTAAGTCCATGTACTGATCGAGGCCAGTGGCTACGGCGGATTGAGCGAGAGCTTTGATTAGAAGGGCGTTGTCCTTCGTGTATCCAATGGGCTCGGACAGGAGGGGACTTTTCGAAGATCTGATTGAGGCCAATTCCGCTCGAAGCGAGTCGTAAGCAGCGGTGAGAATATCGTAGCTTTCGATAAAGGGGATGTTGCTCTCGACATAGAATCCTAGGAAGTCGATTTCTGGATCTAGGTTGCCGTTTTGGCTCAAATTCCAAGTTTTAATGGACTTTCCGGAAAGCTTCTCTAGCTCTGATTTCACCACCACATAGTGTAGTCCTTCTGCTCCATCTGGATCATCATTCTCAGAAAATCCGTCCAGAAAATGGACCTTTAGTCCGTTGGGTTTCGCCAGTGCTGATTCTATGAATCCGACTGTTAATCTAATCAGGTCGATGTATCCTTGCTTGGGGTCGTCCGAGATCCGTTTTGCAAGAGCAGAGAGCATAAGAGCTTGGTCTCGGGTGGCCTTTTGGAAGAAGGGCAGTCTCCATGATTCATCGTTCGCACCGCGGAAAAAACCACCCTCCAAACTGTCGAATCCGGCAGAGATGACGATTTTTTCCAAACCACTTTCGAACTCTTTTAAACTTTTTTGAGCCTGCGGTACCGGTAGAATTTTGGACGATTTGGCTAGATTCAGAAAATACAATGGTCTCAGTTGAGGCGAAGTTTGCTCCTCTGGAAGTGTGGAGGTGCTAAGAATTTGCAGTTTTGCAGTCCGATCTTTTGACGCGTAGGATTCCGTTTTGGTTGATTCGGCGAGTTTCTCTCTGGCCATTGATCGATAGTCGTCCGGTGCGGAATTCCACTGTTCACTTACGTTTCTTGCGACAGTGAGAAACCCTTGTCCTCCCCAATCATCAGTTGGCGGGAAGTACCCCCCACCGTTCAACGGCGCTAATTCTTCATCGGTCCAGAGGCAATGAGGCAACTCGGCAGCCTCGAAATGATCCACCGCTAATTTCCCGATGAAAGCCGCAAGCTCTGGTGATTCGTTGGCGTCAACCAAGACTGGGACAAAGGCCTCGTTTAGTAGATGAGCGATCGTGTTGTTTTTGAATGTTTCGTTTAGCATCGCCCGGCCCAGACTCTCTCCGGATTGGGAAACGAAAAAGAAGATTGGTTTGCCTTCGCTTTTCGCATGCTCGGCGATCCCAGGGGTCCATTCTCTCCATTCGACATTGTCGTCTTGGTGAGCTTCTTGGAGGCTAGAGGCCGAGAAACCAAGATTTGCCAAAAATAGAAAAAAGAAAATGGGGGTACACTTCGTCAGCAATTTTGAGTGCATAATCGTTAGAACAAATAAGCTGCAACCGAGTCGCAAGCCCTTCTGGGGCGAGATTCTTCTATTGTGGGGCAGGCAGAGAGTTAAACGCAAAGCTTGATGTCACTGTTGGTCGCTTCGATAGTTTCGCCAACGCCAATTCACCTATGGATTCCAAATATCTAGGAAAAACAGTCCGCCAACCCATTGACGATCTCGACACATTCGAAGCTCCAGATGGAGTATCGATCGTAAAAATGACATCTGACGAGCTCACGAGCTCTTGCCCTATCACTGGGCAGCCAGACTACTACACTGTTTCGATCGAATACGTGCCCAACCAGTTGTGCATCGAGAGTAAGAGTCTAAAACTCTACCTTTGGGGGTTTCAGAAGAAGGCTATGTTCTCTGAGAAGATAGCCGCTGTAATTTGCGACCGAGTAGTTCAAGATATCTCGCCAAAGCGTTGTGTAGTAACAACCGTTCAAAAGGCGAGGGGAGGAATCACCATCGAGTCTGTTGCCGAGTATCCTAGAGCCTAGGTCCGACCATAATGTCCTTGCTTGATAAGCTAGAGAGAAAACTTGGTTTTCTCGCCTTCAATAACCTGACATTGTACCTGATCATTGGGCAGGTGGCCATGTTTGGCCTGTCTTCGCTAAGTCCCAACCGGATTGGCGTACTCTCCTCCCTTGTTTTCACCTGGGATCGCTTTCTCTCTGGAGAGTTTTGGCGAATCGCGACTTTCATGCTCATACCTGGGCAAAGCCATTGGATATGGCTGGTTTTTGCTTGGATGGTTTTCTACATGATGGGCACCTTCTTGGAGTCGCACTGGGGAGCTTTTCGCTACAACCTGTTCGTATTGACCGCTGCTGTGGGAGCGTTGCTTGCAGGTCTGGTTGCCCCGTATTATCCGGTTTCTAACTTTTACATCGGACTTTCGATCACCTTTGGCTTCGCCTATCTCAATCCAAACTACGAGTTGCGGATTTATTTCATATTGCCGGTGAAAGTTAAGTGGATCGCGGTATTTATCGCAGCAGTTACGCTTGCTCGCTTTTTCCAGGTAGGCCTTTTCGAGAAGGCTTTGATCGCTGGTTCGTTGATCAACTTCCCAATCTTCTTCGGTCGCGATATCATCTCGAGTCTCCGTTCAAAGAAGAAGTTACGTTCGCTCAAAGTCGAAAAGGAGAAGTTTGCGGCGGAACCTTTTCACACCTGTACTCTCTGTGGAGCCACTGACATTTCGCATCCAGAACGCGAGTTCCGATACAATAGGGAAGGCGAGGCTGTCTGTTCGGACTGCGTAAAGCCAGTTACAGACGAGGATACTTAACTCAGGGTTGATTGGTATGCAGGTTTCCTGTAGGGAAAAAATCAAGAAAACCCTATGGGTTTTCAGTGTAAATTTTCCGCTATTGACTAAGGGGTGACTGTAAGTTAGTAGTAAGATCCTAGCTAATCCATATTAATCCAGAGCTTGAAGCGTGCCTACAGAGGGAAATCTCTTCCTGCTTTGGGCTTCACTACTGCCTTCATTCAGAGGTTCATCCGAGCAAGTAGGGTTGTCTTAACCTGCAAGCCGTTGACATGCATTTGTTTGAGAGTCAGATGAGGCCTCAAATCGGAATCCAACCTAGTGAAACCAAACCAAACAACCGAGAACGGATCGAAATCCGCACCTGGCAAAGAACAGCTCGAACGGCTGACCAAGCGTGAGAAGCAGGTGCTTTTCTGGATCGTTGAGGGAAAAACCAACGGCGATATCGGCAGAATTCTTGAAATCAGCCCACGCACGGTCGAGAAGCATTGCGAAAGCATTTTCCGGAAGTTGGGCATCGAGAATCGCTATGCTGCGATCGTTTTTGCTCTTACCAGCAATTGGGAGCTTAAGCCGGAATAGCCTTCGTTTTGAAGTCTTCACCCGCGGAGTTCGAAGTCCGTAGGTTCATTCGTTTAACGCAAAAGCCGCCCGTCTTTTTGAGACGGGCGGCTTTGTTTCTATTTAAATTATTAGTTCGTTAGATGTGTTTAATCTAGTTCATCAAGCGTTCGAACCTAGACTTTGAGGCGATCGGAAGAGCTGGCTGACTCCAGTCTGTGGGGTTAGGGGAGATTTCAATCGCTTCAGTCATAATGCGGAGGGTTTCTCTCAGCTGGATGTCGAAATCTGGGAGATCTTCTTCCTCCTCCTCTTCTTCTGATGCGGAGTTTTCGGATTCGTCTGACGCTAGCTCAGTAGAGGTTTCCTCCTCGGTTTCTTCTGCGGTTGGTGCCGTTTCTTCCTCCGCTGCCAAAGTGTTTTCGAATTCGGCTTCCTCTTTCTCTCGTTGCGCTTCCTCACGGATGACGCTGTCGAGTTTCACTTCCGTGAACTCGTAGTTCTTTTCCGCTAGCGAGCGCTGTTCGTCCTTTATGGAATCGAGAAAGGCTTCGTCCTCCTCCATCATGACTTTGCGTTGCTCGAGGTTGAGGGAAATCTTTTTCTTTTCTTCCCTCTCGGAGTACCAATCCAAACGCTTCTGCAGAAATTCAAATTCCTCCAAGGAGCTCATTCTCTCTTCGCTGCTGGAGGTGAGTTGCTCAAGAAGATTGCTCTTGAGGGTCATCTCCACGAAGCGAGTAACCGGCTTGATGTAGTCCCAAGAGAGAGCATTTGGCAGATCGGCCTCTCCCACGGCAGTGATCTCCTCGATCGAGTGGAGTTGGATATCTGGTACGACCCCTTTGCGTTGCGTAGAAAATCCGTTGGGCAGATAGAACTTGCGGATTGTTAGTTTGGCTGCTCCAGCCCTGTCGTTAGCGATATCTTTTCTTAAGACGTATTGGTCGAGGGAGAATACCTGTTGCACGGTGCCCTTCCCGTGCGTGGAAGAATTGCCGATCGTGATGGAGCGTCCGTAATTCTGTAACGCTCCGGCTAGAATCTCGGAAGCGGAAGCGCTGTAGCGAGATGTCAGAACTGCGAGGGGGCCGCTGTAGGCGACTTTGGGGTCGCGATCCATATGGGATTGGACGTAACCGCTCTTTTCTCGCACTTGAACTACTGGACCTCTGCGTATGAAAAGGCCTGTCATTCTGATAGCTTCATCAAGCAAACCACCACCATTGCGACGGAGGTCCAGCACGATGCCCTCTACGCCTTCCGTTTTCATCTTGTTGACCAGTTCTTCCACGTCGGCTGTTACACTTGTCATGTAGCGTTGGCCATTTTCGAAGTACTCGTCGCCCCCATAGAAGGTTGGAATGTCGATAACGCCAATTGAGCTCATCTTTCCCTCTTGGTCTGGAACCTCGAAGATCTTGCCGGTGGCGCGGCTGGAATTGATGTGAACTTCGTCTCTTACGATCACGACATCTTCTCGTACGGAGTCGTCGGTGGCGTCAGCGGGGATTATGGTAAGGGTTACTTTTGAGCCTTTTTCACCGCGAATTTGATCTACAATCTTCCTAAGGCCCATGCCTATGATATCAACTGGCTCTTCACCTTCTTGGGCTACTGCGACGATGCGATCGTTGGGCTTGATTTTCTTGCTACGGATAGCTGGAGCCCCGGGAACGAGTTCGCGTATAACGCAATATCCATCCTCTTCGCTCAGCATAGCTCCGATCCCTATGAGCTTCAGGCGCATGCTGATATTGAAATCCTCCAGAGTGTCCGATGATAGAAAGCTAGAGTGGGGATCGAACATCTTGGTTAGGCTGGTGAGAAAGATTTCTTCAACATCCTTAGCGGTATTCTCGTGCATACTTCTAAGCACCCGCTCGTAGCGTTTGGTAATGCGCTCTTTGGCCTCTTCTTGCGTCTTGTCGTTGAGAATCTCCTGCAGGAGCTCGTATTTGACGCGTAGTCTCCACAGCTCGTCGGCCTCCTCTTTGGATTTTGGCCAAGGGCTTTCCTCTCGATCGTAGATGTAGTATTCGTCCGTGTCGAAGGTCCAATCTCGCTCCAGCTGATTCAAAACCCAGTCGACTCGATCGATAACATGATCGCGGTATATGGAGTAGATGTCGAAGGCTGCTTCCAGCTGACCTTGGTAGCGAAGTTTGAAGCCCAGAGAATTGCCGTATTCTTCGATGAATTGCTTCTGTTCCTCCTCTAGGAAATAAAGCTTGTTGTAGTCCAAATTCTCCATGAATTCGGTTATCAGCTCCGCGAAGGTTTCATTTGAGATTTCGGCGCTTTCGAAATGCATGGTTTCCAGCATTTCGACTACGAGGCGTGCCTCGTTTTCCATCAGAGAGGTGCTTTTCAACTCTGGAAGCGGCTCCTCTAATGATGTTACTGCGAATGAAAGGGAGGCGGATATGAGGCCGAGCAATGCTGCGGCTGCTGTTAGGCACTTGGTCATACGGTCTTTGTGTATATCGTTAAGTTAGCGAAGTGGGGTTCTCCGCTCTCGCAAAGGTTGAAAGCTTAACTGGGGTGCTTGGAAATATTGTGAGTTAGCTACTACGTTTGAAGGTTCCCTTTGCCGGCAGTATTTGCCTGCTGCCGTGTTCAACGCTTACGTAGCAGATCCCGTGCTTCGTCTAAAATTTCTTTCTCGTTTTGAGAAAGTGAGCCGAAGCCCTTGCTGTTGATTTTATCTAAGATCCGATCCACCTCGCCTTTGAGATCTTTGGTCTGCTTGGAAACATTGACCCGATAAGTGTAGCCGGCTGAGCTCTTGGCGGTTTCCTTTCTTTTGAAAAGTCGTCCAAAAGACAGCGAAATACCTCCGGTGTTGTCGTAGGGGCTTTTAAGGTAAACGTACTTGAAGAATAGGTAGCCAACCAGCATTCCGCCCAGATGCGCCGAGTGGGCGACAACCCCGCCTCCAGTTGCAAAAAGCTCTTGGAAGAGTAGGCCGAGTATCGAGATGCCCAGCATTGCATACGCTAGGTACCGTGGCTTTATGCGGATCGGCAGAACGAAAAAGAGCAGCAACTGGATTTCGCGATCAGGATAGAGGCATGCGAAAAAGGTGAGCAGGGCAAATACCGCTCCCGAAGCTCCGATGACGGAATTCGCTCCCGAGATGAAGCTTGCGGCGAACCACATGACTCCCCCGATGAGTACCGCTCCGAAGTAGAGCTGCAGAAAACGTTTTTGACCCAGGACGGGCAAAACCGCACGCCCTAGGAAAAATACACCAAGCATGTTCCCGATGATGTGCAGCCAATTATTAGTGCCGTGCAGAAAGGCGTAGGTGATAGGAGTCCAAATCAGGCCTTGCTCGATGGAATCGGTATGAAAGGCGAAGTAGTGATTTATGAGACCGGGCCCGCCAGTGCGGTCGAAAATATTTTGGAGTACGAAAACAACTATGTTTGCTCCGATGAGCCAGGTAAGCGTTTGCTTGGCTTTTTCTCCGGAGTCGTGAGTCATGTAGGATCTTTCGTACATCTATTCGTTCAGTCCGTCTAAGTTCGCGTTTTTTCGAGTTATTACAAGAGAAGACGATTCGATTAAATCGCGTTATTTGGACTGCTCCTTAGAGAAATTTTCGATTCTGCCCGCTTAAACGCGGAATTGTTAACCGAATGGACCGCGAGGTCCGGACATGGTTCAGTTGTTGAAGCGGAAAACCGCAACATCCCCGTCCTTGAAGAGATATTCCTTCCCCTCGAGGCGATATTTGCCTGCATCACGGGCGGCAGAAACACTTCCAAGCGATGACAGATCGTCGTAGGCTACGACCTCCGCTTTGATGAATCCCTTCTCGAAATCAGTGTGAATGACGCCGGCGCATTGCGGAGCAGTCATTCCATCTTCGAAAGTCCAAGCTCTCACTTCTTTTTCGCCTGCAGTGAAGTATGTCTTCAGGCCGAGTAGGGCGTAGGTTTCACGGATCAGCAGGGAAACTCCAGAATCGTCGACTCCTAGGTCTGCCAGGAATTCTGCAGCATCTTCAGCGGAAAGGTCGATGAGCTCGGATTCGATCTGAGCTGAAATCACGACACACCCTGCGTCGTGAGCGGTCCTAGCGTACTCGCGTACCTTGGCCACGTAGGGATTTGCCTCGGCGTCAGCCAAGTCGTCTTCCATGACATTGGCCGCGTAGATAACCGCTTTGGATGATAGGAGGTGTAGCCCTTTCAGCGTCACGAGTTCCTCCTTCGACATCTCTAGAGTGTTTGCAGGCTTGCCTTCGTTGAAGTGGGGAAGAAGGCGATCTATAAGCTCTACAGTGGCCGCCGCCTCTTTGTCTCCGGAACGCACTTTCTTAACGAGCTTCTCCTTCTGGCGTTCTACGGATTCCAAGTCGGACAAAATCAGCTCGGTATTGATTACCTCGATGTCGCGGATGGGGTCGACCGAACCCATGCTGTGGACGATGTCATCGTTTTCGAAACATCTAACGACCTGAACAATCGCGTCAGTCTCGCGGATGTTGGCTAGGAACTTGTTTCCCAAACCCTCTCCTTTGCTCGCTCCTGCTACCAGACCGGCGATGTCCACGAATTCGATCGCGGCAGGGATCACTACGCTCGTTCCTGCAATGTTTTGTAGCACCTGGAGACGAGGGTCTGGCACATTTACTACGCCCACGTTTGGGTCGATCGTACAAAAGGGATAATTGGCCGACTCCGCCTTGCGGGTGCGAGTGAGCGCATTGAACAATGTTGACTTGCCAACATTAGGAAGACCGACGATACCAGCTTTCAGCATAAGGGCGGAAAGATCATTGGATTGGATGGGGCTTGACAAGATCCATTTTTGATTAATCGTCCCCACCTTTTCCAATTTTCTAGGAGACGCAAAGATGGCACTAAAGATTAAACTTCAACGCGCAGGCGCAACACACGAACCAGTCTACCGAGTAGTGGTAGCGGAAGCACGCGGACGCCGCGACGGTCGCTTCGTAGAAAAGCTCGGTACCTATCTTCCGAAGCAAAAAGACGCAGCCAAGCAGCTCGAACTCAACGTAGAACGTGCTGAGTACTGGATGTCTGTTGGCGCTCAGCCGACCGACACTTCGAATTCGCTGATCAAGCGTGCTCGCAAAGAGCAGGCTGCAGCGGCCGAAGGCTAAGCCCATTAGGGCTGGTTCCCGTAATCACCTTTCCAAACCCGGCTTTCTGAGAAACGCCGGGTTTGTCTATTTTTACGCCCCGCCTGCAACATTATTATATATAGGCAAAAGTTTCCCGCGGTTTATCGATGAAGATCGATGTTCTAACTCTATTCCCTCAAATGCTCGACGGCTTCCTTTCCGAGAGTATGATAGGCCGTGGCGTAACCAACGGCGTTTTGGAGGTGGATGTTCACAATCTGCGGGATTGGTCCAAAGGTAAGCACAATCAGGTCGACGACCGACCTTTCGGAGGGGGGGCTGGTATGGTTTTGATGCCAGAGCCATTGTTCGATGCCATCGAGGAAATTCAGGAGCCGGAAACGCACCGCATCTATTTGGCGCCCGATGGGGAGCCGCTAACGCCTGAATTAGCCAGAACCTTGGCCAAGAAGAAGCGATTGCTTCTGGTCAGCGGCCATTACGAAGGTATCGACGACCGAGTCCGGGAAAACTTGATCGACCAAGAGATCAGTATCGGCGACTACGTATTGACCAATGGCACCTTGGCGGCAGCAGTTTTGATAGACTGTTTGAGCCGCTTTTTGCCCGGATTTTTAGGTGAAGAAAAGTCATTGACTAACGAAAGCTTCCAAGACAACTTGCTCGACTTTCCTCAATTCACGCGCCCAGCGGTGTTCAGAGGCATGCCTATTCCTGAGGTGTTGCTGTCTGGAAACCACGCGGAAATCGACAAGTGGCGGCAGCGGGAGAGGGAAGAACGAACGCGAAAACGCAGACCAGATTTATTAGAGGATTCACCATGAACGCAGTAGTAAACGAAGTAACAAAGCAGCACCTCAAAGCAGACGTAACCTCCTTCAAGGTTGGTGACGGCGTCAAGGTCCACACGCGTGTGGTGGAGGGCGACAAAGAGCGTATCCAGGTTTTCGCTGGTATCGTGATTGCTCTCAAGGGTTCAGGCATCAACCGTACTTTCACCGTGCGTCGTATTTCCTACGGCGAAGGTGTTGAGAAGGTTTTCCCTGTACACAGCCCACTTATCGACAAGATCGAAGTGGACAAGGAGTCCAAGACTATGCGTGCTCGCATGTACTACCTTCGTGACCTCGTCGGCAAGAAGGCTATGCAGGTCAAGGAAAAGCGCCTTGCCAAGGGCAACCACTAAGCTGCTCGACTAATCAATTTCCAAAGCCGCCCTGTTTTATGGGCGGCTTTTTTTGTTTCTGACTCTGTTTGAAGTTTACGACTCCCGTCATGAACTGAATTGGAGATCTGCCAGAAAGTTGTTCAGGTTCTATTAATAGCTCAACTGTTCACCTGATCTTTGCTGCCTTGAGACTTGAAAGACTACCGTAGGCCGCGATGCTCGAGATCTTTAAAAAGATTTTTTAGCAAGTTAGCATTTATGAACAAAGAACTACTCCAGAAAGCCGCTACTCAAGCACGTGGTCTTGCCATCGACGCAGTCCATGCCTGTTCCTCAGGACACCTAGGTCTTCCGCTCGGCGCCGCTGAGATCGGCTCCGTACTTTTTGGCGAAGCGTTAAGTATTAATCCAGACGAGCCACGTTGGGTAAATCGCGATCGTTTCGTGTTGTCTGCTGGCCATGGAAGCATGTTCATCTACAGCTGGCTGCACTTGTCCGGATTCGATCTTCCGCTAGAGGAGGTTAAGAACTTCCGCCAATTACATTCCAAGACTCCAGGTCACCCTGAGTATATGGAGACGCCGGGTGTTGAGTGCACCACAGGTCCCCTTGGTCAAGGTGTAGGAAACGGAGTCGGATTCGCGATTTCCGGAAAGATGGCTGCCGCCAAGTTCAACACCGACGAGCATAAGATAATCGACAGCAATATCGTAGTGCTCGCAGGTGATGGGTGTTTGCAAGAAGGTGTCGCCCAGGAGGCTTCTGCCTTGGCTGGTCACCTCAAGCTCGATAACCTGATCCTTTTCTACGATAGCAACGATGTCACCCTCGACGCTATGGCGGTCAAAAGCCAGAGTGAGGATACGGCCGCTCGTTACGAGGCAATGGGTTGGGATGTCGTGACTATCGACGGTCACGACCTTGATGCCATTTCGGAAGCCTACTCAGCGGCCAAGGCGGCTGTTGGAAAGCCACAGTTGATTATCTGTAAGACAGAGATTGGACGTGGAATCCCCGAGGTAGCAGGCACCAGTGCTGGCCACGGTGAAGGTGGAGCGAAATATGCCGAAAGCGCTCGCAAGGGCCTCGGACTGCCGGAGGAAACTTTTTACGTTTCCGATGATGTTAAGGAATACTTCGCATCCAAGAAGGCTGAGCGCGTAGCCGCCTACGAATCTTGGCTAGAAACCTACACTGCTTGGAAATCCGCGAATGCTGATTTGGCTGCTCAACTTGAAGCAGGCGCCTCTGCTCCGGTCGATGTAGACGAACTCTTTGCGGCTATTCCTGTTACTGCTGATGATGCCAAGGTCGCCACTCGCGGTTCTGGCTCCAGTGTTTTGCAGCCAATCGCCAAGGCTCGTCCTGAGCTAATCTCCGGCAGTGCGGACCTCCACGGCTCTACCAAGAACTACATCAAGGATGGAGGCGATTTCCTACCTGGAAGCGAAACTGGACGCAATTTGCTCTTTGGAATTCGCGAACACGCGATGGGTGCTTTGATGAACGGCATTGCCTACGACGGTATTTTCAGAGCGTCGGGCGCCACCTTCATGGTTTTCGCCGACTACTGCCGAGCTTCGATTCGTCTGGCCGCTCTCGCCGGGTTGCCCACCATATACATCTTTACCCACGATTCGGTAGGAGTTGGAGAAGATGGTCCTACTCACCAGCCAGTGGAAACCGTATCTGGATTGCGCGTCATCCCGAATCTTGACGTCATTCGTCCAGGAGATGCGGAAGAAACCGCAGGAGCATTTGTCGCAGCCATGGAGCGCCTCGATGGGCCAACCATGCTATCACTGACTCGCCAGAACATTCCAAATATCAACACTGCTTCCGCTGACGTTCGCCGCAAAGGTGTATTGAAAGGTGGATACGTGATTAAGGAAGAGTCGGCTGAGCTCGAAACCATCCTCATCGCAACTGGCTCTGAACTTCAGCATGCTATCGCGGCGGCTGAAGAGTTGGGAGCAGGCACGCGTGTTGTCTCTATGCCATCCATGTTCCGTTTTGACGCTCAAAGCGATGAGTACAAGGAGTCGGTCCTGCCGAAGGCATGCACCAAGCGCATCGCTATCGAAGCCGGCGTTTCTGGTCTCTGGTACAAGTATGTTGGTACCGAGGGTAAGGTTCTAGGAATCGATCGTTTCGGAATCAGTGCCCCGGGCGATACGGTTATGGGCATTCTTGGAATGACTGCGGCTAATATCGTTGCAGCCGCCAAATAAGCGGAGTTTAAACCTCAATTTTCAAATGCCCCAAGAAAGTGTTCTTGGGGCATTTTTTCTGCTAGGGGACTGGGAACGGAATCGGTTTAGGTACAACTAAGTATTCGACGGATGCGTAACAGGTAGCTTGCAAGTTCTTGATGTAGGGCTTTCTGCTTGATTGCGTCATTTAAGTTGGGTGGGATTGTGCCGTTCCCTTAGCGACTCTTTTGAATCTAAATCATGAATAACCAATCATTTGCTGTGCCTGCATTGTTGTCCCGTTTTCAGGGAGCCTTTTTAAAAATCTTCCTACTTGCCACGATCTTATCGGTTCCTGCTGCAGCCCAAAGCGATGGCAGCGCCACGGAGCGTTTCTTGCTTCAGCCGCAGGACTTGGTGAAAATCGATTTTCCGGGAGCTCCTGAGCTCAACATGGAGTTGCAGGTACGTCGCGATGGCGCGATCACTCTTCCAATTGTGGGAGAGGTGGATGTGGCGGGTATGACGCCACGAGAATTAGAAGGCCTCCTTGCTGAAAAGTTCGAGGACCAACTGGTCTCCAATGAAGTCATCGTCTCGGTGATCGAATCTCATTTTACTTACTACCTCGAAGGGGAGGTGCGAAACCCAGGGATCGTTGAATCATTTCGTCAGCTTTCCGTTCTAGAAGCTATTATTGCCGCTGGTGGCATCGACAAGGTCACTGGGAAAATGAAGAAGATCGTTGTTCTGCGTCGTAAAGGAGGCAGGTATCAGCAATTCGAGCTAGACCTCGCTGCGGTCATCGATGGCAAGAACAGCCAGGCCTTCGTATTAGAGTCTTACGACATCGTTTCCGTTCCGCCCCGCGTTTGGTAATTTCACTTTTGTTGCCTAATTTATCCAATCCTGAACCTAACATGATAGCACTCGTAGGATCTACTGGCTACGTCGGAACCGCGTTTCGGCAATTGCTCGAAACCAAAGGCGTCGATTTCACTTCCCTGAGCGGGCGTGATATCGCAAATGGCTCCAAAGCCGAATTCGCGGACGCCCTCAAGGCGACCGGGGCGAAGTTCCTGGTCAACTGCGCGGGCTACACCGGCAAGCCCAACGTGGACGCCTGCGAGCTGGACAAGGGCAATTGCCTTGACGGCAACGCCGTATTGCCAGGCTTGATACGCGAAGTCTGCGGCGACCTTTCCATTGGCTGGGGCCACGTCTCCAGCGGCTGCATCTTCGGCGGCGAGCGTCCCGGCGGCGGAGGCTGGCGCGAGGACGACGCTCCCAACTTCTCCTTCCGCAAGCCTCCCTGCTCCTTCTACAGCGGCACCAAGGCCTTGGGCGAAGAGGTGCTCGGCTACCGTGAAACCGACCGCGGGGAAGGGGAATGGCCGGCTTGGGAACATGAGTCTTCTCCCGAGGGCTACGTCTGGCGCCTGCGCATCCCGTTCAACGAGATCGACAATCCCCGCAACTACCTTACCAAGATGCAGAGCTACGCCTGCCTGCTTCAGGCCACCAACTCGCTCAGCCAGCTGGAGGATTTCGTGACCGCCTGTTTCGCGTGCTACGAGCAGGACGTGCCCAAGGGCATCTATAACGTGACCAACCCCGGAGCGGTAACCACTTCGCAGGTGGTCGACCTGATCAAGAGTTCCGGCGTGAACGGCAAGGAGTTCAAGTTCTTCGAATCGGAGGACGACTTCATGTCCAAGGCCGCCAAGACGCCGCGTTCGAACTGCATACTCGACGATTCCAAGCTCAAGGCCGCGGGAGTGGTCATGCGCCCTGTGGAGGAAGCCTTGGAGTGGTCGCTCAAGAACTGGAAGAAGGCCTAAACGGAGCATTTCCCTATGAAATCTATACTTGTAACAGGAGGCTGCGGCTTCATTGGTTCAAATTTCGTGCGCGTGCTGCTTCGGGACGGCGCGGCCCTGCTCAAGGCGTCCGGCTACGACCGGATCGTCAATGTCGACTCGCTCACCTACGCCGGCAATCCCGCCAACCTGAGCGACCTGGCAGACTCTCCGGAGTACGTCTTTTCCGAGACCAGCATTCTGGACCAGGCCAAGATATCCTCCCTGCTGGAGGAGTATTCGGTTGGCTCGATCGTCCACTTCGCGGCGGAAAGCCACGTGGACCGCTCCATCGACACTCCTGAACCTTTCGTGGAAACCAACGTTACCGGCACGCTTCGCATGCTGGAGGCGGCCCGCCACTTCTGGTCCGGCCTTGAAGGCGAAGCCAAGTCAGGCTTCCGCTTCCTCCACGTCTCTACCGACGAGGTGTTCGGCACTCTCGGTCCCAACGACCCCGCCTTCTGCGAGACCACGCCTTATGCCCCGAACAGCCCTTACTCGGCGTCCAAGGCGTCCAGCGACTTCCTGGTGCGCGCCTACTTCCATACCTACGGCATGCCGGTGGTCACCACCAACTGCTCCAACAACTACGGCCCGTTCCAGTTCCCGGAGAAGCTGATCCCGCTCGTCACCTTGAACGCTTTGGAGGCCAAGCCCCTTCCCATCTATGGCGACGGCAAGCAGATCCGCGACTGGCTCTTCGTGGAGGACCACTGCACCGGCATTCTCGCCGCTCTCGAAAAGGGGGCTCTCGGCGAGACCTACTGCATCGGCGGCCGCAGCGAGATGGAGAACATCCAGATCGTGAAGCGCATCTGCTCCTTGCTCGACGAGCTGGCTCCCGTTTCGGCCAACGAGTCCGCCCAAAAGGCGGGCATCGCCAAGTACGAGGACCTGATCACCTACGTGAAGGACCGTCCCGGCCACGACCGCCGCTACGCCATCAACTGCGAACGCAGCGAGAAGGAGTGCGGCTGGGTGCCTGCCGAGACCTTCGACAGCGGCATCCGCAAGACCGTGCAGTGGTACCTGGACAACCAGGACTGGTGCAAGGACATCGCCGAGAAGAAGTACGCCCGCGAGCGCCTCGGCCAGGCCTAGCCGGACCCAATTCTCCAAAACCCTAGCTTATGAGCGCAAAGCCAAGAAAAGGGATCGTCCTTGCGGGCGGATCCGGAACCAGACTCTATCCTTGCACGATCGCGGTATCCAAGCAGCTGATGCCGATCTACGACAAGCCGATGATCTACTATCCGATCTCGCTGCTGATGCTGGCCGGGATCCGCGAGATCCTCATCATTTCCACCCCACAGGACACGCCGCTTTTCGAGCGCCTGCTCGGCGACGGCTCCGCCTTTGGGGTGAGTTTCAGCTACGAGGTCCAGCCTAGCCCGGACGGTCTGGCCCAGGCATTCCTAATCGGCGAGGAATTCCTCGACGGCGCTCCGGCGGCCCTTGTCCTTGGAGACAACCTCTTCTACGGCCACGATCTCGTGCGCACCCTCAAGGCCGCGGACCAGCGGTCGGAGGGATCTACCATTTTCGGCTACAACGTGGCCGACCCGAAAGCCTACGGCGTGGTCGAGTTCGACCCGGACGGCAAAGTCGTCTCGATCGAGGAGAAGCCCGAGAATCCAAAATCCAACTACGCGGTTCCCGGGCTCTACTTCTACGACGAGCGGGTTGTGGAGTTCGCCAAGAAGATAAAGCCTTCCCCCCGCGGGGAGCTCGAGATCACCGACCTGAACCAGGCCTACCTGGAAATCGGCGACTTGAACGTGGAGCTTTTGGGGCGAGGAACCGCCTGGCTTGATACCGGTACCCACAAGAACCTGATGGAGGCCGGACAGTTCGT